>CAMWIJ010000031.1 GCA_947174275.1 uncultured Muribaculaceae bacterium
TAAACGTGGAATTTAGTCTTAAGTTAGTGACATTGCACGGCTCGTGCGTCCGAATATTATACCTGATAATCAAGATGTTGGCGGACGCACGAGCCGTGCGTTCCTACTTTTGGGAAAGCAATACGGGCTGCTGTCATCGACAGCAGCCCGTATTATGTTTCCCTTGATGACAAGGGTTTTATCTTGATGCAGGTTTAAAGTATACCCTGAGCCATCATGGCGCGGGCAACCTTCATGAAGCCGGCCACATTCGCGCCCTTGACGTAGTTGATGAAGCCGTCCTCTTCCTTGCCGAAGAGCGTGCACTGGTGGTGGATTTCCGCCATGATTGATTTGAGCTTGGCATCCACTTCCTCAGCGCTCCATGAGAGTTTCTGTGAGTTCTGAGCCATTTCAAGTCCTGACACCGATACACCGCCGGCGTTGGCTGCCTTTCCGGGAGCGTAGAGTATCTTCGCTGCGAGGAATTCCTTGATGGCCTCGGGAGTAGAGGGCATGTTGGCGCCTTCGCTCACCGCTATACAGCCGTTGGCAAGAAGTGCGCGTGCCTCTTCGCCGTTAAGCTCGTTCTGGGTGGCCGACGGAAGAGCGATGTCTGCCTGAACGAGTGTCCAGGGGCGCTGACCGGGATAGTAGGGGAGTTTGTATTCCTCTGCGAACTCGCTGATGCGGCCGCGGTAGATATTCTTGAGCTCGAATACAAACTTGAGCTGTTCGTCGGTGATACCGTCAGGTATGATGACTGTGCCGTCAGAGTCGCTCAGTGACACGACTTTGGCGCCAAGCTGAAGCAGCTTCTCTGCGGTATAGGTGGCAACGTTGCCCGAGCCTGAGATTGCCACACGTTTGCCCTTGATGTCGATGCCTTTGGTGGCAAGCATGTTAAGAAGGAAATACACATTGCCGTAGCCTGTTGCCTCCGGACGTATCAGCGATCCGCCGAACTCGCGGCCCTTGCCGGTGAATGTGCCGGTGAACTCACGCGCCATCTTCTTGTACATACCGTACATGTAGCCTACCTCACGGCCGCCTACACCTATGTCGCCCGCAGGCACGTCAGTGTCTGCGCCGATATGACGCCACAGCTCTGTGATGAAGGCCTGGCAGAAACGCATCACCTCCATGTCGCTCTTGCCGCGGGGAGAGAAGTCTGATCCGCCTTTGGCGCCGCCCATCGCAAGTGTTGTAAGCGAGTTCTTGAAAGTCTGCTCGAAAGCAAGGAATTTAAGTATCGACTGGTTGACCGAAGAGTGGAAACGGATACCTCCCTTATATGGACCGATTGCGTTAGAGTGCTGGATACGGTAACCCATATTGTTGCGGACAACTCCTTTGTCGTCAACCCACGATACACGGAACGAGAATATACGGTCGGGTATGCACAGGCGCTCGATCAGATTGTAGCGCTCAAATTCGGGATACTGGTTATATGTGTCCTCGATTGAGGTGACTACCTCTTCTACTGCCTGAAGATATTCGGGTTCGTTGGGAAAACGACGACGCAGGTCGTCAAGTACTTCTGATGCTTTCATCTATTTACTGGTTATGTTATTGATAAATGTTTCTTTTTACCTTTCGGCTCCAAAGCGGAGCGCTATTGTATCTGCGTGCAAAGTTAAATGGTTTAATTGAATTATGCAACAATTTGCTATTTTATTTTTAAAAAATACAACAAAAATATTGTAAATCGTCGGTTTGTCTTACATTTTCCATGAATTATGCATAAAAAGGCGCGTTTGGCCTGAAATGGCCGCACGCGCCTCCCTTCACAAAAGATGTCAATTGGAAATAACTTTCAATCGTCTGCTGTGCTATTTGTTTTTGTCAATGACAAGCCTTGCGCTCTGGAACACGCTGATGTCAAGCTTGTGCATGAATGTCATGATTGCTTTCGCCGCCTTCTCCGACACGCGATTGGGCATCAGAAGCGGTGAGTAGGCAGCTACTCCCATCACACCGGGATATACGCCTACAATCGCGCCACCGAAACTTGACTTGGCGGGAAGTCCGGCGGCCATATCCCACGGAAGTGTCATCTTGCGCGGACCTTTCGCTGCCATCATGCCTACCACATGCTTGGCTATCTCGCCGTCAAACACTATCTTCTTCGTCGACGGATTAACGCCGTCGGCGGCTACCGTAGCTGCCATCATCGCAAGCTGCTCGGTGGTGGCTGTCATCGAGCGGGCTCTGATATACAGGTCGGTAGATATTGTGGCGTCGTCATACAGATAGTAGCCGTCTTTGGCAAGCTCGTTGACGATATCCTCGTCGATGGCTTTTTTCTTGAGCGCTTCATAAATCTTGTCGTCGAGAAGCGGTGCGGTGCCCATAAGGTCGGTCATCCTGTCTTCTATGAAATTCCACTTCGAGTCGGGGTCATCGGTAGGCTCTATCGCCGAAATGGCGCGTATGCCGTGCGCACCGTGGATATGGGGCTTGCCGGGCTTCGCTGTGCACGGACAGTGGCCGCTCTTCTTTATAAGCTCTTCGGGAGTGTTCTGACTCAGCAATATGGTCGACAGGGGCAGCTTTATGATACCGCCGAGCGGCGATGCCACGTCGGTGTCTCCCTTGCTGATTACGGTTCCGTCGGCCAGTGTCACCGTTATGCCGAATTTCTTCGTATCGACACCATCGAGCACCGGATCGACATTACCTTCTTTTGATGATTTGAAACTCTCGTAGGCGTTTTCAACAGCGTTTTTTATCTCTGAAAGAGCAATTATTCTATCCATAGTCATAGATTTTAATGATGTGTGTTTTTACAATCTATTACCTTAAACGCCCGCCACCGTCCGATAGTTTGTCAATAAATTTAAAATCCGATAGTTTGTCAATAAATTTAAAAACTGTATTTCACCATCGCCTCCAGACGGTTGGCTATCCCGTGACTGTGATCCATGTCGGTGCGGCGGCCGTGGAGATATTCCACGCCTACCTGGAAGTCGCTGAACGGGGTATAGAAACAGTTGACGGCAGCATAGTTGCCGCGGCGGTAAGCGTCGCCGCCCATATTCTCCTGATCGTAAAGACGGCAGAAACTGTAGGTGCTCGACACAAACAGTTTGTCTGTCAGATTGACGCGGAGACCGCCGGCGATGCCAAGCGAGCCGGGTGCCTTCATCTTGCCGTCAGTGCCGTCGCTTATAAGGTCATAGCCAAATCCCGACAGGTCATTGATGTAATTGGCGATACCTTTGCCGTAGACTGCCTCATAGTCAAGTTCAAACATATCGCTCATTTTTATAGCGCCGCTGAGCTGAACACCCCATCCTGTGGTAAATCTGTTTTTCGATTCGGCCAGATTGCGGTATGACAGTTCGCGGAAAATAGCTGATGCACGCACATGGCTGTTGCCGCCGTCCCACTGATACTGGATATAGGCCGGTATGTCGGGACACCGCTGGCTTATGCCCTCGTTGGCTCCGGATGTCAGCGTGTAGTCGGCCTCAGGTATTTCCGCCGATATGGCGGCCGTGAAATTTTTGGCAAACTGTAATTTATACTGAATAATAAGATTTGTGGCCGATACAGCTCCCGCCGGGCCCTGATAGTCGATGGTCGGCGCTCCGGCGATAGCGTCCTCAAATGTCGAGCGCGTGTAACCGGCGGTCACGTTGTGCAGTCGCACGTAGGCCTGTTTGAGCTTGAACCCGTAGTCGGCGTTAGAGAAATTTCCCTGCACGTAGGCGCTCAGCACTCCCAGCGATGTCTTTCTCAACAGCTGCAACACGATATTGGTGTGCGTGGCGTCGGCTGCAAGCCTGTTGCGCTGCGCCGGGTTTGACGGCACCGGTATATCATGTGTCACAAAACCGGCTTCGTCAAGTGCGCCGTCGAAATCATACTGAAACACTCCCTCGACATATCCGCCGATGCCGAACAGGGTATTCCCCATGCGGTCGATCAACAGAAAGCGGGGCACGCTCGCGTCCTGAAAATGCGTGTCTGAAGTGTCATAAAGCACATTCATCACGTCGCGGTGCACGCCGTTAATCCCTCCCGACAGCACTATAGCTCTTTCCGGCACCGGCACATACTCTCCGTTTGCTTCGTAGTCGTCGGCGGCAGATGCCGCATCGCTTTCACTCGCATTCATATTAACCGTAGCAAACATCGCTAATCCGGCTATATAAGCATAAGGTCGAAGTGTAATCATAATTAATAGTAATAATGGAAAATATAAAAATGAATAAAAATAAGTTATAGAATTTAAAACACCGCCTCACCCGATAAGTTCACCGCAATCCGCTCTTATAACAAATCCACACCCCGGATTATTGAAGAACCATCTTATATTCCCGGATGCAATAAGGGTCTGCGCCGGTCATATCGGCGCAGACCCTAGTCTGTTACTTACCTATAGTCTGTTACTTTTATTTTTATTTTCCGTCGAGCGCTTCTTCAAGCACTTTCGTCACCTGGGCGGCAAGTGCCTCCCAGCCTGACTCTACAGGGTGGGTGCCGTCGCCTCCGGCATAATATTCGGGATGGTCGACAACAACGCTCCAGAGGTCATCGACAATTATGTCGCCGGCCTTGGCTATATGCTTCATCGCTATCTCGTTGCGCACTTTCACGCGGTCGGAAAATTCTGTAAATCCGGTCATCCCTTCGCCGCAGCGCACAGGTGTCGTGGTCGCCCATATCAGTTTGGCTTCAGGCTGATATTTGCGAAGCAGCTTTATCAGTTTAGGGAAGGCCTTGTCATACTCCTCTTCGGTGTAGCCGGCTCCGTGAAGTCCGTTGTTGAAATGGATGATGTCGAATTTATTGTGTTTCAGCACCGATTCCAATTCGTCGAACAGCGCGGGGTCGCCAAGACATTTCGAGTTGGAGATACGGCCCACGTAGGCACGTCCCTCGAAAGCAGGTTCCACTTTTGGCGTGTAACCCTTTGTTATGGAATTGCCTATGATGAGTATGTGCGGCAGATCACTGCGGTCGGCGCCCGGCAACCATACGTCGGTCCATTCCACGTATTCCCTCTCGATATGTTGCTTTGCCATTGCCGGCATCGTCATGGCGACTATAGCCACGGCGGCTATCAGTTTTTTAAGTTTCATTTATCGTTGTTTATGTTGTTTATATTGTGACGGGTGATTGCAGCACGATGTTGTCGGAGGCCTTGCCTATCATGAAGTTATAGGTGCCTTCGGGTGTATAGAATGCTTTCTTTTCATCATCCCAGAGGCGGAGTTCCGACTTCGGCACACTGATTTCAACTCTTTCGGTCTTGCCTTTCTTGATGTTGACTCGCTTGAAGCCTTTGAGTTGCTTGACGGGTGTCTTGACGCCATCGATTTCAGGGAACTGTATGTAGACCTGCGCCACTTCGTCGCCGTCGCGCTTGCCGCTGTTGCGTATGTCAAACGTCAGTGTGACATTGTCGTCGTCTTGCACCGCTTTGAGGTTGCGGTAGTCAAATTTCGTGTAGCTCAGGCCGTGTCCGAACGCATAGAGCGGTTTGCCGGTGAAATACATATATGTGCGGTTGTTCTTCACGTTATAGTCGTTGAAGTCGGGCAGGTCATCGATCGAGCTGTAGAATGTCAGAGGCAGTCGGCCGGCCGGATTGTAGTCGCCGAAAAGCACCTCAGCCACTGCCGTGCCGCCGGCCTCCCCGGGATACCATGCGTCGACTATCGCGGGCAGGTTCTCGCTTTCCCAGGTTATGCCCATCGAACTGCCTGCCACAAGCACGAGCACTGTGTTGGGGTTGAGTTTGTAAGCCTCCTGAAGGAATATCTGCTGGTCTTTTGGCAGTCCGAGGGTGACGCGGTCCTGTCCCTCACGCTCGATTGACTGGTTGATGCCCATAACGGCTACCACCACGTCGGCCTCCTTGACAATCTTAGCCGCGTCGCCAAACATCTCTTCCATGACGTTGGTTCCGGAGCTCGGCACCATCCAGTTGAGGCGGGCTATGCAGTCGCCGCCGGCATCGTAATATTCCACCTTAAGGTCGTAGCTGCGGCCTTTCTCCAGATTGAGTATGGCTCGCTCGTCGCGGCGGGCATGCACGTTCCAGTCCTCGATGACAAGCTCGCCGTCAAGCCACACGCGCACTCCGTCGTCGCTCGTGAAACTCATCACATATTTGCCCGATACGGTCGGCACAAGTTTGCCGGTCCAGCGTATCGACATGGGCGATGCGGGCAGGAAGGGATCGGGAGCCTGGTTGGCGGGCTCGAAGTTGATGCTCTTGTCGGTGCGCACCTTGGGCGTGCCCTGAAAGTCGGGATTGTCATAATATTCTCCTTTGAGTCCTTCGGGGAAGTTGAGCGCTGAGATGAGCTGGAACCCTTCTTCGTTTGATACCCACGGCGCATAAAGCACTTCTACATCCTTGCCTACGCGCTGACGTATCCCCTCGAGCACCGATACCGGCTCTCTGACCGGCTCCCCGGAGTAGTCGCCGAACTCATGGTTGGCGGCATTGATGCCCACTACGGCTATTTTTTTGAGTTTCTTATCGTTGAGGGGCAGAGTGTTTTTGCTGTTCTTCAGAAGCACAATGCTCTGGCGGGCGGCCTCGAGAGCAAGATCCTGATGCTCCTGACAGCCTACTATCGACGGGCTCAGCCGGTTGTAGGGCACGGCGTCGGGGTCGTCGAACATGCCCAGACGCATGCGGGCGCGGAGCACGTGATAGGCTGCCGAGTCAATCTGCTCTTCGGTCACCATATACTGGCGGTAGGCGTCGAGCAGGGCGGTGCGGTAGATATAGTCGCCGCACTCCACGTCGAGTCCGGCCTGCAGACACATCATCGCCGCCGCCTCCGGTGTCTTGGCGTAGTGATGGTTCCACATCACGAGTCCGGGTGCGCCGCAGTCCGACACGATATATCCGTCAAAGCCCCAGTCCTCTTTCAGCACTTTCTTAAGGAGCCAGTTGTTGACCGTGCAGGGCACGCCGTTGATGGCGTTGTAGGCGGTCATGATTGACTGTGCGTTACCCTCTTTGACGCAACGCTCGAAGGCGGGCAGGTAATATTCGCGCATGTCGGTCTCCGTGATATTGGCCTGACATTCGAAGCGGTTGTGCTCTTCGTTGTTGGCTGCGAAATGCTTGGGTGTCGACACTGTCTTGAGATAGCGGGGATGGTCGCCCTGGAGTCCGCGCACGAATTGGGTGCCGAGCACGCCCGACAGATACGGGTCTTCGCCGTAGGTCTCGGGGGTGCGTCCCCAGCGCGGGTCGCGTGCCATGTTGACGGTCGGCGACCAGAATGTCAGCAGGTCGCAGAACTGCGCCGTCTGTTTTTTGCCGCGTTCGAGCTCGTTCCAGCGGGCGCGCGCCTCGTCTGACGCCACCGTGGCTACTTTCTGCTGCATCTCGGGGTTCCACATGCTGGCAAGTCCGATGGCCTGCGGGAATACTGTGAATTTGCCCGGACGTATGATGCCGTGAAGGGCTTCGTTGCCCATATAGTATTTTTCTATACCCATGCGTTCTATGCCGGGCGATGTAGCATACAGGAGCGATATCTTTTCCTCTACCGTGAGCCTTTCAAGCAGGTCCTTGGCTCTTGCCTCGGGTGTCTGCTCCATGTCTTTGTAGAGTTCGAGCGCCGTTGCCGAAAAAGCTCCGGCAAGCGCCATAAATCCTAATAAAAAGCGTTTTGCTGTCTTTGTAATCATGTAGTTGTCAGGTTTGGTGTTGTTTGTTTGCTGCTAAGTTTGATTCTGTGTCATTGCCGTGTTTATCACTCTGCTGCATAGACCGAAAGCTCGTAGATCGACGGCGGAGCTGTTGCGCTTTTGATGTCAAGCCGCAGCTTTTCTGCCCGCTGGGGAGTGGCGAAGTTGATTACCTTGCAGTCGCCCATCGGGTCGGTGGAGAGGTAGATTGTCTCCCACTTGCCGTTGTTGAGGGCTTCGATGGAGTATTCGGTGATGCGGTTGGCGCGTTTGCGCGAAAAGCCGTCGGGGGCCATCACTTCGTCCATGTATTCGAAAATGGAGATGCGGTTGAATTCTTTAGCCGGATCGAGGTCTACTTCGAGCCATGCTGTCGTATCGCGCGATGCCCAGCGGTGGTGTACTCCGCCGTCGAAAGCCTTGTCGGCACCATAGTCGGCGGCATCCCATTCCGATGATGCGCGGCATGCCCGGCCCACCGACACGGGGCGCTTGAGCGTGTTGTGTTTCAGCTTCTTGCCTGCGGGGCTGATGCCGATGCGGTCGCGCAGTTCCATCAGTGCGTTGATTTCGTTCTGGCGCATCAGGCCGCGTTGGTCAGGCGGAACGTTGATTACGAGCGTATTGTTGTTGGCCATCGTGCGGTAGAACAGTTCCTCGAGCTCGTCGATGTCGCGTGTCTCCATCGGCTTCTCTTTCTGAAACCAGTTCCACTTTTTGCTCAGACAGATGGTATGCTCGAACGGCAGGTAGTAATCCTCGCCGTTGACGTTGTAGATTTTATTGTCGTTCCAGTTGGCTATGAACGGGTCCTTTAGACGGAAGTCCATAGGGAAGTAGGCGAATTTCACATTGTGCTTGCCTGTCATCTCATCGGGGCCTGCCGAGCCGTAGATGTTCTTGCTCAGGTCGTCTTCGACGAGATATGCGCTGTTGTTGACCCCCATGGCGCAATCGGGCTGCAGCGATTTCACAAGCTGATAGATGTGCGGGATATCCCAGTCGGCTGCCGGACGGTCCCATCCTCCGTCAAACCATATCTCGCACACGTCGCCGTAGTTGGTGAGCAGTTCGGTCAGCTGGTCGTCCATATATTTGCGGTAGCCGCTGAAGTCGTCGGCCTTGTATGACGGTTCGTGACGGTCCCACAGCGAGTAATATACGCCGAATTCGAGACCGTATTTGCGGCATGCGTCACTGACAGCCTTCACCACGTCGGTCGGATTGCCTGACGAGGCCACATCGTAGTCGGTGACGGCGCTGTCCCACAGACAGAAACCGTCGTGATGCTTGGTGACAAGAAGCACATAGCGAAATCCGGCGTCGCGTGCGGTGCGCACCCATTGCTCGCAGTCGAGTTCCGTCGGGTTGTAGAGTGTGGCGGGGTCTTTACCCTCCGACCATTCCATGCCGTTGAACGTGTTCATGCCGAAGTGTATGAACATGCCGTACCCGCGTTCTCTCATCTTTTTCTGGCAGGAGTTTTCTTTGTGCGAGGGGGTGATGCTTTCGCCGTGGAGCGATATCGCCGATAACGACACTATCGCCGATAGCAGGATTTTGGTAAGGTTCATGGCAATGGTAATGATGTGGTTGTTTTTTCGTGTTTGGCGGCTAACCGTGCCGGTCGCCGTTTTCTCCCCCGGTAGAGTATTATCCGTCTGCATGAAACTTGTCAGAACCGATTTTTTAAACGGATAATACTCCGTTGCAGGGGCGTGATGATGTTTGGTTTGTTTGTTGTCGGAAGCCATGCCGGCGGTCATTGTGTCCGGCAGGTTTAAGGAAGTCGTTTTTGTTGATTTCCGTTTTTGCAAAGTTACTCATTGCCTGCGGTGGAGTCAAGTAACACATTCCCCAAAAATGCGTATCTTTGCGCCATACCCGATATGTTCTTGCATCAAAAAATAGCACATTTGCGTCAGTCACCAAATCTTTCATTTTTACAAAGTGTGAAATCTGCCTGATTATACAAAAAAATCAACGGTCTGTTATATCACGCAATCTGTTTCTTTCTTATTTTTGCGACAACAATACCTAACCCTCTAACCAACCTGATGAATAAATCTATTGCCATCTTGTCAGGACTGTGCCTGTCGGCTGCGATGTGCGGCCGGGCCTCGGTTCCTCTGTCTGATTATGTCAACCCGATTATCGGGGCGTCGACGAGTACAACAATCGCGCATGCCGAGCACGGTCTCGGTAAAACTTTTCCCGGAGCGACTACCCCCTGGGGGATGACGCAGGTGAGTCCCAACACTATCACCGGCGGAGACAACGGCTCGGGATATTCCGACGAACACACCTCGATCGAGGGGTTTGCGATGACGCAGCTCAGCGGCATCGGCTGGTATGGCGACATGGGCAATTTCCTTGTCATGCCCACTGTCGGGCATCTCCACACCTGGCGAGGTGACCTTGACGCTCCCGAAAAGGGATACCGTTCGCGCTACGACAAAGCGTCGGAAACGGCAAAGGCCGGTTATTACGGCGTGCATCTGACCGATTATGACATTCAGGCCGAAGTAACCGCCACACCGCATGGCGGCGTGATGCGATTTACATATCCCGATGCGGATACGGCGCGGGTGCAGATTGACCTTGCGCGCAGGGTAGGGGGCACCTCGACCCGTCAGCGCATCGAAGTGCTTAATGACTCCACCCTACGCGGCTGGATGCGTTGCACTCCCGACGGCGGCGGCTGGGGCAACGGCAGCGGAAATGCAAATTATACGGTATATTTTTACTCAGTGATTTCACGACCCATGACTGACTATGGAGTGTGGACGGCGATGGTGCCCGCCGGCGCCGACCGTCATCTGCAGTCGGTTACCTCCGGTGAGTTCGCGCAGCGTACGGCCACAGCCGAAGTGGTGCGCGGCATAAAGGCATACGAGGGCAATCATCTCGGGTTCTTTACCGAATTTCCTGCGAAAAAAGGTGACAGCGTAACGCTCCGCACTGCCATATCGTTTGTCAGCATGGAGGGCGCTGAGGCCAACTATAAAGCCGAGCTTGCCGGCAACAGCGATTTTGCCTTCTACCGCAAGCAGGCTGCCTCGCTCTGGGACGATGCCCTTGGAAAAGTCACGGTCGAGGGCGGTTCAGACGATGACCGCACCATATTTTACACGGCTCTGTATCATACGATGATTGACCCCCGCTGTTTCACCGATGTCACCGGAGAATATCCCGGCGCCGACGGCAACGCGCATGTCACCGACCGTTATACGCGCCGCACGGTGTTCAGCGGTTGGGATGTGTTCCGCAGCCAGTTTCCGTTGCAGACCATTATCAACCCGGTGGTAGTCAGCGATATGATAAACTCATTCATCGACATGGCCGAGGAGAACGGCACCGGTGTCTACGACCGCTGGGAACTTCTCAACGCCTACTCCGGATGCATGCTCGGCAATCCGGCCATATCGGTGGTTGCCGATGCCGCCGTCAAAGGTATCGACGGTTTCGATTTTGCCAAAGCCTACGCGCAGTGCCGCCGCACGGCCGATACGATCGGACATCACCCCGAACTGGGGTATTCTCCCGGCGGCTCGTCGATATCCGAGACACTTGAATATGCCTATTTCGACTGGTGCGTGTCGCGTCTCGCTTCACTTGCGGGCGACACCGATGCCGAAGCTGCCTATCTGCGCCGCGGTCAGGCCTACCGCAATATCTTTGATGCCGAAAAAGGCTGGTTCCGTCCCCGCAATGCCGACGGCTCCTGGGCTGAATGGCCCGAAAAGGGGCGCATGCAGGAGTGGTACGGCTGCATGGAGTGCAACCCCTACCAGCAGGGATGGTTCGTGCCGCATGATGTGGAAGGTATGGTGGAACTGATGGGAGGCCGCGAAACCGCGCTTGCCGACCTGCAGTCGATGTTTGAGAGCACTCCTGTGGAGTTCTGGTGGAATGAATATTACAATCACGCCAACGAGCCGGTGCATCACATTCCGTTTCTCTTCAACCGTCTCGGCGCTCCCGAACTGACACAGAAATGGACTAACCATATATGCCGCAAGGCATACCGCAACGCCGTCGACGGGCTGTGTGGCAACGAGGATGTCGGGCAGATGTCGGCATGGTATATTCTTGCGGCTTCCGGCTTCCATCCCCTTTGTCCCGGTCTGCCTGAATATGAGATTACCTCGCCTCTTTTCGACCGCATCACCCATAATCTCCCGTCGGGCAAACAGTTCATAATCACGGCCGACCGCCCCTCGCCCGATGCAATCTATATCGACAGCGTAACCCTCAACGGCGAGCCTCTGACCGGCACCTCCATTCCCCACGCAGCCATAATAAACGGCGGCACCCTCCATTTCACCCTCAAAACACTCTGATTTAGGTTGCCCGTAAAGAAATAATCGCTATATTTGCAAATAGCAAAAGCAATCAGACAATGATATCGGACGAATATATTAAAATTCTTAGCGATAATATGTCACATATTCAGAAAGAATATGGGGTGACAGGATTATGTCTTTACGGGTCGACGGCCCGAGGCGACAACAGCCCCGGCAGTGATGTGGATATTCTTGTCGATATGCCTCCCAAGATATTTCTCATGAGTGCGCTGAAAGAATTTTTAGAGGAGATACTATGTACATCAGTTGATTTGGTGCGTCGTCATTCCCGTCTATCAGTCAGATTTCTAAATCAAATTTCACGTGATGGAATCAAACTACTCTGACCACGACAAAGAGCGGGCGTATCTTACGTTCAAGTCTATTGAAGAAACTATAAATCAACTGATAGACTGGAATAAAAATGTTAAATCCGTTGATTATTATTACAATTCTCAGGCAGGAATGCAACTTCTTGCAGCAAATTGCACATTGATCACAGCAATAGGTGAGGGAGTAAACCGGATTTGTAGGATTTTGCCGGATTTTTTGCAATCAAATTTCCCTGATATTCCATGGCATGCGATTATAGGTATGCGAAATCATATTGCACATGGTTATTTTGAACTTGATGCAGACTTGATTTTTGAGGCTGTTTCCAATGATGTGCCTTCATTGCTTCCTTATATTGAAAAAGCAATAGAATTTTGTTGTAAGTCATAACGAAAACCGCTATAAAATATTTTTGTCCCTTATTCGTCAGGTTATCAGGTTTAGTTTTGCTTTACTTTACAATACTTTTATGTGACACCCTCTGATTATGGAGCAGTTTGATTTTGATGAAATAATAGCACGGCGCGGTTCCGGTTCATATAAATGGGATACGCCTGAACGCGGCGATGTGTTGCCTATGTGGGTGGCCGACATGGATTTCATGACGGCTCCGTGTGTCATCGAGGCTTTGCACCGCAGGGTCAGTCACGGAGTGTTCGGCTATACGAAAGTCGGCGATGATTACTACGACGCGCTTACCCGATGGTTCAGCCGCCGTCACGGATGGCATATCGACCGCAACGATGTGATATACACTTCGGGGGTAGTGCCTGCCATCTCCGCGATTATAAAAGGGCTTGCCGCTCCGGGCGACAAGGTTATCGTGCAGACTCCCGTCTACAACTGCTTTTTCTCGTCGATACGCAACAACGGCTGCGAGATATGCGAGTGTCCGCTCGATTATCATGCCGATGGTCGCTATGCCATTGATTTCGAGGCTCTCGAACAGTGCGCTTCCCATCCGCGTGCCACAATGCTGCTGCTGTGCAACCCCCACAATCCGGCCGGACGCGTGTGGACACGCGATGAATTGCGCCGCATCGGTGAGATTTGTCTGCGCCACAATGTGACGGTGGTTGCCGATGAGATACATTGCGAGCTGACTTTCAACGGTTTCAGGTTTACTCCTTACGCTACATTAGGCGAGGAGTTTGCCGAGAAATGTGTGTGCTGCAACTCTCCGAGCAAGGCATTCAACACCGCCGGACTGCAGATTGCCAATATAGTGTGTCGTGACGCCGGGATGCGCCGGCGCATCGACCGCGCCATCAACGACAATGAGGTGTGTGATGTCAATCCGTTTGGTGTGGCCGGCCTGATTGCCGCCTACAACGAAGGGGAGGATTGGCTCTGTCAACTGATTGATTATCTTTACGGAAACTACCGCTTCGCCTCGGAGCGCTTCGCCTCGGAGCTGCCTGATTACATTGTCACACCCCTCGAAGGAACCTATCTGCTCTGGCTCAATGTGTCGGCCTCTGGACTTGACGGCGCTGCATTTGCGTCACGGCTTGAGAAGGAGGCGCGGGTCATGCTCAGTCCGGGCGATATATACGGAGCCGCCGGCTCGGCGTTTGTCCGGGTCAATCTGGCCGCTCCACGCAGTGTGGTGGCCGAAGGTGTTGAACGTATCATCTCATTCGCGCGCTCGCTGTCAGTGAAATAACCTGATATGGAAAGAGACGGCCTGCTTGTCAAGATACGCCGCGGAGAGGCGATGTCGCTGCGGCAACAGCTGCGGCTCACTGCCGTGCTGTCGTGGCCGGCCATCGTGGCTCAGCTGTCGACAATAGTGATGCAGTATATCGATGCGGCTATGGTGGGTTCGCTCGGGGCGGAGTCGTCTGCCTCGATCGGTCTGATGGCTACCTCGACATGGCTCATGTGGGGGCTGTGTTCGGCTGTGGCTTCCGGTTTTTCGGTACAGGTGGCCAACCGTATCGGAGCTTCCGACCGTCGGGGCGCAGAGCGCGTTCTGCGCCAGTCGTTTATTCCTGTCATAGTGTTCAGTGTGCTGCTTGCGGCGTTTGGCTCGGCGGTCAGCGGCAATCTGCCGCTGTGGCTTGGCGGGGGAGACGATATCGTTGGTGACGCATCATCTTATTTCTTGATATTCAGTCTGTCGCTGCCGCTGTTGCAGATCAGTTTCCTGAGCGGAGCCATGCTCCGTTGCAGCGGTAACACTCTTTTTCCCGGCATAGTGAATGTGGGGATGTGTGTGCTTGATGTGCTTTTCAATTTCTTCCTGATATTTGACGGACATGAATTTACGATTGGCGATACCTCCGTCAGATTGCCCGGTGCGGGTCTTGGAGTCACCGGTGCGGCTGTGGGTACGGCGCTTGCCGAGACCGTGGCCGCCGCGGTCATGCTGTGGTATCTTTGGCGGCGTAACCGCGAACTTAACATGCGCAACTCCGAGGGGTCTTTCATGCCCGGAGCCGCTTGTCTGCGGCGCGCGTTTAAAATTTCGTTTCCGCTTGGGGTTGAGCATGCCCTGATGTGTGGCGCACAGGTGTTTATCACGGCCATCGTGGCGCCTTTAGGCACGGTGGCTATTGCCGCCAATGCGTTTGCCGTCACCGCCGAGAGCCTGTGTTATATGCCGGGTTATGGCATCAGCGAGGCCGCCACAACGCTTGTGGGGCAGAGTCTCGGAGCCGGCCGTGAGAAGCTGGCGCGCAGTTTTGCCAAAATCACTGTTGTATCTGGCATTGTGGTAATGACTGTGATGGGGATTGTGATGTATGTCGGCGCGCCGGTGATGATGGGCATCATATCTCCGGTCGAGTCGATATGCTCGCTTGGCACGGAGGTGCTTCGCATCGAGGCGTTTGCCGAACCGATGTTTGCGGCGTCGATAGTGGCCTACGGCGTGTTTGTTGGAGCGGGTGACACGATGGTGCCCGCGGGTATGAACCTGTTGAGTATCTGGGGTGTGCGCATCACGCTTGCCGCTGTTCTTGCGCCGACGATGGGGCTCGCCGGAGTGTGGGTTGCTATGGCAGTCGAACTGTGTTTCCGTGGTGCGATTTTCTTGCTGCGGCTGCGCACCGACCGCTGGCTGCGTGCCAACAGGGCGCTTTTTGCAGCCCGCTGACCGTCAGCGGTTATGCGGGCAGTCGAGCGCGAAGTAATGATGGTCGGCCGTGCACTCCTCGATGCGGTGGTCGACGATGATGTGGCGGTTGGCCATAGATGCAATGCGCGACATTTCGTGCGACACAAGTATTATGGTGGTTGACGGAGCCAGTTCCGATATTATATCATAGACGCGGTGCTCGAACTGCTTGTCGAGATAGCTCAGAGGCTCGTCGAGCACAAGTATCTGCGGGCTGCTGATGATGGCGCGTGCGAGCAGAGTGCGCTGCAACTGGCCTCCTGACAGGCGGTCGAGAGTGAAGCCGCTGCGGTCGTCGAGTCCGACGGCTGAAATTGCATCGGCCACTTTTTCGGTGCGTTGTGTGTCGGTCAGACCCTTTATAGCTATGAGCCCCGACTGTATCACCTCTTTCACGGTGATGGGAAAGCGGGAATCAATCATGTTTTTCTGCGGCAGATAGCCTATGGGCAGACGGTCGACGGTCTTGCCGCCGTCGTAATATCTCACTGTGCCTGACGTGGGCGATATCAGTTTGAGTATCAGGCGCAGCAGGGTGGTCTTGCCTCCGCCGTTCGGACCGGTTATGGCAAAGAAGTCGCCGCTGCGCACTGTCAGGTCGACATCTTCGAGTATGATTTTGCCACCGCGGCGCAGTGACACGCCGTCAAGCGAGATTACGGGCTCGTTTCCGGCATGATTTCGCTGCGTATGGTGCAAGCAGTGGCCGTTGCAGCAGTGGCTTTCTCCGGCAGGGTTATTGTGCAAGGGCATCGGATATGATGTTGAATTGGTTGAGGTAGTCCTCGTCGAGAGGGTTAATCTGCACGACCGTCAGACCCAGGGCGTCGGCGAGGCTTTGCGCCTGTCGGGAGTCGAAATTCTGTTGTATGAACATTACCGTGACCCCCTCGTCGGCAGCGAGGCGGTGGGTGTCGCGCATCTGTCCGGGAGTCATCTCCTTGTTGTCCTGTCCGACAGGAATTTGCCTCAGACCGTAGTCGCGGGCAAAATATGAGAGAGACGGATGCCATATCAGGAATGCCCCGGAGCCGCTGCCTTTCAGTCGTGATGCTATCGCGGAGCCGGCGGAGTCAAGCCGAGCTGTCAGCCTATGGTAGTTGGCGTTGTAATAGTCTTTGTGCGCGGGGTCAATCCCGTTGACTGCGGCAAGCATATTGGCGGCAATCGTCTTGAGGTTGGGGATTGAAGTCCATGTGTGAGGGTCGGCAACTTCGTGCACGTCATTGCCGTGTGAGTGAGTGCCGGTGATAAGTTTTATGCCGTCGGATGTGTCGATGAAACGCAATCCGGGATTTGACTCGCTGATGCGCGCCGTGAGCGTTTCCTCAAAAGGAAGGTTTCCGGCCTTCATATAAAGGTCGGCATCGCTGACCGCACGCAGGGTCTTTACCGTGACCTCAAACGCTTCGGGATTGGCATCGGCCTGCATCAGGGTGACAATCTCGATTGAGTCGCCGGTGATTTCTCTCAGGAGCGATGCCTGCGGGGGCAGGCTGACAGCTATTGATTTGCGCGTAGAGCCTCTGTCGCTGCATGACGACAGGCCGCAGAGCATAGAAAATATTATCGCGGAAAGAAAAAATATACGTTTCATACCACAAAATTATAAAAAAAATAACATTAAGCGCTTGAAAAATTACGATATTCACTATATTTGCAACGCAAAACAATTAAGACTATCTATTATGGCTCATACCCAACTCGATTTACTTGACGTTAAGATATTGCAGATGATGTCGGGCAACGCCCGCAAGCCGTTTCTCGAGATAGCCCGCGAATGCGGAGTGTCGGGTGCGGCGGTGCATCAGCGCATAGGCAAGTTGCAGTCGTCGGGCGTGATAAAAGGGACGGAAATGCTTGTGGAGCCCTCGGCTATCGGTTACGAGACTTGCGCGTATATGGGATTTTTTCTCAAGGATCCGGCTTCGTTTAATGAAGTGGTGGAGAAACTCCGTGGTATCCCCGAGGTCGTAGAGTGTCATTTCACCACAGGCCAGTATGATCTTTTTATCAAGGTATTCGCCCGCAACAACGACCATCTGCTGCATCTTATCCACGAAAAGCTGCAAAATCTCGGACTGTCGCGCACCGAGTCAATCATATCGTTTAAAGAGGTTTTCAAGCGTCCGCTTCCGGTTGATGACTCCGTGGTTCGTGACTGATGCGTGCGACATTTTTCCTTCCGGGTTGTTATAATTGCTCCAAGGTATAATAATATTTATAAATATGACATTTACATTTAATATAATATCAGACGAAGTCGAAAACTTCAAGCGAGTGATTGTCGTTGACTCCAACGCTACTTTCATGGAGCTTAAAAACGCTATCTGTGACAGCGTCAATTACGACAAAAACCAGTTCTGCTCGTTCTTCCTGTGTGAGGGCAACTGGGAAAAGACACGTGAAATCACGATGGAAGACATGGGCTCGAGTTCCGACGAAGATGTCTATCTGATGGATGACTGTGTGCTCGGCGACCTTATCGAGGACGAAGGTCAGCGTCTGATATTCAACTTCGATTATCTCACCGACCGCTCCTTCTTCATGGAGATGAAAGAGATGACCCCGGGCAAGTCGCTCAAAGACCCCTTGTGCAGCATCTCGCGCGGCACTCCTCCTCCGCAGACCATGGACTTCGAGGAATTCAACGCCAAGCTCGATGCGACGACCACCGACGCAGGTCTTGACCTCGGCCTTGACGATGAATATTACGGAGAGGCATCGTTTAACGACGATGAGTTTGACGAAAGCGGATTTGAGGTAACCGACTTCAACGAATAATAAACGGCAGGGGATAGGCACGACAATTCCCCCGTTAAGAATAATTACAGGCACCGGAGCAACAAATCCGGTGCCTGTTCGTTGTTATATCAGCCTGCTGTTGCGGAAATAGAGAGCATTTGTGACAAAGAATGACGCAATATTTTTATTTTGAAGCAGCGGAAAAATGCTAAATTTGCATTACAGGCACCGGCGGAAACATGCCGGAATGACCTTTGATACACTCTACAGACAAATCTAACGTAAAATATTGTTATTATCATGAAAAAGTATCCTAAAATCGGTATACGTCCCACGATTGACGGCCGTCAGGGTGGCGTGCGTGAAAGCCTTGAAGAGAAAACCATGAACCTCGCCAAAGCTGTGGCGGAACTCATTACTAAAAATCTGCGTCATGGCGACGGCACTCCCGTGGAGTGCGTGATTGCCGACGGCACCATAGGCCGTGTGGTCGAAAGCGCGGCATGCGCCGAGAAATTTGAGCGTGAAGGTGTCGGCGCCACTATATCCGTAACTTCATGCTGGTGTTATGGCGCGGAGACTATGGACATGAACCCCTACTGGCCGAAGGCGGTGTGGGGCTTCAACGGCACTGAGCGCCCCGGAGCGGTATATCTTGCCGCCGTGCTCGCAGGCCATGCCCAGAAGGGGCTTCCGGCTTTCGGCATCTATGGCCGCGACGTGCAGGATATAGAGGACAACAGCATACCGGCCGATGTGGCTGAAAAGATATTGCGCTTCGCCCGCGCCGCAATAGCAGTGGCCACGATGCGCGGACGCTCTTATCTGTCGATGGGCTCGGTGTCGATGGGCATCGCCGGCTCTATCGTAAATCCTGATTTCTTCGAAGATTATCTCGGCATGCGGTGTGAGTCGGTCGACCTGACAGAGATTATCCGCCGCATGACAGAAGGCATCTATGACCATGAGGAATATGAAAAAGCAATGGCCTGGACCCGCGAGAACTGCAAGGTCAACGAAGGAGAGGATTTCAAAAACCGTCCCGAGAAACGCAAGACGCGCGAGCAGAAAGACGCCGACTGGGAATTCATCGTCAAGATGACCATCATCATGCGCGACCTGATGATCGGCAATCCACGGCTTCTTGAAATGGGCTTCAAGGAAGAGGCTCTCGGCCATAATGCCATTGCCGCCGGTTTCCAGGGACAGCGCCAGTGGACCGACTTCTATCCCAACGGCGACTATTCGGAGGCTCTGCTCAACACCTCGTTTGACTGGAACGGCATCCGCGAGGCTTTCGTGCTTGCCACTGAAAACGATGCCTGCAACGGCGTGGCGATGCTCTTCGGCCATCTGCTGACAGGCACTTCGCAGATTTTTTCCGATGTCCGCACCTATTGGAGCCCCGAGGCAGTGAAGCGCGTCACCGGCAAGGAGCTTACCGGCCGTGCCGCCGACGGTATAATACATCTTATCAACTCCGGCGCAACCACTCTCGACGCCACCGGTGCGATGACCGACGCCGACGGCGCTCCTGTCATGAAGCAGGTTGGCGATATCACCGAAAATGATGTGAAGGAGTGTCTCAAGGCCACCACATGGTATCCTGCCGACCGCGATTATTTCCGTGGCGGCGGCTTCTCGTCAAACTTCCTTTCGAAGGGCGGCATGCCGGTGACAATGTCACGACTGAATATAATCAAAGGACTCGGCCCGGTACTCCAGATTGCCGAAGGCTGGACAGTGGAGATTGATCCGGAGATAAACCGCGCGCTCGACATGCGTACCGACCCGACATGGCCCACGACATGGTTTGTGCCCCGCCTGTGCGACAAGCCTGCTTTCCGCGATGTCTATTCGGTGATGAACAACTGGGGCGCCAATCACGGAGCCATATCTTACGGCCATATCGGTCAGGACCTTATCACTCTCGCCTCGATATTGCGAATACCGGTGTGCATGCACAATGTCGACGAGGACAAGATATTCCGTCCGGCAGCGTGGAACGCCTTCGGCATGGATAAGGAAGGCTCTGACTACAGGGCATGTGAAACTTACGGTCCAATCTATAAATGATATCAGTTATGGCAACACAGGAAGCAATAGACCGTTTTGTGGAAATGGCACGGCGCGTGGGACGCGCCGGCCTCACAGTGTGCAGCAGCGGCAATCTGTCGGTGCGTATCGGCGATGAAGTGCTCATATCGGGCACCGGTTCGTGGGTGCCTGAACTGACGGCCGACCGGGTGTCGGTGTGCCGTTTTGCTGACGGCGAGGTGCTCAACGGCATCCGTCCGTCGATTGAGTCGGTGTTTCATCTGGGTGTGATGCGCGAGCGTCAGGATGTGGGGTGTGTGCTTCATTTCCAGTCGCCTTACGCTACGGCTGTAGCCTGCATGAAGAAGCGTCCGGAAAATCTTAATTTCACAGCCGAGTGCCCGCTGCATGTAGGCGAGGAAATCCCCATGATACCTTACTATCGGCCCGGCTCGCCGGAACTGGCGAATGCCGTGGTCGAGGCGATGCGCGACCATAACTCCGTGATGCTTCTCAAACACGGGCAGGTGGTGTGCGGCAAGGACTTCGACCAGGCGTTGGAGCGAGCCACATTCTTCGAGATGGCCTGCCGCATAGCTGTGCTTAACGGAGACAATGTCGATCCGCTCACCCGCGCCGAGATTGATGACCTTGATGTTTATTTTCTTGGCAAACAGGGCAAATGATGCCGACAGATAAAATAGAAAACAACCCGGGCGCGCCCGCTTACATCGCCGTTGATTTCGGTGGTGGCAGCGGGCGTGTCATTGCCGGGATCATAGACGGAGACAAAACGCTCAGGCTTGTGGAAGTGCACCGTTTCACCAACCGTCAGGTGCGTTGCGGCGGACGTCTCTATTGGGATTTCCTGTCGCTGTATGCCGAGATGGTGGAAGGACTGCGCAAGGCTGTGGCTTCCGGAATGAGGATACGCAGCGTCGGCATTGACACCTGGGGCGTTGATTTCGGACTAATTGATGCGGCCGGCAATCTGCTTGGCAATCCGGTGTGTTACCGCGACGAGGCTGTGGAGGGGCTTCCCGAAGAGTTTTTTGCGACGCACTCGCGGCAGGAGCATTATGCGGTAAACGGCACTCAGGTGATGGCGATAAACACGATGTTCCGCCTGATGGCATTGCGACGCGACGCGCCCGATATGCTTGCGGCCGCACGTCATCTGCTCTTCATGCCTGATCTCTTCAGCTATTTCCTGACCGGACGGCCTGACAATGAATACACTATAGCGTCGACATCCGAACTGCTTGACGCCCGCACCCGCGACTGGGATTACAAGCTGATTGACGAACTCGGACTTCCACGCGCGATTTTCGGTAAAATCGTGATGCCGGGGACATCGAGGGGCTTTTTGCGCGACGATGTGGCAAAGTCAATCGGTGTCGATTATCCGGTGGAGGTTATAGCTGTCGGCTCTCACGACACGGCAAGTGCGGTGTTCGCAACCGTCCGGAGCGGCGCCGACGGCTCTGTGGCGTGGCTCAGCTCGGGCACATGGTCGTTGCTCGGCATCGATCTTCCACAGCCGATACTGACCGAAGAGGCGCGTGTGGCAGGATTTACCAATGAAGGGGGCGTGGGCCGACGGATACGTTTTCTCCAGAATATCACCGGACTGTGGATGCTCCAGCGGCTTATGGCGGCGTGGAGCGAAAACGGAACCGGAGTCGACATCGTTGAACTTATAAAGGAAGCTGAGGCGGCTGACATTGACTCAGTCGTCGATGTCGACGACCCTGTGTTTGCCTCGGCAATGAATATGGACGAGGTGCTCGCCGGATATTGCCG
Source organism: uncultured Muribaculaceae bacterium (assembly GCA_947174275.1). Taxonomy (GTDB): domain Bacteria; phylum Bacteroidota; class Bacteroidia; order Bacteroidales; family Muribaculaceae; genus JAGBWK01. The sequence continues at coordinate 22,033 of CAMWIJ010000031.1, forward strand.
CCGCAACGGACTGCGCGTGCCCGTTACACGCGGCGAGGCTGCAAGGGTGGTGATTATGTCGCTTGCGCAGCGTTATGCCCGCGGCATCAGGCAACTCAATGCATTGCTCGACACTCCGGTGACAAAGCTGCGCATCATGGGTGGCGGAAGCCGCAACAAGCTGCTCAACCGACTCACTGCCGAGGCTGCCGGCATTGAGGTTGAGGCCGCTGATGTCGAGGCTACTGCCATTGGCAATATCCTCGTGCAGGCGATTGCTGACGGGGCGGTGGCGTCACGCGACGATATCACGGCCGTGACGATGTAATGCCGGTTGCTGATATGCGCCGGCCGCACACCGGCCTGCTGTAAATTATTTTATCTATGAAAAAATCCATGAAAACTGAAAAAAACTCTATATTGCATTTCAACGGTGTCAGCTTTGTGGTGCCTTTTGTGCTCATTACAAGCTGTTTCGCGTTGTGGGGATTTGCCAATGACATAACCAATCCGATGGTTAAGGCGTTCTCCAAAATCTTCCGTATGAGTGTGACGGAGGGCGCGCTGGTGCAGGTGGCTTTCTACGGAGGCTACTTCGCCATGGCGTTTCCTGCCGCGATATTCATACGCCGTTTCAGCTATAAGGCCGGAGTGATGCTCGGGCTCGGGCTGTATGCCCTCGGTGCGCTTCTTTTCCTTCCGGCAAAGGAGACGGGCGAGTATTATCCTTTCCTGATAGCATATTTCGTGCTGACCTGCGGGCTTTCGGTGCTCGAGACATCGTGCAATCCGTATATTCTTGCGATGGGCTCAGAGGATACGGCCACGCGACGCCTCAATCTCGCCCAGGCATTCAATCCTGTCGGCTCGCTGCTTGGCATGTTTGTTGCGATGAATTTCATACAGAACCGTCTTGACCCTGCCGATACCGCCGACCGCGCCAATATGGGTGAGGCTGCCTTTGAGGCTGTCAAGGAGCATGACCTGTCGGTGCTTATCGGGCCGTATCTCATAATCGGACTGATTGTGATTGCGATGCTTCTCGTGATACGGTTTTCGGGAATACCGAAATGCGGCGAGGCATCGAAGAAAATCAATTTCTTCGCTTCGGTGCGCCGTATATTCAAGTTGCGACGTTATCGTGAAGGGGTAGTGGCTCAGTTCTTCTATGTCGGGGCGCAGATCATGTGCTGGACATTCATAATCCAGTATGGCACACGTGTTTTCGTGGGTCAAGGTATGGGTGAAAAAGCCGCGGAAGTGCTGTCGCAGCAATATAATATCATAGCAATGGTGATATTCTGCTGCTCGCGTTTCATCTGCACGTTCCTGCTGAAATATTTCAATCCCGGAGTCTTGCTCCGCACGCTTGCCGTGGCTGCGTGCTGCTTTACGCTGGGTGTGATTTTCATCGACGGGGTGTTTGGCTTGTATTGTCTCGTGGCAGTGTCGGCCTGTATGTCGCTGATGTTCCCGACGATCTATGGCATCGCGCTCGAGGGGCTCGGCGAGGATGCGAAGTTCGGTGCCGCCGGTCTGATTATGGCAATTCTCGGCGGTTCGGTGCTGCCGCCGCTTCAGGCGAGCATAATAGACAAGGGTGTCGTGCTGGGTATGCCGGCTGTCAACGTGTCGTTTGTGCTGCCGTTGATATGTTTCGTGGTTGTGATGGTCTACGGCCACCGCACACGTAATCTGAAAGCATGATTTAGAGAGTGTTGCAGAACTTCAAAACGTAGGGACGTACGGGCCGTGTGTCTGTGTGTAATGTCTGATAATCAAGGTATTGGCAGACGATGTTGGCGGACGCACGAGCCGTGCGTCCCTACGTTTGGGAGGTTTTAACTAAAATAGAATAGAAATGACAGAAGGATTTAAAGTAAAGAAATATGATGTGCCCGTCAAACGCTATTGCCGCACCATGAAGCTGCGTGAGGGCGACCGTAAGTTTATCGACGATTACCGACATGCCCATTCCGAAGGGGTGATATGGCAGGAAATCATCGACGGCATAAGGCAGGTGGGTATTCTCGAGATGGAGATATACATTCTTGACAACCGCCTGTTTATGATTGTCGAGACTCCGCTCGATTTCAATTGGGACGAGGCGATGGCCCGGCTCGCCACGCTTCCGCGTCAGCAGGAATGGGAGACATTCATGTCGCGTTTTCAGGACTGTTCGGCCGAGGCTACAGCCGATGAAAAATGGCAGATGATGGACCGCATGTTCCATCTGTATTAAGATTTGCAAGCAGAATGGGTAAAAATTAAAAGACACAATCCACGATTTTCCGCATAGTGGATTGTGTCTTTTAATACATATATTGATTGGTATCAATATATAACTTTAGTTGTTTTTGAGGGTGTATGTCTGATGTAAAGATTGCCTTTCTTCGGGTTTGTCACGACGCGACCGAGAATATCATAGTATATGGCCTGACACTCGTCCTCTTCTTCTGTAGTGATATTATCAACTCCGGCAGCAGTGAGTGGCGATATTTTTGAGAAATAATGCCATCCGAGCGATGTGCGATATGCGTCAATAGATTCATCGGGGACAATCAGCTCGATATCGCCGTAATCGCTGTCTTCAAAAATGGTGTAGATTTCGTCGCCGTTGATATAGCCTTTCTTAATTGCCGGAGGAACTATGGCGCGGCAGATGACTGTGGTAATCTGCGGGTTGCCTTCAAATACATATCCTCCAAGATTGGTTACTGTAGACGGAAGGTCAACAACTGTCATTTTCAGATTATGGTCGAAACTGTAATTGCCGATGCTTTCAAGACCTTCGGGGAAAACTAAGTTTTCAAGTGATGTGCAATAACGGAATGACCAGTGGCCTATTGTTTTTACTCCCGGCATTTCCACTGTTGTCAACTTTTCGCAGGTGTCAAAAGCGTAGTCCCCGATTGTAGTGACGCTTTCGGGAAGTATGACGGACGTCAACATGTCGCACGAGGCAAAAGCGTTTGCATCTACTCCTATGACTGGAAGTTCGCCATAAGTGGAACTTGTGACAGTGGCCGGTATCTCATAGTCGCCTGCGTAGGTGTTTCCGGTTTTTGGCGCTACTACTGTGACAGCTGTGTTTTTGGTGTTTGTTTTGTAACGAATGCCGTTTTTCCCATTAATGTAGACGGCTTCAGCGGTTAAAGAAGATGCAAATAATGCTGTCACACATAATAAGGATGTAAAGATTTTCATAAGCGTAATGATAATGAATGGTTAATAATAAAGTGCATGAGATTGTGATTGCAAAAATAATCTATTTAGTATATTTATGCAAATAAATGATATGAAAAAGTTTGAAAATATAATATATTTGCAATTAATTGCGTTGAAAATGTAGCAAATTGATTGTTTTGATGGTGGATTTTATTACGTTTACCCCACCGACTACGACGTGTTGTATGATGACAAATACGTTGAACCAAGTAAACTCCAGTAACGTCAAGTAATTGAGTTACGAAAACAAGGATGGCACATCAGAATTCTGATGTGCCATCCTTGTTTTCGTTGAGGCGTAGGCCCTCAGTTAAGAACGAAGCCGGGCATTACAGCGTTGGTCGGCCGGTATACTCGAGCGAACTGGCGCAGGAAATCAAGAGTGAGATTGCCGGGCTTGACGCCTTTTGTTTCTTTTTGTGACACGGTTGAAGGGTTGACTTGGGTAGAGATATTCTTCATTGGCATAATGTGTTGAGGTGAGTAATGGATCTGATGTAGTTTGTAGATGTTTTGTAGATATAACGCTCCGGCAGCTTTTTTTATTGTGTATTAGTGAAATAAATTTTTAAACAGACTAATTATTAAGAATGGTTAACGGGATTAATAAATCAGGATTATCATTTGGTGATAACAAAAAGATTTTGTAAGTTTGTAGTTACGGAAAAAATCAGTAAGCCTTTTATCTGTTTTTCTGCTTTATTTCTTTTATTAATTTAATAACTATTCTGCCTATTGTCCATCATTACTCTTTATTAACACTTCATAATATAGTAATGCAAAATCTTACACGGCTCACCGACGAGCAGTTGGTAGCAGCCTATGCCGATGGTAACAACGAGGCTTTCGACACATTATTGACGCGCCACCAAAGCCGTGTCTTTTCCTATATACTAAATATCGTCAAAAATCGTGAACTTGCCGACGATATCTTTCAGGAAACATTTGTCAAAGCTATAACTACAATAAAACAGGGACGTTACACCGAGAGCGGAAAGTTCTCGGCATGGATTACACGTATCGCTCACAATCATATCATCGACTATTACCGTCAGGAGAAAGCCAACGGTGTGGTTTCGGCCGATGATACGGATATGGCGCTACTCAACCGCAAGGAGCTTGCGGAGGATACTATTGAGGATTTCATGATTGACTCGCAGATTTCGGCTGATGTCGTAAGCATCATGAACCAGTTGCCGCAACTGCAGCGAGAGGTCATCGACATGCGTTTCTTCCGCGACATGAGTTTCAAGGATATAGCCAAGGCTACAAATGTCAGTATCAACACTGCGCTGGGTCGCATGCGTTATGCCATACTCAACATGCGCCGCATAGCCAAGGAGAAAAATATCTCGCTTTCGAGATGATGCGGAGCCGGCAGAGGCTCAGGCCCGGCTTGTCGGCAGTTGCATCTCCATAATATAACCTGCGGCTTCCCTCCGACACAATGCGAGGGAAGCCGCCGGTATATTATGGGGGTATGTTTAACCTATTCCGGCGAAGCCCATGAAGGCCATTGCGAGTATGCCGGCTGTGATCAGGGCTATCGGCACTCCGCGCATCGGACGCGGCACGTCGGCCAGTTCGAGCTGTTCCCTTATGCCGGCGAATATCACAAGCGCCATAAGGAAGCCGATGGCCGTGGCAAATGCGTAGACTACGCTCTGGGTCAGCGACATGCCTTTTTGTGTCACCATTATCGCCACACCGAGCACGGCGCAGTTGGTGGTGATGAGCGGCAGAAACACGCCGAGGGCAACGTAGAGCGCGGGCGACACTTTTTTCATTATTATCTCGAGCATCTGCACCAGGGCGGCAATGACCAGAATGAAGAGTATGGTCTGCATGTATTCCATCTGCAATGGCACGAGCACATAATTCTGGAGCAGCGATGTCACGAGTGTTGATATTACCATCACCACCGTGACTGCGATGCCCATGCCGGTGGCGTTGGTGAGCCGTGACGATACGCCGAGGAAGGGGCATATTCCGAGGAACTGGGCGAAAACTATGTTGTTGACAAAGATTGCCGTTATTATTATGGCTAAATATTCCAGCATGATGTTATTGGCTTGAGTAACTTTTTCAATTATTTACAATATGCTATGCCTGACGCTTTTTCGTGGATTTCGCTTGCAGATAGCGGTAGATGGCGATGAGAAATCCGAGCATAATGAATGCGCCGGGGGCGAGGATGAAGAGCAGTGCGCCCCAGCTTTCGGGATAAATTGACAGCGACGCTATGCTGCCGCTGCCGAGCAGTTCGCGGCATGCTCCGAGCAGGGTCAGCGCTACGGTGAAGCCGAGTCCTGAGCCGATGCCGTCGGCCACTGACGAGGCTACGTTGTGGCGTGAGGCGAAGGCTTCGGCGCGTCCGAGCAATATGCAGTTGACCACGATGAGCGGAATGAATATGCCGAGACTGTCGTTGAGCGCCGGGGCGTAGGCCTGAAGCAGCATCTGCAGCAAGGTGACGAATGTGGCGATAACGACGATATAGACCGGAATTCTGACTTTGTCGGGCACGAGGTTTTTGATGCCGGAAATCGCTGCGTTGGAGCATATCAGCACACCTGTGGTGGCGAGCCCCATCGACATGCCGTTGATGGCGCTCGATGTGGTGCCGAGAGTGGGACACATGCCCAGAAGCAGCACGAACGTGGGGTTTTCGAGCACCGCACTGTGATATATTGTCTTGAAGAAATTCATTTTTCGGAAGTTATGGCGGTTACTTGTTTTCGGTGGACTGTCGGAAATATGTCATGGCGCCTTCCGAAGCGGTGTTGAGAGCTTCGAGAAATGCGCGTGATGATATTGTGGCTGCTGTGATGCCGTCGACTTCGCCGCCGTCTTTGCTCACTTTCAGCGGCCGGGAGGAAGGATTGCGCCCGATCACAGAGCGGGAGCCTGAGCCGCGAAACCAGTCGTTCATCTTTGCTCCGAGGCCGGGAGTCTCAGCGTGTGAGGTCACCTCATAGCCGAGTATGTTGCCGTCGGGGTCAAAGCCTGCGACTATGGTGATTTTTCCGGAGAAACCGTTGTCGGAGCTGCTTTCGGCAGCGCAGCCTATCAGGCGGCCGTCGTGAGTGGCGGGGTAGATAGTGACCTGACTGGAGCCGGCGGTTACGGTTGTTTTCGATGCAACAGGGTCGTTGTCAAATCCGGACACTACCTGACTGATGGCGCCTACGAGTTTGTCGGAAGAGGCTTTGTCGCGCGCTTCGGCTGTCGACCGGTAGACGTATCCCAGCAGAAATCCGGCAATCATGGTCGTGATGGTGAGCACTCCTGCCATGTTTGGCAATGTCGATTTCAGTTTTTTCATCTTTTCCTCCTTTCACCGAATACGCGCGGTCGGGTCAGTTTGTTGATAAGCGGTGTGCAGCCGTTCATTATAAGTATTGCGAACGATATGCCTTCGGGATATGATCCGTAGTGGCGTATCACGAAGGTTATCACGCCGATGAGAATGCCGTAGACAATCATCCCTTTGGTTGTCATCGGCGATGTCACGTAGTCTGTAGCCATGAAAAACGCGCCAAGGAGCAGGCCGCCTGACAGCAGTTCGACGACCACGCTGTTGCCTGTGACGGCAGCGAGCAGTGCTATCGAAGCGAGTATTGCCACCGGTATCACGAGGCGGATTATGCGGCGTGCGGTCAGATAGAGCCATCCTGCGACGAGGGCTATCGCTCCGACTTCGCCGAGCGAGCCGCCCATATTGCCTATAGCCAGCTGTGCCACGTCGATGCTTGCGGCGTCGACACCGCTCTCTTTCATTGCGCTGAGCAGAGTGGCACCGGTAAGGCCGTCGGGCGATAGCGGCAGCGGCCATGTCGTCATTTCAACGGGGAAGGATATGAGCAGGAACACGCGTCCGACGAGTGCGGGGTTGAAGATATTCTGTCCGCTGCCTCCGAATGCCATTTTTCCGACTCCGATAGCGAAGACGCCTCCGGCGAAGGCCATCGGCAGCGGTATTGACGATGGCAGCGTCATTGCAAGGAGCAGTCCGGTGACTATGGCAGTGCAGTCGCGAAGCGAGTCGCGTCGGCCGAGCATGTAGCGTGCGCACAGGAATTCGGTCAGCATGCATGCGGCGATGGTGACTGCGGCCACGAGAGCCGAGCGCCAGCCGAAAATCCATATTCCGCATGCCAGCGCGGGGAGCAGAGCCGCGATTACGTTGAGCATCACACTCTGTGTGGTGCGTTTTGCCGACACGTGGGGCGAGCCGGTCACTGTTATTCTGTTGCCTTCCATCAGATTGTTTTTTCCATTTTGACGGTTATATATTATATATACAATTAATGTGTACAGATTATATGATGAATGATCGGGGTGAGTGATGAGATGCTATCGTTGCCGCGCCATGGATTTTCCGACTTTTATCCAGTCGACAAGGGGTCGGCCGGCCATGCAGCTGTAGCTGCAGCAGCCGCATTCCATGCAGTCGGCCACATGACGGGCCGCGGCGTCGTCGATGCGTCCGAGTTGCGAGAGTTTTGCAAGCAGATACGGCTCGAGCCCCATCGGGCATACCTCGACGCACCGACCGCAGCGCACGCAGGGGGTGGTGTCGCGCAGTGGTGCCTCCTGCGAGTTGAGAAGGAGCAGGCCGCTCATTCCTTTCGTTGTCGAGCCTTGTATTCCGGCGAGGGCGCGTCCCATCATGGTTCCGCCGTTGACAATTCTGACAGTGGTGTCGGGGAGCGAGCCTACGATATCTTTGAGCGGAGTGCCTACGGGCACACGGTAGTTGCCAGCCGCCTGACAGTCTTTGCCGCTGACCGTCATCACGCGTTCTACGAGCGGCATTCCCCACACCACGGCGTGATATACGGCAAGTGCGGTGGCTACGTTCTGTATTATGACCCCCTCGGAGATGGGGAGTGCGCCGGGGGCTATTGAACGTCCGGTAAGCGCTTTGACGAGCATTTTCTCGCCGCCCTGCGGATAGCGTGTGCGCATTGGCATCACCGTGATGCGGCTGTGGGAGCGTGCGGCCACGGTCATTTCCCTGATGGCCTGCGGCTTGTTGTCCTCGATGCCGACGATGCATCTGACGTCGTCGCCGAGCGCGCGCAACATAATTTCAATGCCGGTGATGATTTCGCCGGGCATCTCTCGCATTATGGCGTCGTCGCAAGTGAGGTAGGGCTCACACTCGGCACCGTTGATGAGCAGGAACTCGCAGCGCGGACTGCCCGGGGGAGGGGAGAGCTTGGTGGCTGTTGGGAATGTGGCGCCGCCGAGACCTACGATGCCGGCGCGGCGTATGGCGTCGGTTATCTCCTGCGGTGACAGGCGGCCGATGCCGTCGGGGGTGATGAGCGGAGTTGCGTCGCAGATGCTCTGCAGGTCGCAGGCGTGGTCGGCGTCGGAGGCTTCGATTACTACACCCGTGGCGCCGTGGCCGTCGGGCGTGTCGATCGGTCCGACGCTTTTCACAGTGCCTGTAATGGGGGTGTGTACGTTGGCAGAGACCGCTCCCTGAGCTTCGCCGATGAGGTCGAAACGGTTCACGTGGTCGCCGGGCTTCACTACGGCCGCGGCAGGTCGGCCGAGCGACTGGGCGAGGCTTATCTCGACGCGCCGTGGCAGCGGCATATCCTTTATCGGGCTGCCTGCCGTTAGTTTCATTTCGGGGGGATGCACTCCCGTTCTGCCGAATCTCCTTATATTTTTCATAGCTCTATGCGTTGTCGGTGTTGATATGTGAAACGATGGCGGCTGTGGGGCAGCCGGTGATGCATTCGCCGCATCCGGTGCAGAGACTCGGGTCGACAGATGCGAGGTTGTTGCTGACGGAGATTGCGCCGTAGCGGCATGTGCGGGCGCATTTTCCGCATCCTATGCAGGCTGCCGAGCACATTTTGCGTGCCGCTCCGCCTTTGTCGCGGTTGCTGCAGGCCACGACCACTGCGGGGGTGTCAGCGGAGATTTCCCTGAGGAGTATAATATTCTGGGGGCATGTCCCGGCGCATTTTCCGCAGCCCACGCAGCGGGCAGTGTCGATGACGGGCATGTTGTTTTCGGCGTCCCATGTCATGGCGTCGAAGAGACATGCCTTCACGCAGTCGCCGCCTCCGAGGCATCCCCATGTGCAGTAGCCGGCGGGCATGGCGAGCGTTTTTGCGGCGCGGCATGAGCTGATTGTCGCAATGTCGCGGTGGGTGAGCCGGTTGCATTTTGTGCCGCGGCATCTGAGGTAGGCTTTCTTTTCTTGTGCTGATTGCGGGGCGATGCCGAGCACTGAGGCGATGCGCCGCATTCCTTCGGAGCCGGCTCCGGGGCATGAGAGACCGTCGAGGTCGGATGCCTTGCAGCATTCAACTGCAAAATCGTGACACCCTTTGCGTCCGCAGGCTCCGCAGTTGGCACCCGGCAAAATCTCCTCGATCTCGCCGATGCGCGGGTCCTCACTGACATTGAATTTCTTTGCCACGAAGTAGAGGATAAGCCCTGCGGCAAATCCGGCCACTCCGAGCACCGTCATAGCCAAATACTGTTGTTCCATCTTTATGTGTTATCGTCTATCAATACGCGTTTGCCCGTCCGGTCGGTCTCAGTCAGTTCTGAGCGACTCTATTATCCATTCGACATTTCTGTCGATTTTGCTGCGAAATCTCCATAGCAGCACATAATATATCATCACCAAACCCAGAGAGATGATTCCGACGGCGCCGTCCTTCATTCCGAACATGCTTCCGAGCACGAGGCCGGCCAATATCGCCAGACAGGGTAGTCCGGCGAGGAGCAGCCATCCCTTGAGCCACCCCTTGACGCGTCCCATCAGCATCACTTTGTCGCCGCTTTTCACTTCGAGGCCGCTCTCAATCCGGGCGCGGAGTGTCGGGGAGTAGGCGGGAGTGGAGCAGAGTGAGGCTATCCGGCAGCTGTCGCAATGGTCGTCGCCGCAGCTTATTTTCACCCATGCGCTGTCGCCCCGGGTTTTTACTACAACACCGCTTTTTACAGTTTCGCTGATTATCATCTTGCTCTGATCTGTTTGTGGTTACAAAATTACAAAAAATAAAAACACAAAGCCACTGGAATGGCTCAATATTGCGGAATTTTCCACAATATATATTATAAAACAAATAATATGACTAATTTTGTTGACTTACGGAACAAAAAAAAACATGCGATATGGCAAAGCACAACGAACTCGGGCAGTGGGGCGAGCAGATTGCCGCCGATCTTCTTGTCACCAAAGGCTACGCGATAGTGGAGCGCAACTGGCGTGCGGGCAATATGGAACTTGACATTGTGGCTATGAAAGGGTCGCGCATCGTGTTTGTCGAGGTCAAGACCCGCAGCACTGATTTTGTCGATCCGGCCGATGCGGTTGACCGTCGGCGTGTGATGCGTATGGTCAGGGCGGCGCATTCCTACGTGCGTTCGCGCGAAATTCCGCATGAGGTGCAGTTTGATGTGATAATTATTGTCGGAAATCCGGAGTCAGGGGTGGCGCCGCGGGTGGAGCATATCGCCGATGCGTTTTTGCCGCCGTTGCGTACTGTCAGGTGACGCCGGCGGTTTGAGGGCTAAAAAAACGGGTTGTCGGGTGAACTTTTTTTGATGTTGTGTAATTGAGTGGGGTGT
>CAMWIJ010000032.1 GCA_947174275.1 uncultured Muribaculaceae bacterium
GCTGCTGTGTCTGCTGCTGCACGGGTTGTCCCCAGGGATTGTTCTGAGGCTGCTGCGTCTGTTGCTGCACGGGTTGTCCCCAGGGATTGTTCTGAGGCTGCTGTGTCTGCTGCTGCACGGGTTGTCCCCAGGGATTGTTCTGAGGCTGCTGTGTCTGTTGCTGCACAGGCTGTCCCCATGGATTGTTCTGAGGTTGCTGTGTCTGCTGCTGCGCAGGTTGCCCCCAGGCCGTTGTGCCGGTGGCACCGGCGCCTGTAGGACTGCCGGCAGGACGTATTTGTGTGTCAGTGTTATAAGATGCGCATGCAGTGTCCAGAGATGCTTCGCACTTCGGACAGTTCTTAAGCTTGACAGAATTAAGCTTTCCACATTCGGGGCATTTTACAAAAGGCATAGTATGTCGGTTTAGAAAAGTAACAATACAGTATCTTGCAAATTTACGCAAAATCTGCAAGAAACAATGTTAATTGAACAAAAATAAAGGCAACCGCCTGTAAAAAGAGCCCTAAAACAAAACTACCAGGAGAAATTCTTTTGTCAGCCGTTTAAGCGTGGCGTACCTGATCGGTTTGTGTGGCTTTTTTCATTCTAAGCGGGTTAGAGGTTTATTCGACGGCTCAGATGAGGGAGAGGTATCTGAGGGCTATGTCGTTGGCGTTGAAGCGACGGCGTATGGTTTCATGCTGCTTTTCGCGGTCGAGGTTGGCGGCGAGTGCCCATTTTATGCCTTCGGCGACGTCGCGCGGATTGCAGTATTCGGCTATGTAACCGGTGACTTTGTGGTCGATGATGTCGGTCTGTCCGCCTCTGCCGAATGACACGGGTGTGGCGCCGGCCGACATGCCTTCGATGAGTGTGCCGCCCAGAGTCTCGTAGAGCGATGTCGAGAGTATGACTTTTGTCTGCACGAGCAACTGGTGGAGCACGGTGTGGTCGTTGATGGTGCCGCAGGCGAGATGCGGGAAACGCAGTTTGTGGAACAGGTCGTCGCGGTCGGTCTTTCCGAAGAATACGGCGACGGAGCCGGCTGCTATCTCTGGAGCCTCGTCCATGAGAATGTTGAGGGCGTCGATGGCGTAGGTCAGGCCTTTCACCGGGTCGTCGAGTTTCGCCGCTCCGAAGGCTATAATGTTTTTGAACCGGTTGCGGGTCTCAATGGTGAACGGTTTGTCGGAGTATGTGCGGAACAGGTCGGAGGGGAAAGCATTGTGTATCACCGTTATATCCTTGTTGCGCAGCAGCGAGCTGTTGTGCGCGCATTGCTTTACCCAGTTGCTGACGGCCACAAACCGTATGTCGGTGCTGTCATATAGCTTTTTCTTTTTCAGCCATATCTTGTGAGAGAGGTCGCCGGGAGCGGCTTTTGAGCCGAGATAGAGGCAGTCGCCGCACTGTTGCAGGTAGTTGGAGCAGGAGTAGGCATGATGGCAGATGCCGGTCATGCACCACATGTCGTGCATGGTCCATATCACGGGTTTCCCCATGTCGCATATACGCTGCATCTCTTTGAGCGACACCGTCGACTGGTTGACCCAGTTGACAAATATGGCGTCGGCTTTCTTCACGAGCGGATGGCGGTGTATGTTCATGCCTGTGGAGGCTGTGGAGATTTTGAAAAGGTCACGGCGGTTGAAGCCGTTACGCATCATTATGCCTGCGCGCTCGCTGATAAAACGCCAGCCTCTGACCGGACGTGTGCCGAGCTGGTGCACGTGCGGATTGTCGCATGTCTTGTTGAATACGAGCATGTCGGCCTCGTGGCCGAGTTCGTGCAAAGCTTTCATCAGTCGGTAGGTCACAATCGCGGCGCCTCCGAGGAGGTCGTTGTGGCTGAGCAGTACGATACGTTTCTTTTCCATAATCGTCATTTTTTTGAGGGCGTTGCAGCGCTTTGTATTGTAGGGACGCACGGCTCGTGCGTCCGAATATTACACCTGATAATCAGGATGTTGGTGGTATTTTTCTGAGTTCTGCATCACCCTCGGGCCAGAGGCTTTTCTTTCACCCAGATCAACGCTCCGAACGCTATCAGAAGCACTCCGCGCACCGTGAAATTGATTGGTTCCGAGCCGGTGGCTATGAGCAGCGCTCCTCCATACAGAGCCGCGGCGCAGAGTATGTATAACCCGAGGCGCGGCAGATTATAGTTGATCGGATATTTTTTCTGGCCTATGAGATATGATGCAGTCATCATCAGTCCGTAGCAGCAGAAAGCAGCCCACGCGCAGGCTGTGTAGCCGTAGTGCGGCACGAATATGATATTGATGAGCAGGGTAACGGCGAGTCCCCCGAGAGAGAACCATGTGCCCCATATTGTCTTGTCGGTGAGTTTATACCATAACGACAGGTTGAAGAAGATGCCGAAGAAAAATTCGGCTGCCATCACTATCGGCACCACTTTAAGCCCGGCGAAATAGCGCGGGGAAATGAAATATTTGAGCACGTCGAGATAAAACATCACTCCGAGGAATATGAACAGCCCGAAGATGACGAAAAATTTCATGGCGTCGGCGTAGGCACGGCGCTTGTCGCCTCCGCTCTCCTTGTTTTTGTCGAAAATAAACGGCTCGTAGGCAAAGCGGAATGCCTGTATGAACATCACCATGACGATGGCTATCTTGTAGTTGGCGCCGTAGATGCCGAGCTGTTGTGATGCGTCGACGGGGTCGGCGACCAGAAATGGCAGCAATATCTTGTCGATGGTCTGGTTCATGATGCCCGCCACGCCGAGTATCAGCAGCGGGAAACTGTAGCGGACCATCTCGCGCCACAACCGGCCGTTGAAGCTGTAGGTCACCTTCAGTTCAGGTGTGAGCAGCAGCAGTATCACCATTGATGACAGCAGGTTGGCAAGGAAGATATAGCCGATACCGAAGCCGGGGTCGTAGAACCAGCCGATCAGGTCGGGCGAGTGCTTCCATATCCAGGGGCAGAGAATGAGGAAAAACAGGTTGAGCCCGATGTTGAGCCCGATGTTGACAAATTTCAGTGTGGCGAAACGCACGGGGCGTTTGCGGTAGCGCAGATAGGAGAACGGTATGCTGGAATAGGCGTCTATGCCTACGGCTATCGCCATCATCCAGATAAACGACGGATGGTCACCGCAATTGAGCGCAGAGGCAATCTGCGGCGAGAAGATACACGCCAGGACTATAAACAGCATCGACGATGTGCCCACTGATATCAGTGTGGTCGAATAGACCTGCATCGGATTGTTCCACCGCTCATGGTTGGCAAACCGGAAAAATCCGGTTTCCATGCCATAAAGCAATATGATGAGCACCAGCGCCACGTAGGCGTAGATATTGGTGACGATACCGTATTGTTCGGTGGGGAACAGGTAGGTGTACATCGGCACCAGACACCAGTTCAAAAACCGCCCTACGATGCTGCTGACACCATAGATGGCGGTATCTTTCATAAGTCGTTTTACTCCTGCCACGGTCGGTTGTTACTGTTTGTTGCCTGTCTTGTTGCCGGTGGCGTCGCTCTTGGCCTTGCGTTTGCCCGGCGTGCGGTCGAGACGCAGCACCTGGGCGGAGCGGGCGGGCAGATATAGGCGCAGCCACTCTTTGCCGGTGGGTGCGTAGAGCTCGTCGTGCTGTGTGAGATGCTCCACGTTGTCGTCGATGTTGCCGAAGCCGCCGAACTGTTTGTCGTCAGACGACAGCACCACTTTGTATTTTCCGGCGGGCGCGAGAATGCCGTAGCCGGTAAATGATTTGAACGGATTGAAGTTGAACACGAACACGAGGTCGCCGCGACGGAATGCCAGTACTTGGTCGTCATCCTTCTCCCAAAGTTTCTCTATGCTGAGTGCCTGGAAGTTGATGATGCTGCTGACGAGCTCCACCATGGCGTTGTCAAACGCGTTGAGATACTTGTATTTCAGGTCTTCACGGTCGACGAGATCCCATTGGCGGCGTGCGTACTTGTAGCTCCAGCCATTGCCTTCGCGGGGGAAGTCGATCCATTCGGGATGGCCGAACTCGTTGCCCATGAAGTTTAGATATCCGCCGTTGATGGTGGCAAGAGTCACGAGGCGTATCATCTTGTGCAGGGCAATGCCGCGGTCAACGGTCATATTGTTGTCGTCTACCATCATGTGCCAGTACATCTGGTCGTCGATAAGTCGGAAAATCACGGTCTTGTCGCCCACAAGCGCCTGGTCGTGGCTCTCGACATAAGATATTGTCTTTTCATCGCTGCGGCGGTTGGTGAGCTCCCAGAAGATGGATGTCGGATGCCAGTCCTCGTCTTTCTTCTCCTTCAGGGTCTTTATCCAGTAGTCGGGAATACCCATCGCCATGCGGTAGTCGAAGCCTATGCCGCCGTCCTTGATTTTAACGGCGAGGCCGGGCATGCCGCTCATCTCCTCGGCTATGGTTATGGCATTGTGGTTGACGGCATGTATGAGTTTGTTGGCGAGGGTGAGGTAGGTTATGGCGTTGACATCCTGGGCGCCGTTGTAGTAGTCGCCGTAAGAGCAATAGGCCTGTCCCAGACCGTGGTCGTAATAGAGCATCGAGGTTACGCCGTCAAATCTGAATCCGTCGAACTTGAATTCCTCAAGCCAGTATTTGCAGTTGGAGAGCAGGAAATGGAGCACTTCGTTCTTGCCGTAGTCGAAACAGAGCGAGTCCCATGCCGGGTGCTCGCGGCGGTGGTCGCCGTAGAAATACTGGTTGTATGAGCCGTCGAGACGTCCGAGTCCTTCGTTTTCGTTCTTGACAGCATGCGAGTGCACGATATCCATTATGACCGCTATGCCCAGCTCATGGGCTTTGTCGATAAGGCTTTTGAGCTCTTCAGGGGTGCCGAAGCGGCTTGACGGTGCGAAGAAACTCGACACATGATAGCCGAACGAGCCGTAGTAAGGATGCTCCTGGATGGCCATTATCTGTATGGCGTTGTATCCGTCGGCGTGTATGCGCGGCAATATGTTGTCGCGGAACTCCACGTATGTGCCGACCCCTTCGCGCTGCTGTGCCATGCCGATGTGGCATTCGTAAATCAGAAGCGGGCGGGTGTCGGGGGTGAATGCTGTGTTTTTCCACTCATATTGCTTCTTGGGCGCCCATACCTGAGCCGAGAATATGTGGCTCTGTTCGTCCTGGACAACACGGGTGGCGTAGGCCGGGATGCGCTCCCCTTCGCCGCCGTCCCAGTGCACTTTCATCTTGTAGAGCTGCCCGTGCTTCATGCCGCGCGGGCCAAGATGCAGTTCCCACACTCCGTTGTCAATGCGTTTGAGCGCGTATTTCGGAAGCTCCTTCCAGTCGGAAAAGTCGCCTATGAGGGTAATGGCCGTGGCGTTGGGCGCCCATTCGCGGAACACCCAGCCCTTGTCGTCGCGGTGAAGCCCGAAATAATTGTGAGCGTTGGCAAATCCTTCAAGGTTTTTGTTACCTTTGATAAGCTCTTTTTCTTTTCTGACGGCATCGTTGTGACGTCCTTCGATAGCCGGAGCGAAAGGCTCGAGCCACGGGTCGTTTTTGATTATATTCAGCATAAAATTGTATTTAAAGAGAGATTGTGTAAAAGAGAGATTGTGTTGGAACTAAGTAGATAAATCAATATTGCACCGGCGCAAAATCGCATTGATACAATAGAGATTGAAACAATGCAGTTCGCAGAACCAATGTAATTCACAAACTTAACTAAATTTTTCGAGAGCACAAAATTTTGTTTTACTTTAGAAACAGTTTCTAAGAAACAGTTTCCGGTTATTTACGATATAGACACCTTCGGACAGTTCGTTTATGATATTCTCGCCCGGATGCAAACTTATGTACTTTACGGTGCCGTCGACCCGTACCAGAGGCAAGCGGCAGGCGTGTGTGGTGAAAACATGCAGATTGCCGTCGACCATTATTACAGTCTGTTTTTCTTCATTGTCGATGGCTTCAATGCCTGAAAGAGTGCCGATGACACCGGAGAAATCATATACGGAGTTGTTGACGAAATCAAGGTCGGCGGTCTGTTTGATACCGGTAGAGGTTATGTCGTTGAAGATAATATTGGTCGGTTCTGTTGTGTGTTCGAATGTGATTTCCCATGCCGGTTTGCCATCATGGGTTGTGGCTGTCATGGCTGTGCCGGGCCACGCGCCTGTCTGGGTAACTCCACCGCCCCAGGTAAAGACGCTGACGCTGCTCCAACTCACGGCCGGGTCGCAGAATACCACGTGGAAGCGGTTGGTTTCAGGCAATACAGGCTCGTATGTGGTGTTGCCCTCTTCAAGCATGAACTGGAACGGGATGTTGACACGTTGCGCCCAGTATCTCTCGTTGTGGTCGGCGCCTTCGGCGATATAACTGAGCAGTGTGCCGTTTTCGCGGGAGTATCCTTTTGACTCGGCCACTTTGAGTGCCTTGTTGTTCCATTCGGGGTATGCGCTGTCGAGCCCTGTGGTTCCGTGGTCGAAATATAATTTGTGGGTTTCGGGTGACGGAAGTCGGTCGGTCATGTAGGCAAGCATGGCGGTGGGGAAGATAGAGCTGTTGTAATCAAAGTTGCCTATCCAGTGGGTCGACAGACATGCCGCGCCGCCGTATGTGTCGGGATACTCACATATTGCATACAGCGAAGCAAGTCCGCCCATGCTCGAACCCATTATAAATGTATTCTCTCTCTCCGGCAGAGTGTTAAAAGTCGCGTCTATGGCGTTTTTGAGGTCGTTGGCAAGGAATGTGGTGTAGGCATCGCTGTGGAGCCGGCCGCCTGCCACAGGCATTATGCCTGACTTGTCAAGCTGGTCGGCGGGTATATAGTCGGTGATGACTTTCTGACAAAGATAGTCTGACGAGCGCAGTTCCTCGCGGTTGTGTATTCCCACGATGATTGGGACCTGAAATTCTTCAGACTGCGAAAGTCGCTTAAGTGCCTTGTCGACAGCCCAGGATACTCCGCCATAAGAAAGGAACGGATCAAAAAGGTTTTGTCCGTCGTGCATGTAGACGACAGGGTATCTTTTTGCGGCATTCGGGTCATAATCCTCGGGTAAAAGCACATCTACAATGTAGCTGGCATCCAATTGCCGGCAATGTGCGATATATCTCTTTGCCGACCCCCAGCTGCAAGCCGGAGTATAATCGGTCTGCTCGCTCAGAATATTGTCGGCTTCCATCCTGCATATCGACAGCTGATTTTGTCTGTCGGGCGTCTGACATTCGTCTGATTTCTCAGATCCGGCAACTCCTGAGTGGCATAATATCAGAGTCGCTGCCACCAGGCTCTTGAATATCCTCTTGGGTAATAATGTTTTCATGGGCGATATGGTAATGTGAACTGATTTCAATGCAGTGTCTGGCCGACGCGGAATATCGAGAAGTTCACCGAGCCGTAGGCGCGGTGTTCCATAAATCCGGGCAGATGCGAGAAGTCAAATTTCTTTGAGTGCTCGATGACTACGAGCGTGCCCTCTTTGACAAGCCCCGACGAGAGTATGGCGCCGGGTATCTCGCCGAAGTCAGGCAGGTCGTAGGGCGGGTCGGCAAACACTATGTCGTAGCTCTGCGATGCCGCGCTGATAAATCGGAGTGCGTCGCAGCGCAGCAGTGTCAGATTGTCGGCTCCGAGCTGCGAGGCCACGCGGCGTATGAAATTATATTGCGTGGCGGCTTTCTCCACGGCTGTCACCCGCGAGCATCCACGCGACAGAAACTCGAAAGTTATAGCGCCGGTGCCGGCAAACAGGTCAAGAGCGGTCGGACCCTCTTCGAAATCCACGAGATTTTCCATCACGTTGAATATATTCTCGCGGGCGAAGTCGGTGGTCGGACGGGCAGTGATATTGGTGGGGACGTCGAAACGGCGGCGTCCGTATTTTCCTCTTATTATTCGCATAACGGCAATATTATCAAGTCAAAAGGCGATTTCATGGCGTCGGCTCCGGCTCTGAACATGGCCGATGGAAATATCATCGGCATCACGTAAGGCCTGAACTTGCGCAGCAGCGGCATCAGGGCGTCGCGTTGCTCGCGGTTGCCGCCGATCAGTATTTCCTCGCGGTCATCGGAAATATCTTCCGTGCAGCTGAGTATGTAGAATGCGGCGTCATTGATGTCGCGGTATTCGAAACGGTTGAGAAGATACAGTTCGCGTGAGCTCATCACGACGATGTCAAGCGACTTTGCCCTCAGATTGACAAATACCTTCATCGTGTTGCCCTTGGTGAGATTGGAGTGGCAGTAGCGGGTGAAGGGATAGAGCGTGCTGTGCAGTCTGATATTGGGGAAAGTGCGCCGCAGGAAATTGGCCGTGGCTGATGATATGGGCGTGAGTATTCTCGCTGAGAATGCGTCGAGCCGGTCATCGGTGACGACCGCGCGGGAGTCGGTGTCGCTGTCGGCCTCGCGCAGCAGCGCCAAATGGTCGCAGGCGTCGGCCACGCCGTCAGGCACAGTCAGAAACCTACGGCTTTCGATGATGGCCGTGACGGTTTTGAAGTCGCTGAGCAGCAGTGGATTGTCGTAGATAAATGTCTCAATCTGCCTGAGACTTTCGGTTTCGTCGACAGGCAGTTCGCAGTGGTGGAGCAGCAACGAACTGTCCTCTAACGGATTGTATATCATGACATCAAGCGCCGTCACGCCAATGCGTAGGTCAAGCCGGCAGTAGGCCGGCTCTTTGACGAGCTCTCTTGTCAGTGGAGTTGATGCGGTCATAGTGCAGTCATTGTGTAGGTTGATTATATCGGCCTAACGGCGAAGGGCATCGGGGTTGACGCGTGAGCCTCCGAGACTTCCGCCTGACGACAGGCGGCCGGAGCCTCCGGTGTTGCCCTGCGAGCGGTTGCCGGGCGAGTAGAATTCATCTTCATCCTCCTCTTCTTCGTCATTGTTCACAGTGGCGTTTCTGTCTCGGTTCTTGGGCTTGTTCTTCTTTATCTCGTTGGGCTTCTGAGCCTCTACGGGCAGCAGATTGATGTCCCACGTCTGCTCCATATCCCAGTTTTTCTTCAGGGCGAGTTTCTTGGGGAAATAATAGACATCTTCCGGCTGTCTCTTCTCGGAAACCGATCCTGTATCCCACGTGCCGTTGCCGTTGGAGTCGACAAAAGCGCGTGCGTAATATGTGTTGGGGCTGACGAATGTAAACACGGCCGAACCGTCGGTTACCGGAGCTGTGGCAACAGGCTTGTCCTGTGAGTTGAGAAGCTCCACCACCATCTGCTCCCCTTCAGGCATGCCGATAAGATTGAACTTTATGGTGGAGTAATCCTCAAGCTTTTTGACCGTAAACTCCGACGAACTCTTCTTGTTGACATTGCCGTAGATGCCGGTCACCGCCGCCGAGTCGACGGTCAGGCGATAGCGCTCACCCTCTTTCCAGTCGTGGTAGAGCGTGAAACGCAGCTGTCGGTTTATGGAGTCGCGCACCACATGCTGCGCGCCCGTGTCGTGCCACACCGTGTCGACCCTCATCTCGAGATGTATCCTGTCGCCGTAAATAGTGTCGACCGGTTGCGATGCCGTCAGATAGAGCGGGCGGTTGAGTTCCTGGTTGCCGCGGGTGCTCGTCTCGAATGTCATGAACACCTGTTCGTCGGTGAACACCGTGTCGCGCCCCTCCTCACGGAGCTTCTTGAGCAGTTTCTCCCGGTCCTTGTTGCGTTTGTCAATGGCTTTCTGAAACTTGGTGCGCTCACGGTTGAGCAGACGCAGCGTGTCGGTGGTCCACGTCAGTTGGTCAAGCATGTCGGTGCGCAGATAGCGTGCCTCAACAATCAGCGTGTCTGTTTTTATCACCGCCTTGTCTGTGAGCCAGTAGGTGATGGAGTCGCCGCGCGCCGAATAGTCGGTGCGCGCCACCTCGTTGACGCGCTTTCCGGCTGACGGGGTGTTGAGCAGCGTCAGCACCGGAAGCGTGTCGGTCGGAGCCCCCAACTCTATCGCTATGCGCGTGGAGTCGATACGGGAATTGTTTTTAAGATACTGCGCCCTGTAATTCTCGTTAAACCATGTCATAAGCAGGTCGTTGGGCAGATACCGGTGGCCTTGGCGCATCACTATGGAATCCATGCCGTTGGAGGCGCGCAGCGTGTCGGTAACCGTGATGTTTTCTATCTCAGGCACAACGCTTTGACCCAGAAACGCCACATCTTCCGAGCGGTCCCAGTGATAGTCGCGGTTGAGGTCGTTGACGGCATAGACATTATATGTGCCGGGAGCGAGATTGCGTATCACGAACTGTCCGTATTGGTTTGTCTTGGCGATGCGCTCGAACGGCAGAGTGCTGATGGCTGTGTCTGAAAGGTTGGAATACACGCCGACTATCATGCCCTGTGCAGGCTCCAGATTGCGCGCCTCGAAGAGCATCCCCGATATCACGAGGCTGTCGCGCGTGGAGCCGGTGGAGAAGTCAAATGCAAATCCGTCGAGTATATTCCCCTCGTTGAGGTCGCGTATCGCATCTGAGAAATCCACGGTGTAAGTGGCATTGTCGACAAGTGTGTCGCGGAATTCCACCGTCAGGCGCTTGCCGTTGGCCGATACCGACGGCGGCTGTTTCTGCACAGGCGAAACCACCACCTTGTTCATCACATCCTCCATCTTGATATTCTCGTCGAAGAATATGTTCAGGCGGTTGCCCTTGAACTCAAGCGCCCCGGGCTCCGGATTCGAACGCACGAACACCGGCGGCAACTCGTCGCGCTCACCTCCCTCCGGACGACCGATCGAGGCACACGCCGCCAACAGCGTCACCACCCCCGACATACACACTATTTTAAAGATATTCTCTCTCATTAAAGTCTTTTCGTAGTAATTGCAACATGCTGATATAGCAACATGTTGACCCAAAATCCTACAAATTTACTAAAAAATAGATACCTCGCAAAATCTCGCTCATAATTCTTCTTGCAACATCTTCAGGCTGATATATGTCAAATTGTTGGCGGATTATCGAGTAGATTGTAATGCGTTTCAAACAGCGCCGATTGGAATATCAGGATTGAAATTCTTTAAGAAATCTATCCGATGTTGCAAAAGATTATTTATCTCGCTGCACATAAATATGCAATTGAAATCGTAGATCGGTTTGCTTGTGCCGATATCGTTTGGACGATTTAATTTTAATTCGACGTTATAGTAGTTTATCAAAGAACCATCTTCCGTTGAGTCGGCAGCAAATAGAAATAAATACTTGCAGCCAACGATGTCTCTGACTCGCTCTATTATGGGCACTATATGATACCAAAATACAATTTTACCGATTGATTGTGGAAAATTATATTCTTTCCATATCGCTTTTGCCTGGTCGTTAGAACAGAAATGTACTAATTCAATGCCTGAGTGAGTGTTTGATACTCTGATAATATGTTTATTGGGGTCTCTTGATTTGTCTCCTGAAAGGAATTTAAGGAAATTCTGGTTTTTATCTGTACTTACATTAAGGAAATGCTTTATCTCTTCGTCAGAAAGATCTTTGCCGGCTCTGAGCTGTTCAACCATAATGGCAGCCAAATTTTCCTCTTCCTTATTCTGTGGGTTCGTCATCAGGCGTTTGATTAAGGCATAAGCTTTTTTACGCTCTTGAATCTGAGCCTCATCCAGATGCTGATACAATGCGCCGCATTTTAAAGAAAAGAAAAATAAAGGAAATCCGTCATCGTTTTTTATGATATAGTAAGCTGTGGAGCCATCCTCGTCTTCTAACCATGCTGTTGTTTGAAGACTGTCTACAAGATTCGGATTTCTTTTGTTTTCAAAAGAAAGTATAAGTTTCTTATGCTCATCATCAGATGAGAGTCTGTGGCACGACAGGCTATTCAGCCATTTTAATTGGTCGCTTGTTATCTCCATCTGACTTACTTTGATTGATTTCTTATCTGCGATAGAAAATAGCGTCTCAATTTTATTCGGTTTGCATCAATTTTAATGTCATCAATTGACATTGCTTTATCACAACTGTCGATAGGCCCCAATCCCTTGCGGGCATTCTGCCATGAAAATTCGCCATGTGATAGTCGACTCAGACTCCAGGAGTCTTTGCCCGCATATTGTGAAAATACTTTATCAAAAACGGGTACATACTCATTGTTAATGCAATATCCAACCTGAGGCAAGATGGGCCCGAAAAATTTAATATGGTCGCGGACAGCGACTAAAACCGGTCCATATTTCCAAGCGTAGAACGATTCGCCGAAAAGAGGTTTGCCCAATTGTATCAATGCTTCGCGTTGAGCAAAATAGAGTAACTTATGAAGTTTCATTTCGTCGATAGAAACCCCATAATTATTAATGTATCGAGATACAATGTAATTTGCAAATTTAAAAACCGATTCCATACAGCATCTCTATTATATTACAAAATTAACGTATTTTTTTGTAAAAAACAAATATTCAGATAATTTAGCTCGTCAGAGATCTGTTTGAGATGTGTATGAATGGCCGGCCGGTCATCATCTTTTGTGTGTGGTACCCCGGAGCAGAATCGAACTGCTATCTAAAGTTTAGGAAACTTCTATTCTATCCGTTGAACTACCGGGGCAATCCTTGCTTTGCGGCGCCGTCGACGCCTGTAGCTGTCTGCAAAGTTAACGCTTAAATCCGACAATAGCAAACGAAACTGTAACTTACGCCGCTCTTTTCATCGGTCATCAGCTCGCTTTCAGCTGTTTTTTTCCACTCCGCCGCGTTGAATTCCGGGAAAAACGTGTCGGCGTCGCAGCTGTCG
The DNA here is from genome assembly GCA_947174275.1 of uncultured Muribaculaceae bacterium. Lineage (GTDB taxonomy): Bacteria > Bacteroidota > Bacteroidia > Bacteroidales > Muribaculaceae > JAGBWK01. Next base: position 12,682 of record CAMWIJ010000032.1, read on the forward strand.
GCATCAACAACCGTCAGCTCCATTCTGTCGGCGGCATCTATCGCCTGACGGTATATCTCGCCGCCGCCGATCACAAACACCTCCTCGCCCGCGGCCATGCGCAGCGCCTCTTCAAGAGAGCCGGCGCGCTCCGTGCCCGCGGCGGTGAAACCTTCGTTGCGCGTTATCACTATGTTGCGGCGCTCCGGCAGCGCCCCTTTGGGAAGCGACTCGAATGTCTTGCGGCCCATCACCACGGTGTGGCCCGTCGTCAGAGCCTTGAAGCGGCGCATGTCCCCGCGCAGATGAAACACCAGATCGCCTCCGCGGCCTATCGCGCCGTCGCGCCCTACTGCTGCTATTATAGTAACCATATTCGTCATTCAGGTTTATACCGACACATCGGCCTTGATGTGGGGGTGCGGGTCATAGTCGACAAGTTCGAAATCCTCATACTTGAAGTCGAAGATGCTCTTCACCTCGGGATTTATCTTCATGCGGGGCAGTTTGCGCGGCTCGCGTGTGAGCTGCAGACGTGCCTGCTCGAAATGATTTTTATAGATATGCGTGTCGCCGAGCGTATGGACGAAATCGCCCGGCTCAAGTCCGGTCACCTGTGCCACCATCATCAGAAGCAACGCATACGACGCTATGTTGAACGGCACCCCTAAGAACGTGTCGGCCGACCGCTGGTAGAGCTGCAGCGACAGACGTCCGTCGGCCACGTAAAACTGGAAGAATGCATGACACGGCGGCAGCTTCATCGACGGTATGTCGGCCACATTCCACGCGCTCACTATGATGCGCCGCGACGACGGATTGTTTTTTATCTGATCGATTGCCTCCGAAATCTGGTCGATAAACGTCCCGTCGTAGGCCGGCCACGAGCGCCACTGATAGCCGTAGATATGGCCTAAGTCACCGTTTTCGTCGGCCCATTCGTTCCATATCCTCACACCATGCTCCTGAAGATATTTCACATTGGTGTCACCCTTTAGAAACCACAGCAGCTCATAGATTATCGATTTGAGATGCAGCTTCTTGGTCGTCAGCAGAGGAAATCCCTCGGCCAGATTGAAGCGCATCTGATAGCCGAACACCGAGCGCGTGCCCGTGCCGGTGCGGTCCTCCTTGTCCGAGCCGTCGGCAAGTATATGCTCAAGCAGTTCAAGATATTGTTTCATTTTTTATGTATGTGTTCAAATTTATTTACAGTTTCAAGCCGCTCACCTTTATCGCTTTGGCCGGCGACGCCGGACATATATATTGGCACGAGCCGCAACCTATGCACCCCTCGTGGTCGACAGCGGCCACGCGACGCCCGTTGCGTTCGGTCATCCTGATTGTGGCTCGCGGACAGCGGCCCGCGCACAGGCCGCACCCGATGCAGGCCTCGGGGTCGACATTCGCCAGCCCCACACGGAAAATATGCTTTTCGCCCACGGTAAGCGGCTTCAGCGCGCCTGTCGGACACACCTCCGTACACTTCACACAGTTGTAGCGGCAATAACTTTCGTCATAATTCTTCAGCGGATGCAGCGGATTTGTGACGCCGTATTCTCCCCCCGACGGACGCAATACACGCGCCGGGCACACCGATATGCATGCTCCGCACCCCACGCATCGGCTCAGAAACGAACGCGTCGACGCAATGCCCGGCGGTGTCACCGGACGCGTGTCGGTTGTCGCATCCTGCTCTATCTCGTGAGGCATCACACGGCGCAGTTTCTTTTCGGCGCTTATCACCGCAGGCGTAGCCGCTAATATAAGCCCCATGGCAAGAAACCGCCGGCGGTCGATGGCATGCGGTGTCTCTGCGTGGTCGGCGCCTCCGGGAGCGTCGAGCGTGGCCGCAGCGCGTGCGCCCGGCAGCTTCATAAGCATCGGTATCGACAGCCGGTGACGGCGGCGGGTGTAAGTGATGGCGCCGCTGTCGCACACTGCCGTGCAGTCGAAACACACCACGCAGCGCGACATGTCGACCGTGTGACCTTTCGAATCGATGCACTCCGATTTGCACACCCGCTCGCACAGGCCGCAGTTGATGCATGCGTCGGTGTTGATATCTATGCCGTAGACACTGTGGCGGCTCAGTAGACTCAGCGCCGACCCTACGGGACACACCGTGTTGCATAGCAGCCTGCCGCGTTTCATCGGCACTGCCACCAGCGCACCCAGCGTAATCACAGCCACGACAACTCCGGCCAGCGTGCCTGTGACCACCGTGGCGCCGTCGGCAGCCGCGACAAGCGGCCGCAACAGATATGTCATTATGCGCCCGAAAGCGCCGTATGGGTCAAACAGAGCCAGAAGCATCGACATTCCCGCGATAGCCGACACCGCAATCACTCCGAGCCAGATGTAACGGAACCTGTTGTGCGCCTCCCGGTGACGGTAGCCGCGGCGAAATCTCATCTTGCGTCCCATCCGGGGCACTCGTGCCGAGATATCCTGCGCTATTCCCGCCGGACATACCATCGAGCAATACACCCTGCCAAACAGAAGTGTCACAACCGCCCAAAACAATATCAGCGACCCGCTCACCGACAGCGCCACAGGCACAAGCTGCACCTTCGTTATCCACTGCAGACGCAGCGCCGCAGATGTGCCGAGCATGACAAAAAACACGACCATGACGCTCAGCGCCACCACCGCCGTGACGCGGCGACCCAGCTGAAGGGCCTTTCCACGGCCATTGGCCTTACCCTCGCGGCGCCGGTATATTGTCTGTCTGTCGCTCATCTCTGTCTGTCGGTATATTGTTATAAGTTGATTATTTTAAGCTGCGTCGCCGCTCATTCGGTTTCGCGTGTAAGATCTATCAGCCGGCCGATGCCGCGCATCTGTTCGGCTATCGGCAGGTCCATAGGGCAATTCCCTTCACACCCCCCGCAGCCTGCGCAACGGTGAGCGAGATGCCGGTCGCCGATTTCACGCTCCGCACGCTTGACGAACTCAAGGCAGCGCTCCGACCCTCCGCCATTGCGGAAATCCTTGCCGCTGCGGGCTATCTCTCCGTTTCTGACAGCCTCGTTGTAGGCCGCGTACATAGCCGGAATGTCGACGCCGAAACGGCATGGCATGCAACGGCCGCAACCAACGCAACGCACCTCGCCGGGCAGCGCGGCCGTAATCCTGTCGGCATCAAACGGGTCATCTCCGCCGTCTGACGCAGCCACGGCACGCATTGTCGGCCAGTCGTCATTGACGCGCCGGCACGACGACAGCATTCCGGCGGCACTCCCCGCCACTGCCGCCGCGGCAACCTTGCGGAGCCACTCCCTGCGCGATATGTCACTGCCACGATTGTTCATTGCAAAGGCAAATATACTGATATAATTGAAAAAAAGCAATTAATTTTCACCAACCAAGGGGCGAGGGCGTCTCGCCCTCGCGGCAACTCCCCGATATGATATGTGAGCTCCCCATACGGTGCCGTGCCTCCGACAGTCAGTAATCCTCATATCAGCTTCCGGGGAGCTGATATGAGGATTACTTGATATTGAGTTGAGGCAGGAGGGTGTTGCAACACCCTCTCCCGTTTACTTGACTAAAACGCGGCGGCTGTTCTCTCCGTCAGTCACGATATAAAGCCCTGCCGGCACGCTGAGCGTATATTGCGAGCCATGCAGCTTCGCTCCGCCCACTGTCTGTCCGTCAAGATTATACACCCGGTAGACGGCGTCGTCGCCGTGGTTGACTATCACGAGTGACTTGTTGAGGCAATAGGCGTCCCAGTCGGCAAGACTGTCATCTGTGATGCCGTCGACTGACGAATTGCCATAGTCCGTCACAATGATATCGTCGATATTGCCGCGTGCGCCCGCTGTCTGACGCAGACGTATGTAATTGCTTCCGCCTGCGTTGACCTTCACTTCATATCTGGCATAGTTGTCAGTGTCGACTTTCACCACTCCGGCGTTGACCCATTCGTCCGCACCTTCGGGCTTGTATTCCACCTGCAGAGTGACATCGCCGTCATCGCTGCTCCATCTTTCGGCAAAGAAACTGATGGTGCCGATGCCGCTCTTCTTGGCTGTCGCTGTCTCTATTGCGCTTGTGGAGTTTTTGCCAAGACGCAGCGAGTAGTCGCTGTTATATCCCTTGTCGGAGCTCCATATTCCGGCGTTGGTGAGATTCCAGACGCACGGATTGCCTGTGAAGCTCTGGTTGCTGTAGGTGTCATATTTGCCATCGGCGGCTTTCTCGAAATCTTCCACAAACCACGGCTTCGACAGATCGCGCACCGAAGCGGTCACGGTTCCGTCATCGTTGGTGTGATATCCGTCGGTTATGATGATCGACGACTCATATTCGCCCGCGGCCACGGCCTCTACACGCAGATAGAACCGCTCCTGCTGCGGGTCGATGGTGATGCTGCGACTCCAGTCATTGAGGTTTGTTGATACGGCGAACGGGGCTCCAACGCTGACGGTGAGGTCTCTGTCGATATTCTCGACATCAATCCACACCTCTGCGGCCTCCGACGGAGTGTCGGGATCGCATGTGAATGAAAATTCGTCGCCGTTGAGATATTGTATGTCGGGCAGAAGTGCCGCTGTGGTGACATTCACCTCATTTGACACCTTGGTCGCTGATGTGAGCGAATAGCTGTAGAGTGTGGCGGGTTCAAGTCCGCTCACTGCGTATTCTTCAGCTTCGGCGTTGACAGTAACCGGATAACCGGCAAGCGCAGCGCCATCTTTCTTCACTGTCAGCTGATAGCTTTCAGCATCGCCCAGACTCATCCAGCGGGCGGTGAACCCTGTCTCCGTGATATCTTCGGCCGGAAGGGCGGGGATGCCCGAGATGGCCTCGGCGCGCAGGTTGACGGTTGCCGTGAGGTCGCCCGACCTGAATGTCAGCACTCCTGTCGACACACCTGAATTTGCACGTCTGAACGACACCGAGATTGTAGTCCCCTTGTTGGCGTCCGCGGCGCTTACCGTGCTCTGTTGCAGTGTGAAGTCGCTGCCGCTCAGCGTCACGCTCACTGCCGATGTCAGGTTGATGCCTTTGACATCGATTGCGCGCGATATCGAATAATCGGTGGCCGTAAGCCCGAAGTCTATTGTCGATTTGTCGGCCGGAAGCGACCATACGGGCACCGGGCTGCCGTTGATATACCATGCCTCTCCCTTTTTGTCGCCCCATATATATTCTACAAGTTCGGGGTGGTCGATAAACGGATTGCGGTTTTTCTGAAACCCGTAAACCGCATCGTTACGCTCCGTTTCACGCTCGCTGACCGCATCCTGACGGTGCCACTTCAGCAGCAGATCAACCGCCCATGTCTTATATGCGGGATATGAATTGCCGGCAAGCATGTCAGAGCTCCATGACCTGATTTTGTCATTGTAGGCTGCAGCCATATAGAAATAAGTGCGGGCAAGGTCTCCTTTATATTCATCCACCGGCTCGAACACTGTGCCCGTATAGCCGGGAAATGTCGACGTGCCGAGTTTGCCGAGAGCCTTGATGCCGTTGTGTGACGCCAGGGTTGTGCCGTTGGCGCATTCTCCATACGGATAGTTGCTGCGCTGGCCGTTCACTTTCCCGTCGGTGGGATACACATGGAAGGCGTCTGAATTCATCGGCGACTTATTGCCGAACCAGCTCTTGGGAAAGGAATGCTCGCGGTTAACACAGTCGCCCACATAAGAGTAGTTGCCGCATTTCTCGCTTGTGCCGTTCCAGCGCTTTGTCGAATACATGTCGATATATTTGCCGTTTTCATCAACATCCGATTGGTTGTACACCGTCCACAGTCCATCATATCCGACAATGGTGTGCGACCCTACCACTGACTGCAATGCCGCCAGAAGCGCTTCTCCTGTCTTTCCTTCACACGATTTGTAATAATCGGTCGGTTCGGCTGCATATATCGTTGTCGATGCAACCGCCAGCAACGTCACTATAAATGCAAATACTTTTTTCATGATTAAGGTATTGTTTTTTTTGAGTCCGAACTGCAAATATACAAATAAATTCAATTTACCATGACGCATAAACGTTAAATATTTATTCAGGCATGCAAAAAATATTCATAAAGACCACATCGCAAACCCTCAAGTTTGTTGTCTAATTTCATATTGCAGGAGGGCGTTGCATAACTCATAAAATGCCCCCAAAATGTAGGGACGCACGGCTCGTGCGTCCGCCAACGCTCAGATTATCAAGCGGAAACACAGACGCCACGAGCCGTCCCTCCCTACACTATGAAGTTCCCGAATGCCCTCTGCCGACAGCGCCATCCTCCCAGCCACCGTCCTCCCTGTCCGACTGGTCCACCACCCGCCACAGAGCATCCGGCCTTTCCCTCACTCCCTGCCCCCCACGGAGAGCCGGAGGCTCGTGCCCGTGATTAACCGGGGTTCGCAGACCGCGGAGCGGGCGGAGACCCCGGCCACTACAAGCTACCATATCAGCCAAGCCCGGGAAGGGCGGTCTGTGGTATATATCGCAGACCGCTCCGCCCCCACAGCTCTCATGACACTCCTACATTTAATGGTAAAAATAAAAAAAGCGAGCCGATTGGCTCGCTTTATGTGTCAGCGTATGCGTCCGCCGGGGCCGCCGGGTCCGCCTCCGGGAGGTGGTCCCATGCGCCGTTCGTTGCGGTTGGCCGGCTGATTGCCGCTGCCAAACGTATTGAACTTATACGTGAACGACAGCATGAAATACCGTGTCAGAGCGTTATACTGCGTGTCATCGATATACGATGCAGTCACCGTGCGCGATATATCCTTCTTCTGCTGCAGCAGGTCGTAGGCCTTGAGCATGATAGTCGCATTTTTTCCCGGAAGGAACTGATATGATATCGATGCGTTCCACATCCATGAGTCGGCGTCATAACCCGCTGCATATCCGCGTGTGGCGGAGTAGGTCAGCTCGCTGTTGAGCACAAACCCGAGCGGGCCGTACCATGTGCCGTTGAAATTGCCTCCGAAGCGGTGCACGTTGGTCGATGTCATTGACGACGCCGAGTTGTGGGTCGTCGAGAAATTATACATCGGACGCAGCTCAAGCTCCAGATTGTCCGGTCGATAGGCAAACGAGAACGATTCCGCAACCATAAACGAGTTCGACACATTGCGCTCGCCGTTGTTATAGCCCAGTCGACGGTTGAACGTCGTGAAAATATTGTTGTTGAACGTGAACACCTTGTTGCGCAGTGGCTGCGAGAACATGTTCATCAGTCGCGCGTTCCACACTCCGTTCACATTCTCATAGGTCGTGTAGCGACCGCCCGTCTGGCTGTTGTATGTCGTCTTGGAGATGATGGAATTCTGTGTGATCTGCGCGTCAAACATTGTCATCGTCGAGCGCTGTGCCTCGGCATTGAACGCCTGGTGGCGCAGACGTATGTTGTGGTTGAACGATGTCACAAGATCCGGATTACCCTGCACCACATTCAGCGGATTACTGTAGTCGGCCACCGGCTGCAACTGGCTCATCGACGGCTGGGAGCTGCGTCCGTAGTAGTCGACATTGAGTGAGCTCGTCTTGTCAAACTTATATTTGAACCGCAGGAAGGGTGAGTAATTCCACGTCGTGCGCTCTGGTATGCTCTTGGCCGAATTGCTCAGATTGGTGCTCTTCATGCGTATCGGCACTATTGACATGCCGGCGTCAAGCGTATACTTGCTGTTGACCTTCTTGTAGCCGACACGTATATCCTGCTGGAAGTTGGTGTTGCGGAACCGGTTCGACAGCGTGTCGACAAGTTCTATGTTGGCATAGTCTATCTCCGGCATCGGCAGCGTGTAATCCATGCCGTTGAGCACGAAGTCCCACACCTCGTTGCCGAAACTGACCGGACGGTCATACACAAGTTTGTCGGCGTTGTTCCAGCGCATGTTGGCGGAGTAGCCTACAGTAAGGAAGTTGCCGTTGCGCACATCGCCAAGCGGCTCTGTCCACGTCAGTCGCGCGCTTACCGAGTTGCTCCAGGTCTTGTTGTCAATCCATTGGTCATAGCTGTCTACTGAGTCGTTGAACTGATGGAAGATATTGTAGACATAGCTGTCTTCATACTCTCTGACATTGCTCATGCGGTAGTTGGCGAACACTGAAAACGAACGCCCTCTGTGGCTGGCGAAACTGTGGTTGTAGATAAGACGTCCGCCGGCTTCATACGATTTGCCGTCTGACTGCGACCGGTTGAGCGACGTGTTCTTCCCCTCTGACACCGAAAACGCCTCTGACCACGAGTCATTCTGATTGTACGAGAAATTCGGACGGAAATCAAACGTGTTGAACGAGTCGGGTTTCCATTCTATCCTGAAATCGGCTCTCACATTATGACCCTTGTCACGTGAGTTTGAGTAGGAATTCTGGGTATAGGGGTCATCTTCAAGCAGATACTGGCGGTTTTGGCGCTGCTCGCTCGTTTTGTCGGAGTGTGAATACATCACATCGCCGCCCACGCGCAGCTTCTCGTCTTTGCCCACGTTGAAATTCACGCCGAAGCTCTGCGAGTTGCTTATGCCCTGGTCGCCCCCGAAGCGGCGGAAACGGTTGCCGTTGCCGTCGGTGAAGCCAAGGTCGTTGGTATTGTTGGCCGAGCCTATGAAGGTTATCTGGTTGCCGTTCCAGAACCGGTTGACATTAAAGGCGGTCTGATAGCGGTCGTCGGTGCCGTAGCCCGCTTCGACCGTTCCGAACCAGCCGTTCTGCATCCCCTTCTTAACCGTAAGGTTGATGACGGTCTCGTCCTCGCCGTCATCTACTCCGGTCAGACGCGCCAGATCACTCTTGCGCTCCACAACCTGAAGCTTGTCGACCATGTTCACCGGAAGGTTCTTGGAGGCGACTTTGGGGTCATCGGCAAAAAATTCCTTGCCGTCGATGAGTATCTTCGTCACCTCCTTGCCGTTGGCTGTGATCTTGCCGTCGGAGTCAACCTCCACGCCCGGCAGACGTTTGAGCAAGTCCTCGACCACGGCATTGGGCTGTGTCTTGTAGGAGTCGGCATTGTATTCCACCGTATCCTGCATAACCTTGATCGGCGTTTTGACTGCCGTCACCGTTGCTTCGGCCAGCAGATGCGACGACTCTTTCAGAGTGATTGTCCCGGCATTGACATTCTTGTCGGCCACTGTCAGATTTTTGTAATTCTTGACATAGCCGATATAGCTCGTCTCAAGTATATAACTGCCGTTTTTGATATCCTGAAGGGAAAATTTGCCGTTCATGTCGGCGGCAGTTCCCTTCACATACGCACTGTCTTTGGCGGCAAGGAGTCTCACTCCCGCCTCCATCAGCGGCTCTCCAGTGTCGTCCGACACCGTTCCGCTTACAGTATAGGCCGCGACGGTCAGCACACTGCATGCCGCCATACACGCTGCCAATACCATTCCTCTGAAATCTCTCATCTTTTTGGGGATACTTTTTAGGGATATTTGTTGAATTGAGTTCTTTTGCTTAATGCCGGAAACTGCTTGACTACAGCCGCTTTCCGACTTCAATCGTGTTACTGACTGCAAAAATAAGCAAAAGTTTAATTATAAATGCGTCAAAAAGTGACACGTATGCTTACATTTCAACCAACGCCCGCATTTCTTCAACAAACACCCTGCCGAGTCTCCCCGGCAGTGCCGTCAGTAATGGAACGACGAGCCTCCCAAAAACTCTCGCAGCAGCGATGTCGGTGGTATGTCGCGGCCCGGTATCGGAGCGAAATAACTCAGAAACTTCATCAGGCGGTAGGCCTCGGCATATTCCGGAGTGTCGCGTGGAAAATTCTTCAGCAGCCCCTCGCCATATTCGCGCATCACGCCAAGCTCGAATATCAGCGACGAGTTGAATGTCGAGTCGGCATTCTCCTGATACGGAAATATCCAGCGCTCCTCGCCGCGTCTCACGCTCGGCCAGCGGCGTATCGTCTCCATCGCCGACGTCCCGCGGTATTTGTGGTCGCGTATGATGCGGCGGAGCAGACGGTTGTCGGTCGTCGGCACCCAGTTGTGGTCATCGATGGCAAGCGTTGTCAGCGCCGACACATAGATGCGATATTTCATGCTGTCCTCAATCTCCGATGTCAGCTCCGGATTGAGCCCGTGTATTCCCTCGATGAGCAGTATCGAGCGGTCGTCGAGCTGCAGGCGCTCTCCCTTATACAGGCGGTGACCGTGCTCAAAACTGTAGGTAGGCAGCTCCACCTCCTCTCCGGCGATAAGACGGCGTAGGTCGGAGTTGAATTGCTGCAGGTCAAGCGCATACAGCGACTCGTAGTCATAGTCACCGCTCTCGTCACGAGGTGTGTTCACCCTGTCGACAAAATAATTGTCGAGCGATATCATCTTAGGCTTGAGCAGATTGGTCAGCAGATAGATTGCCAGTCGCTTCGTAAACGTCGTCTTTCCTGACGACGACGGCCCGGCAATCATCACCACGCGTGCCCCTCCGGCTTCATAACGGCGCTTTATTTCATCGGCTATCGACGCTATCTTCTTGTCATGCAGCGCTTCGGCCACATTTATGAGTTCGGCCGAACGGTTTTCCTCTGTCGATTTGTTCAGCTCTCCCACATTGCGTATCCCAATGATATGGTTGAATGCGACATACTCCGTAAACGCATTATACATCTTCTCCTGGGTGATAGGCTGAGCCGGCACGTCCGGACAGCTGTGGTCGCAACCCAGAAGCAGAAATCCCTCATGATAGCGCTTCAGATCGAAGCAACGCAGAAATCCTGTCGACGGCGCGAGCGGTCCGTAATATGTGTCAATCACGCCGTCCAGTCGGTAATACACCGTATAAAGGTCATGGATTGTGTCGAGCAGTTGCACCTTGTCGTCAAGACCCTCCTTGCGAAACATCTCCTTGACATCAGCCGTCAGACGCTCCTTGCGCTCGAACGCCACATCGCGCTCTACAAGCCGACGCATCGCCTCGCGCAGATTTTCAACCACCTCGTCGGTAACCTCTATATTGTCAAGGCGGCAGTAATACCCCTTCGATATCGAGTGGCATATATTCAGGCGCGTTCCCGGATAACACTCCACAAGAGCCCTGTAAAGCATCATACACAGCGAGCGGGTGTAAACCCGCATCCCCGATGCCGTGGTGACCGGCAGATATTCCACCTGCTTGGGCGCGAACACCGCATATTGCAAGTCCTCGGTCTTGTTGTTGACACGCGCGCATATCGGCGTGAACGCTATTTCGCCGGAGACACGTTTTAATATCTCCGATAGGGTCTCTCCTCCCTCAAACGGTATATATCTGTTGATATTCTTGCAGAAAATTTTTAATTGGGCACTCATAATGATGTGGGAGCTTAATGTTAATGAATTTCGTAAATATACAAAATTTTAACACATCAAGCTCCCTTTTTGTTCTAAATCGCAAACTTTACCGCGACATTCCCCAATCCATCAGCGACCGTAGTGTCCTTAACGACTTTAACGACCTTAAAGCCGTTATTGCTCCTGGCCCGTGGCCTGCAGATAGCTCACACGCGCCACGCGATAAGCCCCGTAAGCCTCCGTATATTGGTCGAGACTCTGGCGGTAGAGTGTCTGGGCGTCAAGCAGGTCGGTCACATTGCTCACTCCGGCATGAAAGAAATTCTGGTTCATGCGCAGATTTTCGGCCGACTGGGCAATCGATTCCTTCGCTATCTCCATCTTGCGGTGGGCTGAAGTGAGATCATCCCACGCGTTTATCATCTTGATGCACAGCATCTGCGACAGGTCGTTCATCTCCATCCGCGCGTTGGCTGTCTCGAGTTTGCGACGCTTTATCGCGTGGGAGCCTCCCCACCATGAGCTTATCGGCACCGACACGCTGACAAACACCGCTCCGAAGCCGTGACGCTGGCTGATGACATCGTCGTAGAAATATCCCGCGCCGACCCCCACGGTAGGCAGGTTTTCTCCCACGGCGATTTTCTCCTCAAGCTCCGAGGCTTTCACTTTCTTCTGCAGCAGCCGGTAGTCGGCAGTGCTTCCCAATGCCGCGTTCGGGTCGATATAGATGTCGGAAGGGTAGGGGGGCACCTCGTCGGGTGTCTCCTCCTCGGCCACATCTATCGCCGAGCCGTCAAGTCCGGTATATTGTGCAAGTAGCTGACGCGAGAGCGCTATGCCGTTGTCGAGGTCTACCATCGTGGAGCGCAGCTCGTTTTTGCGCAGCTGCACCTTGAGCAGTTCGTTGCGTGTGGTGACTCCGGCCTTCAGCGCGACACCCACCTGAAATTCAAGCGTGTCGACCAGCGCGATGACATCCTCGAGAGTGCGGCGCTTCGACTTCAGTGTCACAAGCTGCCAGTAATATTTCTCCGCGGTCATCGTCACTTCGTTGACCGCATTCTCGCGTTCAAGTCCTGCCGCTTCCACACCGACCTCGGCGAGGCGGTTGCCGTTGACTATGCGTCCGCCGGCAAACACCGGCTGCACCGCCGTGACATTGGCGCTCACACCGCGCTTTATCATCTGCAGCGTGGCTATGTTGAATATGTCGAGGTCGACCACAGGCTTGTTGGCAGCGAACGCCATGCCCGATGCCGTCACCGTCGGGAAATACTTGGTGAATGCCTCCTTGCGCAACTCCTCGGCGGCCTCGGCATTGCTTGCCGCGACATTGACCTTGGCATTGTTTTTTATCGCCAGCTCACGGCATTCGTCAAGCGTGAGCATGCGGGCTTCCTCTCCGCCTGCCTGCTCCTGGGCTGTAGCGCCAAGCAGCGACAGCATGGCTGTAAATGCTATTGACAATCGTTTCATAACCGTAATAATCATTTGGGGTTGGAATTTGACTTGTCGGCCGGCTTTCCGGCAGTTACTGTTACGGCCGGTGCCGCAGTCTCCACCACGGCGCCGCTGTCGCTTCCGGTGTAGAAGGTCGGGGCGGGTGAGTCGCCGAAGTCGGGTGTCGGCGCGCCGTAGGGCGGGTCGATTTTTCTCTTTCCTGTAAATTTCCACATCATCACCGGTATCACCGTGAGCGTGAACACCATCGTCAGCGGCGTCCCGAAAAATATTACCGTGCCCATCGGCTTCCACAGCGCGCTGTTCGATATCACCATCGGCAGCACTCCCATCGTGGCGGCCGCTGAGGTCAGGAATATCGGGCGCATACGTCGTTTGGCCGACTCGATGGCTGCCGTCCGGTTGTCAAGATGCTCCTGACCCTGAAGCTGTTCGGCGTAGTCGATCATGATGATTGCGTTGCGCACTAAAATGCCCATCAGCGAAATGATGCCGAGCGTGCAGGTCAGCGATATCGGCTCGTTCATCGCAAAGAGACCGAAGGCGGCGCCGGGTATGCACAGCAGCAGCGACACAAGCAGTATCACGGAGATGTCTACCTGCTTGTAGTGCAGCAAGATGATAAAGAATATTATCACTATCGCTATCGCAAGCGCCGACATGATCTGCGGAAGTATCTCGTCGGTGTTTTCATACTCGCCTCCATATTCGATGCTCACCCCTTCGGGCAGGCTTACGCCGTCAAGCACGCTCTGAAGGTGTTCGGTCACTTCCATGGCGTTGGTGCCGCGCTCGTTCTCGGCTATCAGCGTGATTGTCGGCTTGCCGTTGTAGTGTCCGACAAGGCCGTAGTCCCACACCGGCTCCACCTCGGCGAACTGATGCACCGGTGCGCTCGCAAACTCAAGCACGGGCACCTCCTCGTTGCTAAGCTCGCTCACTTCCGACCGGTCGGCCTTGTCGCTCTTGACAACCACATCCATGCCGTAGTCGCCTTCCCACACTGTCGCCACGGGCACTCCTCCGCTGTAGCGCATCGCCAGCGTAGCCTCCAGAAACAGGCTGTTGAGGCCGAGACGCGACATCAGCTGGTCGTCGGTCGAGACCATCGCGGCAACCTGCGGCGTTGAGGTGTTGGGTCGCACAAGCCGCAGCCCCTCGGTGCGGCGCATCTGCTCGAGCACCGTGTCGGCAACTGCCTGCAGACTGTTGAAATCATTTCCGGTGATGCGAACCTCCACCGGATAGTCGGCATTGGAATAGCTCAGCTGCTTGAAGCGGCAATATGCTTCCGGAAAGTATGACTCGAATTTGTCGGTATAGTCGTCAAGCACCTCCTCCGTGGCTTCGTTGCTCACGGTGTTGACAATGAACTGGGCGAAGTTCGGACCGCCCACCTGCGGGGCGTAAGTGGTCTGGAAGCGTGGCGACGAGCAGCCGTGGAACACACAAACCGACACTACCCGGCTGTCGCCGCGAAGCACATTGGCGAGCGAGTCGGCCACAACGTCGGTGCGCGCCAGAGGCGTTCCCGTAGGCATGTAGATTTCTACGGCAAACTGATTGCGCTCTGCAATCGGCATCAGCTTCATCGGGCGCTTTATGAATATCAGTCCGCCGAGCACAACGCACGCCAGCCCGATAATCAGTGTCGCCACCGGAAAACGGAAGCAAACGTCGGCAAGCTTGTCGTAACCTTTCTGCAGAGCCACGAAAAACGAGAATTTCTTCTTGCCCGACTCAACTGCCTCTTTCTCTATCTTGTAGATAGGTTTCTTGATGAGCTTGAACTGCAGATAGGGCACAAGTATCTCGGCTATGCACAGCGACACGAACAATATGATTGTGATGGCCCACGGAAAATCGTTCATGAAGTCGCGGAACATGCCGTTGAGCGTTATCAGGAACGGAAAGAATGTTATCGATATGGCGCAGGTGGCCGAGAATATAGCCTTGAGAAACTCCACCGCCGAGCGGTAAGCCGCCGTCTTGCGGTCGATGCCGTCGGAAATCAGTTCCACATAATTGTCGATGATGACGACGGAGTTGTCGACAATCATGCCCAGCGACACAATCAGACACGCCAGTGTCACCGTGTTGAGCTCTATGCCCAGCGCATAGAATATGCCCAGGGCGATAAATATCGTGATAGGTATGGTTCCGGCAGCTATCAGCGCCACCTTTATAGGCAGAAGTAGCATTATCACTATCACCACCGCCACGATGGCGATGAGAAGTTCCGACAGAAAGTAATTGACCGACGAATTCACCACCGTAGGCTGGTCGGTGATTTTAAACACGTTGACATCGGCCGGCAGCGTCGACTGGAATTCGTCGAGTTTCTCCTGCACCTGCTTGCCCATCTCCACGATATTGTTGCCGTCTTTCATCGACACACTCAGCAGCAGCGATTTGGCGCCGTTGTTGGTGATATAGCGCGACGGCTCGGGATATTCCTTGACCACACGAGCTATATCCTTGACTCTCACTATAGAGCCTGACGGAGTGGAAAACACTATCATGTTCTCGACATCGCGCGTCGAGTTGACCGGGCGGCTCACATATATCGGCGACGTGTAGCTGTCGCCCTTTATCTCTCCGCCCGTGGTGCCGAAGCCCTGCGCGAGCATCGTGGCGGCGAGCATGTTGGCCTTGATGCCGTAATGCGTAAGCCGCTCGTTGTCGACATAGATTGCCACCTGTTCTTTCTGTTTGCCGTAGTCTGACATCTGTCCCACCGACGGCACCGACCTCAGCTGGTCGCGCAGATTGTCGGTGATGACTCCGAGCTCACGGTAGGTCTTGTCGTCCGACGATATGGCTATCAGAAGCGAAGAGGTGTCGCCGAAATCGGTCAGCGCCTCCACGGCGAGCACATTCTTCGGCAACGAGAGTTTTTCTTTCTGCAGTCCGATCTGGAATTTGTTCCAGAATGGCACGGTGTCGTCGATATCTTCATCGAGCTCCACAAACACTATCGCCATTCCCGACGTGCATCGTGAATGTGTCTTGCTCTTGTCGACCTCTTTATATGAGAAAATGAAATCCTCGAGCGGCTTGAGCACCTCGTCGGCCATCTGAGTGGCGTCAGACCCGGGGCATACGGCCACCACAAGCCCTTCCCTGACGGTAAAGCTCGGAAACTCGTTCTTGTCCATCTTCTCCAGTGCATAGATGCCGAATACCACCAGCACCGTCACTACCAATATCACTAATTTGCGGTAACGCAGCCCGAACGCCACGATGCCGCCTTTACTCTGCGGTCCCATAGTCTTGTCGGTTTTACTGCTTGTTGATTACTGTCAGTTTCGAGCCGCGGCTCACTTTCTGCTGACCCTTCACGATAAGGGTGTCGCCGCGCGCTATGCCGCTGTTGATTACTATGCCTTCATCGGTCAGCGCGCCGGTGTCGACGCTGCGTCTCACGGCGTAGCCCGCCGAGTCGAGCCATACGTAGTGGCTGTTGTCTGACGCAAGCATAACTGCGTCGAGCGGCACCGTAAGGCTGCGGCTCACGGTGTCGGTGTTGAGCGTGACGTCGCATATCATGCCGGGCAGTAGCTCTCCGTCGGGATTGTCGACCGTAATCTTGACGTCATACGACCGCGTGATAGGATTGGCCGAAACACCCTTCTCCACGATTTTGCCGGTAAAACGCTTGCCGCCCAGTGCCGACACGGAAATATCGGTATCTGCGCCGTCGGGTATCGACGCTATCTCGTTCTCGGGAATGGAGATGCTGACCTTCACCGGGTCGATGCTGACAATCTTGACAACCGGCAGACCCGGCGCAGCTGTCATGCCGGCGTCGACATACTTCTCCGACACATAGCCTGACAGAGGTGCATAGAGATTGGCGTCGTTGAGCGTCTTGCGGGCTATCGCCTCGGCGCTCTGTGCCTGTCGCAGCGTCTGCTGCATCTCCACCCACTTGATGTCGGCTATCGCCTCGGCGTCATGGAGCATCTTCATGCGGTTGTAGGCATCCTGTGCCTGGGTGAGCGCTGCGTTTGATATGTCGTAGGCATTTTTCAGCGACGCGGCGTCAACCGTGGCTATGAGCTGTCCTTTCTTCACGTAATCGCCGGCCGACACATTCATTGTCTGCACAGTGCCGGGCACCGAGAAGCTTGCAACAGTGCCGCTCGACTCCTCCACCGTGCCCGAATAATTGCGCGAAGTCGACATGTCTGACTCTCCGGCCACCGCAGTCTCCACCCTCACGGGCGCCGGAGCCGTGGGCTGTTTCTCTTTATGGCACGATGACATGACGGTCACGGCGGTCAGCGCGATTGTCGCTCTAAACAATATTGATTTCATAACCTGAACAGTTAAAACGTTAATATTATGCAAAATTACCGGTCGGAATGCGCATCCCTTCGCCCATCCCTTAGTGGCTATAAATCATTAACAATCAAACCCTGCAATTTGATTGTTGACATCAATTTATTTCTTGATATTTCTTATCTTTGCAAAAACAAACCAAAACATAAAACATAAATCATGTCACGACTTATCTCGTTTATTCTTGCCGCGGCGGTGTCACTGACTGCCGCTGCCTCTGCTTCCCGCGGTGCAGAAATCGCATCCCGTCACTCCATTGTGCGCGATTCTCCCGCCGTTGATTTCTTCGAAGGCGCATTGCTTGGCAACGGTGCAATGGGGGTGGTGGTACGCACCCGTCCCGATGCCGTAATCCTGCATTTCGGACACAACAATGTGTGGGACATACGCGTTACCGAAAACCACAAAGATAAAATCGGCACTTTTCAGGAGATTTTCGAAAAGGCCGCTCAGCTGTCCGACTCGTTGCCGTCGATTCATCACGACAAATTCTTTTCCGATTATCTCAATCTCACCGCCGACAACTATCGCAGTCCCTATCCGCGTCCATTCCCCTGCGGAAGCCTTATTCTCGGCTTCGACCGACGTGATGTGGAACTGCTCGGTCACACTCTCGACATATCATCAGGTCAGTGCGCAGTCAGCCTGCTGAGCGGTGGCCGACAGTTGCGTCTCCTTGTCGATGTCGACATGAAGGCTGACAATCTCTGGCTGTCACTCGTCGACAGCGACGGGCACCCCGTGCCGTCATGCTTCAACCGCGTCCGACTCCTTCCCGACCCCTCCACACCCGCCGACATGCCGGCATGGGAGGCTCTGCAGTGCGGTGCTCACTCTCTCGGCTTTATGCAGCAGCTTCCCGCCAATGAGGACTGCTCTCCCGGCGACCGTGACAAGGCGTTCGCATTGCGTCTGTGGAGCGCTCCGGCGCTTGAAGAAGGAGCGCGCCACACAATCTACGGTCAGGAGCTGCCCCTCGCGCCGCTCGAACGCTATATCGTGGCCGGCGATATGCCGTTCTATATGGAAGCCTCGCTCTGTGAAGGTTCTTTGGGAGATGTCAGCAACGCCGTGGCCGTGCCTCTCGCGCCGTCTGTCACCGACCGTGACAGCTGCATCGCATCCAACCGCAAGGCTTGGGACGAATTCTGGAGCGCCTCGTCGGTCGAACTTGATGACAAGGAGCTTGAACGCATCTGGTATCGCAACATGTATTTCTTCAATTGTGCCGTGCGTCCCGGAGTAATATGCCCCGGTATATTCGCCAACTGGAGCTACTCGAATATCGGCACCGCATGGCATGGCGACTACCATCTCAACTACAACACGCAGCAGCCCTTCTGGCTGACATTCTCATCCAACCATCTCGACAAAAACCTCGCTTACGTCGACCTTGTCGACCGGCTCATGCCTGTCAGCACCATGTGGGCGCGCGATTATTACGGCATGCGCGGAGCTTTCTTCCCTCACTCCGCCTATCCCGTTGAAATGTCGGTGCATCCATATCCGGTTCCCGACTGGGGCTGGGAGGTGTTTGAGACTCCGTGGATGGTGCAGGGGCTCTGGTGGCATTATCTCTACTCGGGCGACACCGGGTTTCTGCGTGACCGCGCCTTCGCGCCAATAAAGGCCGCAGTGGAGTTTCTTGTCGACTACATGTCGCGTCCCGAAGCCCGCAGCGGACGTTTCGACGACGGCCTGTACCATATTTTCCCCTCGGTGCCTCCCGAGCTCTACGGCCTTCAGCCGGGCTTCAAATACAATTACGACACGCAGATTGACATCACCCTCGCCCGATACGTGTTTAACGCTTATCTTGAGGCTGTCGACACGCTGAAACTCGGAAAGCAGGAGAAGCAACTCGCTGCCGATGTAAGGAAAATACTCAAGGCGATGCCATCATATTCAACCGCGCAGGCTGACGACAACTCTGTGGTGCTGACCTCTGTGCCCGGCGAACGCGCTGATGTCGTCTACAACGTTCCGGCCAATCTCGCTGTCGTATTTCCCGGCAATGAATATGGCCTTCATTCTCCCGACAGCATACGCAGCCTTGTCGCCAACACCATCAGGGCTCACCGCAACGAGGGAGGCAACGAAATCGTGTTCCTTAGCATGCAGAAAGCCCGGATGGGCATGCTCGACCTCGATGCCTTCAAGAGACAGGTCAATTATGCCACACTCCCCGGCGGCACTGTCACAGATGCCCTTCTTGAGACCGGCGGTCGCTACGACGACCTGACCGACTACACATATATGGCGCCGATGGGCATCTGGTTTGAGAATTTTGCTCTCCCCGCCGTCATCAACGAGTGTCTCATGCAGTCATACGACGGCACAGTCAATCTGTTCCCCAACTGGGATTTCGCTGTCGACGCAAGTTTCAACACCCTCCGCGCTCAGGGCGCATTTCTCATCTCGGCCTCCGTGGCTCACGGGGAAATATCTCCGGTGACATGCCTCAGCGAATGCGGCAACACCTTCCGCATGGATAACCCCTGGCCCGTTGCACAGGTGAAAGTGACCCCCTCCTCAGGCGCCCCCTTCACCGTAAAACCGGTCGACGGCGTTATCACCTTCGATACAACCACCGGCACAACCTACACCATCTCCCGCTCCTGACAGCAGAGCGGAAGCGACGCAGTGTGCCACATACCGTCAACCGAAATCAGTAAATACAGAGCACGCAAACCTGCCCCCGAATTGTAGGGACGCACGGCTCGTGCAATGTCACTAACTTAAGAAAGAGAGAGCTTA
>CAMWIJ010000033.1 GCA_947174275.1 uncultured Muribaculaceae bacterium
ACGCCTCTCGACGGCTTGCAGGGACAGGTCAGAGCCGGATATAATCAGGCTCACTATGGTTCGTATGGCGGTGTGCTTGCAGCCACATGCGCTATAAAAGACTGGACTTTTGACTTAAACTATGGACTGACGCGCAGTAAATCGTGGAGCCGCGAGGAAACATGGTCGAATCATCTTTATAATGACGGACGAACTATGATTGAGGACGACATGCGGCGTATTGGTCAGAACTGGAGCAATACCATATTTGCCTCCGCTTCTTGGAAAACACTCAAACTCACTTACAACGGTCAGATAATCTCCGATTCAAAGAGCTGGAGTCTCTCATCAGGCACTTTGGGCAACTATACAAATGCCTACAACATGCTGTCGCCTGTCGGCTATCACAATATCGCCATGCGCTACACCGCGCCATTTGGCATGACAATAGGCGGCGACTACACCCGCTATTCCGAAAACCGTTCACAGTCATTGTTTAAGGACACAGACTACCTTCTTGGCTCTGAAAACCGTCAGGATATTAACCGTTGGCATGCATATATTGACCAACAGCATCAGCTTGGACAGTGGCAACTGAACTATGGCGCAGAATATCAACACTCGAAAGATCACAGTTCACAACACTACGCAATGTCCGACAATCCTGATTTCGATGATATTCTCAGCGAAGATGTGGCGAGTTTTTACTCTGGCACACAACGGTCGTTCGACTGGGGTCTGTCATTCAATCTCTCGGCAAAAGGAGAGTATTATCACAATAGATATCAGCATAACTGGAACTTCATCCCTCAGTTAGGAGCGACTTACTATAAGACACCGAAAAGCATATTCCAACTCAACTTCAACACCCAACGCATCTATCCCTCATATTGGGAACTGCACGGCGGCACAAGCCACATCAACGACTACTCGACGGTAATAGGAAATCCTGCCTTACAGCCATATATCCAATATGATGCGCAGTTTAACTATATTCTCAGACAGAAGTATGTTGCGACACTCTATTTCCAATATGGCGACAAAACTACTGTACAGTTGCCATATCAATCGCCCGACGCTCTGAATCTGATATATCAGACCATCAACATGAACTATGAGCGTGTGGTTGGGCTAAATCTCTATGCACCCTTCGGTGTCAGCTATATATGGAATGCCACAGCCACTGCAAATGTAATGAACAGGCGAGCAAAGGCTAATCATTTCCATGACATCAGCTTTGACAACAGTAAGTGGATTTTTTACGGCTCACTTAACAACTCCTTCAAGTTCAGCAAGAACAGTCCTGTTTCCGTTTCTGTGGATTTCAGTTACATTTCACCTTCATTGCAAGGGATAGCAGATATGTCAGGAATATGGAGGATTGATGCAGGTGTCAAATGGCAATTCGGAAAGAGACGATGCTGTGAACTTGATTTGAAAGCCGATGACATATTCAACAAATGGTCTCCGACCATGACTGTCAACCATGCCGGTCAGGATTACCGGATGAAAGTGCGCGATATGGCCCGCAATCTCAAACTGACATTCATCTGGCGATTCAACGGTTTCAAACCAAAAGACAACGATATCGACACATCCCGTTTCGGCACAGGGAAATAGATTATAATCATAGATTGCATCAAGTGGCTCTCTGTTACAATAATTCCGTATTTTGTGACAGCGTGCTGCTTGATTTTTCCATCTAATGATAAAAATATTACTGACCGGTTGAAAAATTTGGTAAAAAATATTACTTTTGTATACGAAAATATAACATATAACCTAACATAAACAAATGAATAATACCGGAAAAGTGATTGCCGCGCTATGTCTTGGGTGTGCGGTGATGCATGTGTCTGCCGCAGTTGTGCCGCAGTCAGTGCAGTATGAAGTGAAGCCGATGTATGGCTATCGTCAGGATAAATCGGCGGGACGTATAGTAAATGTGAGACTCACCGGAGAAGAACTCGATGGCAAATTTACCGTTGAAGCCAGATGTGGCTCTAAAAAAGAGAAAAAGACCTATAATATTAAAGCTGATGGTGAGACTACGGTGGAATTCCTGTTGCCGAAGTCAATCGGAGTCGATAAGGATGAGACAGTAGTGATGACTCTGCGTGCCGGTGGCAAGGAACTGAAAGATACGGTCGCAGTGCCGCAGATGAGACAGTTTACAGTCTATCTGTTCAATCATTCGCACGTGGATATCGGATACACCAACACTCATAAAAACATCGAGGCTCTGCACAAAAGCAATGTTGTGGAGGGAATGCGTCTGGGACACGAGACCCGTGATTATCCCGACGGCGCTCAAATGGTCTGGAACCCGGAGGTGACATGGCCGATAGAGCGGTTGTGGAACACGCAGCCTGAACTTCGTGACAGTATCATTTCCGCCATACGCCTCGGACATATTTCTGTTGACGCCTCTTACGTAAATCTCAATACAAGTATATGCGCTGACGAGGAGTTGTTTCATCTGTTCGGATTTTCGCGTGATATGCAGCGTCGGTCGGGCGTTGATGTGGATGTGTTCCAGCAATTCGATATTCCGGGTATAACGTGGGGTCTGGTGCCGGTGCTTGCAAATCAAGGTATAAAATATATCATATCGTGGCCCAACGGAGGCGACCGCATAGGGCATGCCCGTGACGGCCTCGACGGAAAACCGTTCTGGTGGGTCGGCCCCGACGGGAAGTCGAAAGTGCTCTTTTTCCAGCCCGGCAACTATGCCAACAGCGGAAGTATGGGAAAAGGCGGAGAGACCGGACGTCCGTGGCTCGGTCAGCGCAGCCATGCGAAAGTGCCTAAAGTGATAAAGATGGGATATGCCAATGTCGATTTCACGCGGCAGCTTGCCGAATTGCAGAACAGCGATTATCCTTACGATTTCGCTTTTCTGTCATGGTCGCTGTGGGACAATAACCCTATCGATGCCGATATTCCCGACGCTGTAAAGGAATGGAATGAAAAATATGCCTATCCCCATATAAAGATAAGCAACGGCCGCGACGTCATGACTATGATAGAGGAGCGTTACGGCGACTCTCTTCCTGTTGTGACGGGCGATTATACTGAATACTGGACCGACGGCCTCGGCACAGCTGCCGGACTTACCGCTGTCAACCGCCGTTCGAAAGAACGAATGATACAGGTGGAGACAGTGGCGGCTCTGCTTGCCGACAAAGGCGATCCTGCTCCACGTGCCGATATCGAGGAAGCATGGAGATATATTATACTTGGTTCGGAGCATACATGGTGTTTTGAAAATCCTAACGACCCGTATTTCGGCGATGCGATATGGAATGTAAAGAAATCATATTTCGAGGAGGCTGACAAACGCTCGAGAGCGTTGCTTGATGAAGTGCTTGCCCCGGTCACCGACAAAGCAAACGGTGCGTTCGGTCCATGGGATGGTCCTGCAGAAGGCGGTGTGACTGTAATCAATACCCACTCGTGGCCGCGTGGTGGAGTCGTGACCCTTTCTCGGAAAGAGAGCCTTCGCGGCAACCGCGTGCTTGATGACAACGGCAACGAAGTGCTTGCGCAGCGTCTGTCGACCGGAGAGCTCGTTTTCCTTGCCAACGAGACTCCCGCTTTCGGAACTACTCACTACACCGTTGTCGAGGGTGACTGTACGCTTGCCGGCAACAACAGTGTGACCGCTTCGGAAATGTATAATGGGGCAGTCAGAGTAGGCATAGATCAGGCAAGCGGCGATATCACTTCGCTAAGTCTTGACGGCAGCGACTATAACTATATCGGCAGCGGAGCAAACCGCTTTGTCTGGCTTCCGGGCAATGTCGATGAACCTCGCGCCGACAAAGTGCTGTCGGTCGAGGTGACAGAAAACGGTCCGCTGGTGTCGGAGGTGACTGTCAGATCAGAGGCTCAGGGATGCCGTTCGCTCACACGCTCTGTGCGTCTTATCGCCGGGCAACCCTGGGTTGAGATTTCAAACACTGTAGACAAACTTCCTGTCACTGATAAGGAGGGCATACATTTCGGATTTGATTTCAACGTGCCGGAGTCTACCACACGAATTGATATCCCGTGGGGTATAATGCGTCCTGAAAAAGATCAGTGGAAGCAGGGCAACCGCAACTGGATGGCTCTTCAGCGCTGGGCCGATATGTCAAATGACACTCATGGCGTGACATGGTGCTCGCTTGATGCCCCGATTATGGAATATGGCGGCCGTTTTGCCAACAATGCCCATGGCTGGGGTAATAATGGAGACTGGAAGTCGGTATTGCCGGAGCATTCGACCGAGATTTATTCGTGGGCGATGAATAATCACTGGCACACCAATTTCCCGCAGACGCAGGAGGGCAAAGTGACTTTCGCTTACCGTATGATGCCTCACGGTGCGCTCGACGTGGCGTCGGTCAACCGTTTCGGTATGGAGCAGGCGCAGCCCCTTGTGCATGTGCTTGCTAAAAACGCGTCTGAAATCAAAGCACCGGTGGCAATCGACAATCCAAATGTGGTGGTGTCGGTCGTGAAAGACGGCGGTGACGGAAAATCGATGATTGTCCGCCTGCGTTCGGTGTCAGACAAGGAGGAGCAGGTCAATGTGTCATATCCTCGCGCAACTCCGTCAGGAAGCTATATATGTGAACGGGAAGAAGAGCCCTCTTCAGAGTTTGACGGGACTCTCAGCATGCCACCTTACGGCATGACTACATTGCTGCTGAAATGGCAATAATACGGATAAACATGACAACGCCCGCAAATGCAAATTTGCGGGCGTTGTCATGTTTATATGCTGATTTCAAATGAAATGACGAAGGATGAAATTGGCGATGCGCCATCTTTTTGTCACGATGCGGAGTTTTTTCTTGCGTCGTATCGCATTGACAATCTGTGATGTGACTGCGGGCAGTGGCATTACCCAGAACAGACCGTCGCCTTTTGCCATTCTTGTGTCGACAAGTCCGGGGCGTATTTCTGTTACAGTTATGCCTGTTCCCTTGGCCTTTTTTATGAGCGACCGTGTATAATTGATCTGATAGGCCTTCGATGCGCTGTATGACGGAGCTATAGGCGTCGGGTTGAGGCCGCCTATCGATGTCACTGTCACCAGATGTCCGTAGCCCTGACGCTCGAAAACATGATATGTGGCATTGACGGCATCTGTCCATCCTGCAACGTTGACTGATATTGTCTCCCGTTCGATTTCGATATCCAGTTGAGGATTTAACTCTCCAATGCCGGCGCATATAATCGCAAGGTCGATAACGGCAAATTCGGAATTTACCGATGCGATTGCGGTTTCAAGCGAAGTGTGGTCGGATATGTCGCAGCTTATAGCCAAAGTGTGGTCCGGACGGACATTTTTCATCTGTTGTAAAAGCTCTCCGCGTCGGGCGAGCACTGCCACGCGATTGCCATCCGAAGCGTAATGTTTCCACAGTTCCCGGCCGATGCCGGATGAGGCTCCTATTATCAGTATGTTCATGTTAATATGGCTTGCGGTATTTGTCGGGATTTGAATCCTCGAGGATGCTGAGATAGGAGTTGTAGCGCGACTGTGATATCAGGCCTTCTTCGAGGGCTTTTATGACGGCGCAGTGCGGTTCGTGGGTATGGGTGCAGTTGTTGAAGCGGCAGTCAGCGCCGAATTTAAATATCTCGGGAAAGAAATGCGACACCTCATGCTCGTCCATCTCAATGGTGCCGAAGCCGCGTACGCCCGGAGTGTCAATGATATATCCGCCGCTTTCGCCCGGCAATTGAAACATCTCGGAGAATGTGGTTGTGTGCGTGCCAGTGTCATGCACTTCCGATATGGCTGCGGTGCGTAGGTCAAGTCCGGGTATAAGGTCGTTGATGAGTGTGGTCTTTCCTACGCCCGAATTGCCTGAGATAAGAGTCGTCTTTCCTTCAAGCCCGGTGCGTAGCGTTTCGATGCCGTCACCGTTTTTTGCTGATGTCGTTATGACGGGATAGCCGATTGATTTATACAGGTACTTTACAGCTTCAAGAAGCTCCATGTCTTCCGGATCAGTCAGCAGATCGGTTTTGTTGATTACTATTATGGCGGGCACACGATAGGCTTCGGCTGTAGCGAGGAAGCGGTCGATGAATGTCAGCGAAGTGGTAGGGTGTGCGAGCGTGACGATTAGAAGGGTCTGGTCGAGGTTTGACGCGAGTATATGCGACTCTTTCGACAGATTGCTTGCGCGGCGTATTATGTAATTTTTACGCGGAAGTATTTCTGTGATGAATGCTGTGCCCGACTCATTGACTGCAATCTTTACGCGGTCGCCCACGGCAATCGGGTTGGTGGAGCGTATCCCCTTGAGCCTGAAGTTGCCTTTTATCTTGCAATCGATTTCGTTGCCGTCGTCAGTGCGAACGACATACCAGCTGCCTGTATTCTTTATAACTGATGCTTCCATTAAAATATCATTTTTCCATAAATGAAACCAAAATTAAACATTTTGGTTGAGATAAAAAAGACTTTTTATGCAAAATTTCAATGTGTTGATTATTAGTGTGTTGTAATCTTGCGGTTTCTTTTTGTGCTGATTTACTGATAAATAAAATTGTTAAAATGTGTAATTTTAACGAAAAAGTGTTATTTTTGCAGAAAAATGAACCAAATTCAATTATTATTTATTATAACTGTAGTATTAATTTTAACTTAGAAAAAGATGAACGTAGAAGTCATTGGCGAATGGGCAGGACTCGTATGGAATGCACTCGCTGACGCTCAGACACTGGGCGTAAAACAGCTGAAGAAAATCACCAAACTGAAAGAAAAAGAATTGTATGCGGCTCTCGGCTGGCTTGGACGTGAAAACAAAATCACCATCCAGTGCGATCCCGAAGATGAGAAGGAATTGCTTGTATCTCTCGTTCAGGAATAATACAAGTTCTTTAAATTATCCTATCAACTCAACTAAAAGCGAAATCGGCGTCCGGAATATGGGTGCCGATTTTTTAATTTTTGTCCCTATCTGATGATGTGTCGGAGTTTCATAAGCCTACAAGAGCTTTGATGCGTGCGGGGTTCGCGCCGAGACTGATTGCCCGGTCGGCGTCGGCGCGGGCGTCGTCGGCGCAGTAGCGCTTTTTGTTGAGGATCGCACGGCACAGATACAGCTCGGAATAACCGGAGTCGAGGTCCAGTCCGTCGGCAATATCCTCCGACGCGTCGACAAGGCGGTCGAGCTGCAGGGCGCACAGCGCCCTGCCTGCATAATATTCCGCTTGCGGGCGTGCTCTTATCAGGCGTGTATAATATGAGACGGCATTTTCGAAGTTTTCCGTGATGGTGTAAAATGTTGCCATAGCAATGAGGGTATCCTCGTTGTCAGGCGACAGGCTTTCACGTTTTTGCAAATCAAACAGGGCGTCCTCGAAGTTGCCGCTGTAAAGATATATCAGACCTCTGTAGAGATAAGTGTCGGAATAGGTCGAATCAAGATGCTCAATATTGTCATAGTCATTCACGGCATCGGCGATGCGTCCCATCGAAGTGTATACTTTAGCCCTGTTGGCAAGAATGGTGACCGATGCCGGAGCCGAATCGTGGGCAAGTGTCAGAGTTGCGGCTGCGAGAGAGTCGTTGCCGGCGTAGTAGCGTATCATGCCGAGGTTTGACAGAAGCATTGCTGCCGTGGCTTTATCGTCGTTAACTTCGAGGGCTTTTACTATGAGCGAGTCGGCTGTATGCCATTGCTGTGCGGCCACTGATTTGTCGATATCACTCCAGATTGACTGCATGTCATCATCGGGAATTTCTGCAAATGACGGGCAAGCCGCGAGGATTGCCGTAAGAAATATATATAATGTTCTATAGTTTAAACACATATTGATATTTGACTTGGATGTGGATTCGTTGCGTTGAAAAATTATGTCGCAAAGTTAGATATTTTTAATTGAAATTATTTGTAAGAAAACTATAATTGAGTTAATTTTGTATCGATGAACCACGTTATCCGACATATTGAATATCTTGTGCATCGGCACGACTGTGTAGTCCTGCCGAAATGGGGCGCTTTTATCGCTGATTATCAGCCTGCTTGTTTTGATGAAACACTCGGTCTGATGTATCCGCCCCGGCGTGAACTGTCGTTCTGCGCAAGTGTTGACTACAATGACGGACTTCTTGCGTCGTCAATCGCACGCAAAGAGGCGATTTCTTTCGCCCGTGCGTCGCGCATTGTTGAGGAAGAGCTCGCTGCGATGAAGCACCAGCTTGAATTTGACGGAGAAATCTCGCTTGGAAAAGTCGGCCGTTTCATACGGCAGGATAATGTATCGGTAATATTCGAGCCCTCAGGTGTGCAGTCGCATGTCGGAAACTCCGGTTTTGAAGCTCTTGCAATCAAGCCGTTGCTCAGCAAGGTGAGGGAAGAGGCTATAAATGCCGGACGTATAGAGGCATCGCGCCGCGGACGTCTGTCTCGTATCGGTCTGAGAGCTGTAAGAGCAGCCGCAGCGGTGGCTGTGGCGGTGGCCGTTTCGGTTGCATTGCTGCGCCCGTCGTTCAACCGCAACGATGATATGGCTTCGATTGCTCCCGTGATGTCACAGAAATCGTCGCAGACTTCGATTATGCCGTCGATAGGTGAGGAGCGGACGCTGAATATCATGGTGCCTGATGAAAGCCGTGATGATGAGGCTGAAATGCAGTCGCCGGAAACGGTTGATGCAGTCGCTGACGTTGCAGTTGATGCAGTGCCAGCTGTGCGTCTTGATGCGTCAGACCGCTATTGTCTTGTAGTGGCTTCGCTTCAGTCAATATCGCAGGCTGAAAAGTTTGTGAAAGAGCACAGCGACGTGGAGCTTGGCATACTTGAGAAAGATGGCAAGTACAGGGTCTATGCGGCAACCGGAAGCACTACCAATGAAACGCTCCGGGCAAAGGACGATGATGAGATCGGACGCAGATTTGCCGATGCGTGGGTGTGCTCAATGCGCTGATTTTATTTCTTAATATTACATATATGGATTCATTGCATGAACTGCTCGTCAGACGACGCAGCATACGTCGCTATAAAAATGAACCGCTCGACGCAGAGTCGGTAAAACTCATTCTGGAGGCCGGACTTATGGCTCCGACTTCTAAAAATTCGCGTGCATGGCAGTTTGTGGCCGTTGATGACAGGAATATGCTCGAACGTCTGAGCCAGTGCAAACCTGCAGGCGCTCATCCGATAGCCAAAGCGGCTTTGGCAGTGGCAGTGGCAGTGGATGCGACAAAATCGGAAGCATGGATTGAAGATGCGTCAGCTGCTGCGTCATATATGCAGCTTCAGGCCGCTGATCTCGGTATAGGTTCATGTTGGATTGAAGTCAGAGACCGGTATCAGACCGACGGCACTCCCGCCAACGAATATGTGCAGGAATTGCTCGGAATTCCGGAAGAGATATCAGTGGTGTGTATTCTGACATTCGGTTATCCCGACGAAGAGCGTCGTCCGTGTGACACATCGAAACTCCACTGGGAAAACGTGCATATCGGTTGTTATAAAGCCAATGATTAAGACATGCGTTGTAATCGGGTCGGGGAATGTGGCCACACATCTTGCCCGCGCGCTCGCTCCGCATATCGAGATAAAACAGATTTTCAGCAGGAATATCGGGCATGCACGCGAGTTGGCGGCTTCCATATCTCCGGCATGCAATGCTGTCGATGACGCCAATGCTGTGTGTCGCGATGCCGACCTCTATCTGATGGCGGTGACTGATGACAGTATTGTCGCTCTGACTGAGAGTATCAAGGTGGGCGGCGACGGAATATGGGTGCATACGTCAGGAAGTGTCGACGCCGGAGTATTCGAGGGGCACAGGCCGCGTTACGGCGTGTTTTATCCGCTACAGACTTTTTCAAAGAGTAAGCAGGTTGACATGAGTCAGGTGCCATTGTTTATCGAGGCAAACGAGGAGCGCACGGCAGAAGAGTTGCAGGCGCTTGCATCGAAAATCAGCGGACGTGTGAGCAGGCTTGATTCAGAGGGGCGCCGCCGATTGCACATTGCGGCGGTGTTCGCTTGCAATTTTGTGAATTATATGTGGACTGTGGCCGACCGTCAGTTGCGCATGTGCGGCACCGATATCCATGCGCTCGACCCGTTGTTGCGTGAGACAATCGACAAAATTGCAACTCTTTCACCCGCTGAGGCGCAGACAGGCCCCGCACGCCGTGGCGACACACATGTCATGGAGCGCCATGTCGCCATGCTTGACGAGGCTGATGCCCGACTTTATGAACTGATATCACGCCAAATATATAATACATATCATCATGAGCAAAATTGATTATGACCTGTCGAAAATAAAAGCGTTTGTATTTGATGTGGATGGCGTGCTCTCGCCGTCGACCGTGCCTATGGGTTCTGACGGGACGCCGATGCGTATGGTCAATGTGAAAGACGGTTATGCCATGCAGCTTGCCGTTAAACACGGCTATAAGTTTGCCATCATTACCGGCGGCTACAGCGATGCGATAGCATTGAGATATAAGGCTCTTGGCATCAACGATGTGTTCATGGGTTCATCGATGAAGCTGCCAATTCTGCAGAAATGGCTTGCCGACAACAGCCTGGATGCGTCAGAAGTGGTGTTTGTAGGCGATGATATTCCGGATCATGACTGCATGCGCACTGTCGGGCTGCCTGTGGCGCCCGCCGATGCCGACATAGATATAAAGGAGATCGCCCGCTATATTTCGCCTGTCATAGGTGGATACGGAGTGGCACGTGACATAATTGAGGAAGTAATGAAGGCCCGTGGCGACTGGATGTCGACAGAGAAGGCGTTCGGCTGGTAATGCCTGCCGCCGGTCAGTAAGCATACAAAATAGTTATGAAGAAAATATTGTTGGGGAGCAGATCGCCGCGTCGCAGGGAACTGTTGTCGATGATGGATATCGATTTTGAAACCGTCAGGCTCAACGATGTCGAAGAGGTGTATCCCGGCGAACTCAGAGCGGAAGAAGTTCCCGCTTATCTGTCGCGCCTTAAAGCGCAAAGCTATGAAATCGAGCCTGACACAGTGCTTGTCACAGCGGATACGGTGGTGATAATCGACGGAGAGATACTCGGGAAACCGCACACAGAAGCCGAGGCAATGGAGATGCTCCGCCGGCTGTCGGGCGCCCGCCATAAAGTGATTACCGGAGTGTCGCTTACAACAACTGACGGAATATATACTTTCGACGAAGTCACTATTGTAGAGTTCGATGAATTGTCGGACGACGACATCGTTTCATACGTGGAGAAATACCGGCCACTCGACAAGGCCGGTTCATACGGCATACAGGAATGGATCGGTCTTACAGGTATCAAGAAAATCGACGGCTGCTTCTATAATGTAATGGGACTTCCAACCCGCACTCTCTACCGCACCCTCAAAAAACTAAATCTGATCTGAGGATATATTGTTTAAACCGCTGAAGGGTTGATACGCAAAGTGATAGTGAAATACGGGTTTGGCGGAACAAGCGACAGAGAGCCTGAAACGAGACGGTTGGCCGAGTCGAAACGCGGAATGTCTGTTTCTGCCGGATGTTTGTCTGACTTGTTGCCGGTGTAGGTGACGTTCATTTTGCCCGTTTTGTCAGGTGCGATTATGTCGCGGGCAAGGCAAAGGGCTACGTAACCCATCGTGTAGCGCAGGTTCAGCTCGATGCAAGGGGCTATGGCGTATGTTCCGTCAGAATTTTTGTGTACCATCATGTCGATGCCGCACACTCCGTTGTAAGCGTCACTGATAAGTTCTGTAAGGATGTTTTCAAGCGAATGTTTCAGCTGTTCAAGATGCTGATGTCCGACATATCTGCCGATCAGATCCGAAAGATGGCTTTCAGATGCTATCAGATTGCCGGCATAATTGCCTGTGGACTGTGTGTCGAAAACAGAGAGACCGATATATTTCGCCCCGTCATTTCCGATATTGAAAAGCATTGCGAAATCGATGATTTTGTCAAACATCTGCTCAATCATCAAGCTTCCCTGATTTTTTATTATTCCTTCGGCAAGGCTGAGCATCCGTGCGTTATCCATCTTTTCCGAGTAGATGACTCCGCGTCCGCTTGATGACCACGGCGATTTCATGACTACACGGTTGTGCGCGTCAAGATAGCTGCGTAAAGAAGCGATGTCTGAAAATTCAACCGGTAATGCGGCTTTTATCCCCGTTTCTAATAGTTTACGGTTGATTGTGAGTGACGACCGGCGGTGTGACAGAGTGCGTATGCGTTCGATTTGCTGCGGGCCAGGCATGATGTCGCGGCTGATGCCTGTGCGGGCGAGATTTTCAACGATGGCATGCGACCAACCCCACGGACATACGTGGCCGACACGGCTGATATTGCCGGGAGTCAGTATCGTGATTTCCTTCTTTAAGATATCCGACATGCTGTCAAGCCACTCGGCATCTGTCGTGTTTTCGGTGAAAACCATATCGCCGGACTTGGCAATCCACGCCGGAAGCATCGCCCCGTGATTGTGCAGAAGCATAGCATTGCGCGGAGGCGTGAAATATCTGAGGTTGTTGCCAAGGGCTATATCATTTTCGGGATTGAATATCCAAAGCGAGTCCATGTGGTTGTTAATGTCTGAAATCTATTGCAAAATTAGCAATTTTTCAACATTATATGTCATTTATCAACAGGTGTTGCGGGTGTTTTTCATAAATGATTAACTTTGTCATGCGATCCAACAAATCATACTATGAGCGATATTATCAAACTGTTACCCGATTCGGTCGCCAACCAGATAGCGGCCGGTGAAGTGATACAACGGCCGGCGTCTGTCATCAAGGAGCTGGTCGAAAACGCTATTGACGCCAAGGCTACCGACATTACAATAGTGCTTAAGGATGCCGGACGCACGCTGATACAGGTTGTCGACAACGGCATCGGCATGTCGCCTACTGACGCACGAATGGCTTTCGAACGGCATTCCACATCAAAAATCACGGCTGCCAACGATCTTTTTGCGCTTCACACGATGGGTTTCAGGGGCGAGGCGCTTGCATCAATCGCTGCAATTGCTCAGGTCGAGCTCAAGACTATGCGGCGCGAGGACACTGTGGGCACGCAGATATTTATCTCGGGTTCAAAAGTAGAGTCACAGCAGCCTGCCGCGGCCGCTCCGGGCACAAACCTGATGGTTAGAAATATCTTTTTCAATGTGCCTGCCCGACGGAAGTTTCTGAAGAAGGACTCCGTTGAACTTAATAATATCCTTCATGAATTCGAACGTCTTGCACTTGTCAATCCCGATGTCGACCTCACAATCATACATAATGATGTCACTCTCCACCAGCTCCGCCATGCTCCGCTGAAGCAGCGCATCGGCAATCTGTTCGGCAAATCGGTTGAGCGTCAGCTCATACCTGTGGAGACCGAGACTTCCATTGTCAAGATATCAGGTTTTGTCGGACTGCCTGAAAATGCCCGCAAGCGAGGAGCGTTGCAATATCTGTTTGTCAACGGCCGCAACATGCGCCACCCGTATTTCCATAAGGCTATACTCAACTGCTACGAGCAGCTTATACGTGCCGACGAGCAGCCTAACTATTTTATCAACTTCGAGGTGGACCCATCGACAATCGATGTCAATATACATCCCACGAAAAATGAGATAAAATTTGAAAACGAACAGGCTATATGGCAAATTCTCAATGCCGCCGTGCGTGAGTCGCTCGGCAAATTCAATGCTGTGCCTTCTATCGATTTCGACCGGGATGATGATCTGCCCGAGATACCGGCATTCGTGCCTGACGCGGGTGCTATGCCCGATTTTTCGGCATCATCCGACTATAATCCATTTCAGGAAAGTGCATCGCCGGGAGTGTCTCCGCAGGCAATGTGGCAGCGTAGCGCCTCGCACGCCGTCGATGACTGGGACAAGTTGTATAAGGCCTTTGAAAACAGCAAGGAGGCCGTTGTACACCCTGACAGCGACAGCCTGTTTGTCGAGAGCCGCAGCACTGCTGGCAGCGATTCTGATGCCATACCGAGCCGCATAAACAGCGGCGGCAGTGAGCCAGAGCCGCTTCCGAGGGAGGATGCCGCATCTGTGACACCCAAATCCACGATACAGCTGAATGACAGATATATAGTGACTCCGACAGCTTCCGGCCTGCTTATAATCGACAAGCACCGTGCGCATGTCAGAGTGCTCTATGAGTCGTATGTCGCAAGCTGTGCCGATGCGCCTATTCCTGCTCAGAAAGTGATGTTTCCGGAGGCTGTAAATCTGACGCCTGCGCGCATTGCCATTCTTAATGAGAACAAGGCGGAAATTCTTAATATGGGATTTGAACTCGAGGCAATGACAGCCGATACATGGGTTATCAACGGCATACCGGCGGGAATTGATGACTGTGACAATGTGCAGTTGCTCACTTCGTTGCTTGACGACCTCCAGACCGGCACCGATGTCACTCAGAGAAATGTCAGACAGTCGATCGCGCTTCATCTTGCCAAGGCTGCTGCCGTAAATGCCTGCCGTCAGCTCACTGAAAGCGAGGTCGAGCATCTGCTGAGCAGTCTGTTCAGCCTGTCAACGCCGGCTTATACGCCCGATGGCAACAAGGTGATGGCAGAGATTTCGCTTGCTGAAATCAGAAGCCTTTTCTGACGCTATTCGTTGATGGCGCCTATCGCCATGATATTCTGCTCGAAGTTGTCGCGGTCAAAGGCGCGGTTGCGCAATTTGTTGCGGTAGGCGTAGATTGTATTGACCGAATAGTTCAGTATGAGTGCCACCTGATTCGTGTCCTCAAGTCCAAGACGCATGAATGCAAGGATGCGGAAGTCGTTGTTGAGCAATTCGCCCTCCTTCAGTATGATCTTTTCTTTAAGCAAAGCGTTTACATCTTCAACAAAAGTAGGGTAGATGTGGAGAAACGCGTCGTCGAAGAGACGGTAGAATTCTTCGCTCTGTTCCTCGACAAGTTTGCCTGATTTCGTGATTTTGTAAAGGTCATCGACTTGTCCGGATGTGATTTTACGGTTGGCTATCTTGCAGAACTGGTTCAGTTTGTCGATATATATCGAGCAGAGGCGGAAGAACTGGCTGATGTATATCTCTTTTACACGGTTGGCGCTCTGAAGTTTTACTTTGAGCTGGTTTTGTTTGCGCATCTGATTGCGCAGAGCGAGAAGGGCTACAACCAAAACAATGAGAATGATTATTATACAGCCTATAACCATATATATGCGGTGACGCCATGCCTGCACCTGATCGGAGTGGGCTTTCTGGATGAACGGAAGAGCCTCCGATGACTGGACGATGCGCATCGTGGCGTTACACTCCACCGCATTGGTCAGAGCTACCGACAGATAGTCGTATGCACGGTCGATATCATTGTTTTCCGACATTATGACACCTAACTCCTGGAGCGACATCACTTCCCTGACGGCACCTTTTATGTCGGCCATCGCCGACAGCGCGAGGTAATATGTCTCTTCGTCAGTGTTGCCTTTCTCACGGGCGATGATTGCCAGCAGGTGGCATGCCCTGGCATAGAGATTGCTGTTGGGTGATATGTGGTCGAGGAGTTCGAGAAGCACCACTTTTGCCCTTTTGAAATCGTCGTTCGCTATCAGTTCCTCACTGTAGTTAAGGTCGTAGGTCAACGATTTGGGATCGAGAACACTGAGCAGTGAGTCGCGGTAGGCAGAAGCTTTGCTGTTCCATCGGTTGCGTGACTCGGGGTAGTTGATAAAGAATGATGTTATGTATGAATACATCTGACGCGCGGATGTATAGTAAAACACCAAGTCGTCATGTGAAAGTCCGGATGTGTCGATTGACTCGAATTCTTTATTCGCTTCCATTACAAAGCCGGACAATGGCAGGATTGTGGCGCGTTTCACCCGGAAACGGAATACATTGACAGAGTCGCCTATTTCTCTGGCTTTATCAAGACCGCGTGTATAGGCTATAAGAGCCGAATCGTTGTTGAATGAACTGTATAAATCGCCGAGCTGCATGGTAAGGTCAAGCTGACGCTGGTCGGGAATCGGTTCGGCGAGCCGTTGCCTGATCGAGTCTATGCGGGTTTCGCGGGAATGGATATAATCAGAGCGCTTGGCAATCTCTTTGTCAAGCATGTCAAGTGAATTTTCTACATCTTTTTTTGTTATACTGACCCCCGAAACGGTGGCAATGCCCATACATAGCAGTAATAATGAAATAAGCAGTCTGTTCATGCGGAAAAATTTTGCCATTGAACAAAAATAACAAAAAAATATCAGATATCCGCACTATAATTTATATTTATTTTTTTCATTTATGATAATTTTATGGGCGAGACGGATGAGGTGGGACACTAAATCCGATTTCTTTAGGAGAATTGAGCAATAATGTGTAAATTCGCGCAACAATAACAAAAATAATGGATTCCAAATCATTGCTTCGATTTGATATTTTAAATACAGACAACGGTTTCGCTGAGTGGAACAATTCATATCTCACGGTCATTGATTCTGTTGAGAAGATAAATGCCGAGTTCTCACTCCCGCTAAAAAACCGAACTGTTCTGCTGATTGTGTGCATCAAGGGAACCCTTGAACTTGGCTATGACATGACATCGGTGAAACTGGTGCCACGCTCGATAATGGTGCTTCTTCCGGGGCATCTGATACGCAAATACAGTCCGTCGGATGATTTCGAGGGCTTCATGATATCGTCGGCGATTTCTAATCTTGCCAATATGTTGCCGATGATGTCGCGTATATTGGTCTGTTCGCTCCATTACAAGGAAAATCCGACTATACAGCTCGACGAGGAAGAGTTTCTGAATCAGGTTTTGTTCCGCGATCTTCTGAAGCACAAGCTCAGCCGGTCGCGTGACCATTTCGACTATCTTGTCATCAACAAGCTCTGTGAGGGTATATTCTGCGAGACACTCAATGATTACTCCAAACGTATTCACGGTGCTGTCAATGCGCAGTGCAGTCGTGGTGACGCACTGTTCTACCGGTTTATTGTCGAGGTGGAGAATAATTTCAAGCAGGAGCGTTCGGTGGGATATTATGCCGACCGTCTGTGCGTGTCGCCCAAACATCTTTCGGCTGTTGTCAAAGATATCAGCGGCCGCACTGCCGGCGAATGGATTGATTATTATGTGGTGAACGAGATAAAGAGGTTGCTTACCTCTACCGACTTGTCGATACAGGAAATAAGCTGCAAGCTGAATTTTGTAAACCAGTCATTTTTCGGCAAGTATTTCAAAAGTCATGCGGGGCAGTCGCCGCGCGATTTCCGCAACAAATCGCTCTTGGCCGGCATCTGACTTCACCTGAAATAACAACTGCACCGCGACGCTCAGACTCTGCGTTGCGGTGCAGTTGTTTATGACTGTGACCGGAGTCAGAGTTTATGAAGGTCGTGACCCATAAGGTTTTTCTTGGCTGTCATGTAGTTGAGATTGTAGCTGTTGGGAGCAATCTCAATCGGCACATTTTCCACCACTGTCAGGCCATAGCCTTCGAGTCCGATACGTTTTACGGGATTGTTGGTCATCAGGCGCATCTCCGAAATGCCGAGGCTGCGCAATATCTGCGCCCCTACGCCGTAGTCGC
This sequence comes from uncultured Muribaculaceae bacterium, assembly GCA_947174275.1. Taxonomy (GTDB): domain Bacteria; phylum Bacteroidota; class Bacteroidia; order Bacteroidales; family Muribaculaceae; genus JAGBWK01. Next base: position 17,537 of record CAMWIJ010000033.1, read on the forward strand.
GTTCGTCGGCTTTGTGTCCGAGCATTATGTTGGCTTCAACGGTGTCGTGTCCCTCTTCCTGAAGTTTGTAGGCCTGAATCTTGTCCATCAGTCCGATGCCGCGTCCCTCCTGATTGAGGTAAACAACTGCGCCGCGTCCTTCCTTCTCTATCATTTCAAGCGCTTTGTGGAGTTGCTCTCCGCAGTCACAGCGCTTTGACCCGAATATATCGCCTGTCGCACATGATGAATGCACTCTGACGAGCACCGGTTCGGGTGTGGATACATCTCCCTTGATGATGGCGATATGCTCAAGTCCGTTGTTTTTCTGACGGAACGGTATGAGACGGAAATGGCCGTAGTCGGTAGGCATGTCGACTTCGACACCACGCTCCACGAGGCTTTCGCGGGCATTGCGGTAGGCGATGAGATCTTTGATTGAAATAAGTTTCAGCCCCCATTCGGCAGAGCGGCGTTTGAGCTCCGGCAGACGAGCCATCGAGCCGTCGTCGCTCATTATCTCCATCAGAGCCGCAACAGGCTGCAAGCCGGCCAGACGGGCAAGGTCGACGGCGGCTTCGGTGTGGCCTGAGCGACGCAACACGCCGGCGTCCTGCGCATAAAGCGGGTTGATATGTCCGGGGCGTCCGAATGTAGCCGGAGTGGATGCCGGGTCGGCAAGCGCTCTGATTGTGGCGCAGCGGTCGTTGATTGATACTCCGGTGCTGCATCCTTCAAGTTTGTCGACTGTTATAGTGAACGGAGTGCCGAGCACAGATGTGTTGTCATCGACCTGATGGGGGAGGTCAAGCTCCTTGCAGCGTGAAATCGTCATCGGCACGCATAGCACGCCGCGGGCGTTCTTAAGCATGAAATTGACCTGCTCGGGTGTTATCTTTTCAGCTGCGACAATAAGGTCGCCCTCATTCTCGCGGTCCTCATCATCGACTACAATCACCATCTTGCCTTCGGCGAAGTCAGCGATGGCATCTTCAATCTTATCTAATTTAATATCTTCCATATAGTAGTGTTCTGTAAAAGCGGTTTATATGAGACATCCTTCAAATCGGTCATTCAATTCCGGTTTTCTCTTTGCCGGCTTCGGTCATGAACCATTGGCGCAGATTATCGTTGTTTTCGGCGAGTGAATTGAAATCGCCCGGTTTTATTTTATATGGATATCTGTTTAATATCGTCACGACCTGATGACTGCGCGAGTTTGCGAGATAGTCAATCAGTGCATTCATTGAACGCATGCATTCGGCTGATTGTTTTGTGCCGAAAAGCCGTGCGTACAGTCTGTGGGGAAGCGACATGCGCCGGTAAGAGTCGCGTAATGACCGCAGCGCGCTGTCAAATGCCTCGATTACGCTGAGCGCGCCTTCAGGTGTCACTTCGTCAAGCGTGAACTCTTTCGGCTCAAGAGAGCGCTTGTGCTTACCTCTGATTTTAGCCCAGAACGCTTTATATGCGTCGATGTTGAATACGCCGGAGTCATGTACTGCCTTGTAGGTGAAAAATATGCCGAGAGGGAGCAGCACTGCCGAGCTGAGCCACATGCCTTCAACAACGCCGGCATGGCCGTCTTTGGCCATCTTGTAGCCGGTATTGTCGATTATGTAGTAAATGATGAAGAGTATTACAGAGACAACAAGCGGAAGCCCGATGCCGCCTTTGCGTATGATTGCGCCGAGTGGCGCTCCGATAAAGAAGAAGATTATGCATGCGAACGAGAGCGTGAATTTCTTCTGCAGCTCTATGCCGTGGCGGCGTATCTGTTTGCGATCCTCCTCCATGAGCTTGCTCTTGTACTCATAATCCATGCGGAAACTGCGGGCTTTATATAACGCCTGATTGATTATCGTAGCCTCGTCAAGCCCGGAATTGTTGTGAAACAGTGAATCGATGTCAAGCGGACTGTCAAGCCGGATTTCATTCTGTGGCACGCGCACTGTGCCGTCGGGTGTGTTGAGAGCTGTGTAATATTGCAGTGAGAAATATGGCTTTTCTTTTATTTCTGCGGCATAGATGTTGCCTACGCTGTCGACTCTCGCCTGCACGGAGTCAATCGTTGCGTGTAGCTCGGTGATATTCTTTCCGACATATTGCTTGCGCATAGCCGATTCGTCCATGCGGTTGAAGTTGGCGTCGAAAGAGATGATGATATCTTTCTGTGCGAAAGTCTCGCGGCGGTAGGGCAGGTTGTTTGACTGCACTCCGGCAGTGGTTGAACGGAGGTTTTCAAACTGCTCTCCCTGATAGATGTTGAGCAGCAGTCTTGTCTTGTCGGGAGTGAGCGAGATTTTACCGGAGTCCGCCACGATGATGCGAGTGTTTTCCGTGCCTCCGCTCATATCGTAGATCATGAGTTCGCGGAGTATTCCGGTTTCCTTGTCCTTTTCGTCGACATATATGCTAATGCCCGGAATCTGGTCGTAGAACGCTTTTTCCGGTATTTCCATTTCAGGCGATTTCTGCTTCATGGAGTGGAGCAGTGTCCACATTTTCACCTGAGCGACAGGCAATATGTTGTTCTGGAAGAAAAATGCTCCGCCGGCAATGAGCAGTATAAGTATGATGAGCGGACGCATCGTTTTCAGCAATGACACTCCGGAGGCTTTCATTGCCGTGAGCTCAAACTTCTCGCCGAGGTTGCCGAATGTCATCAGAGAGGCAAGGAGTATGGCCAGCGGCAACGCCATCGGCACCATAGTGAGCGCGGCATAGAAAAACAGTTCTCCGATTACATTTATCTCTAAGCCTTTACCGACGAGGTCGTCGATATAGCGCCAAAGAAACTGCATCAGCACGATGAACAGGCAGATGAAAAATGTCATGACAAACACCGGAATGAATGTCTGTAGCATGAATGTATATAGTCTCTTTGGTCGGAACATCGTTTGAATTCAGTTTGTCGGAGGGTGTTGCATAACTATATATTGCAGTGACGCACGGTTTGTGCATCCGGAATTCTGCTTGACAGTCAGGAGTGTTGACCGACGCACGACCCGTGCGCATTTTATTTAAACACTCTCGGAGTTCTGCCACATCCTCGTTGATTAACGAAGTGCAAATTTACGCATTTTAAGCGTCTGTGCAAAATTAATTATAATAAGTAAGTCATAAAAATTATTACGTAAATTATGGATTTTAAAACTTTATATTATCAGCGGCGCTTTTTCGGCGCTTTTCACTCTCATCTTCAGTTGTGTATATTACTACACTCCTTCATCTTCGAGCAAAAATCGCTCGAAAAATCACTCCCTGATAATATAAAATAATTTTTACGACTTACTTAAAAAGAGGCGGGATTCCAAATGAAATCCCGCCTCCTTGTTATGCGATGTTTATGACTTAGTGAAGTGTCAATAGACAAGTTCGAAATCGTCAATCCACATTTTGGAGTCGCCTCCGCAGAAATAGTCGCCATAGCGTGATGCGGAGCATGTGACGGCGATGTTGGCCGCTTTTACATCTTTTCTGAAGTATTCGATCGGCACTTCAAATTCAATCATGCCGTCGCCACTGGTAGCATCAAGTATGAGCTGTCCGTAGCCAATGACGTTTGGTCTGTTGACATCGAAAATCTGTCCTTTCTTAGTCTCCACAACGATGGGCCAGCTCGTCTCTTTGCCGGAGTCGACTGAGCTTGCGGTCATTTTGTTGTCGTTGTCAAGTATGACGATATAAATCGCACCCTGGTCCATCTGACCGACATGTGATTCCATTTCGGCCATCTTGTCATCTTGTTTGCAGTCATTATAGCTGATTGTGGCCGGCTCATAACGCACATATCCTTTCAGTGCTTTCGGGCGCGAACCGAACGAGCGTCCCCAGCCGAGAATGCCGTCGGTGCCGTCAGTCTTGAGATACTGGCCGATGAATATGTTGCCTGCGGCAAAACGTCCGACGCCGAACAGTGCCACCTTCTGTGATGAAAGCAGAGCCGAGTAATTGCCTGAGTGACGGTAGGTGCCGTCAGGTGTCGTTACCTGTTTCTGAAGTGTGGCAGAGCCGTGATTGCCGGAGTCCCAGAACATTTCCGAGCCTTCCGCATAGATAAGTGTGGCATTCCTTCCTGATTTCACCTGCCAATCCTCAAATCCTGCATTGGGGAGCTGGAGTGCATTTTCGGTAGTGACACGTTTTGACGGGCTCTCGAAGCCTTCGCAGGCCACGCGGTATTCGTATGTCGTGCCGGGCGTAAGTCCTGAAATCTCGGCCGAAAGGTCAGTGCCGTCGGTGACGGTGTTGGCCGCAATCCATTGCGTTTCACCCTCCTTGCGGTATTCGATCCGGGCATCGGTGACAGAGCTGTCAAGCACGCGGCCGCAGACGGTTGCGGATGTAGCCCATGTCGTTGCTGCATCGGCTGCTGTCTCTATAGCCTCCGCTTTTGCGTTTGTGACAATCAGAGGCATTGCCACTGTTGATTTCTTGCCTACGGCATCTACAGCTGTGATATCCATTACATATTCTCCGGCGGCTATTGCGTTGAGCCACTCTTCGTTGAGATTTATTTTCATGTTGGAGATATCTTTAGCTTCATTGTAGACATAAAACCATTCAATGCCTGAGGCTTTGAGGGCGTCGCACACGCTTTCTTCGGCGGTCATGAGGTCGATGTCATTGCCTCCGATCGATGCCGTAAGCAGCTGAGAGTCGAGAATCACATTTTTAAGCGCGGAAGAGGCTGTGATATAAACAGATTTTTTGTCAAACATGCCGGGCTGGCCGGTGATGCCCTGTTTGATATCAAACGATGTTCCCATGATGTCGGGAGCCACGGTAATCAGAATTTCATCTTCGGAGTCAATTGTGGTCTCGTCGATGACGATGTTGATGAACGCGCCGCCGTTGTCGCTGCTTGACGGGGTGTAGGTCACATGCATGACATATTCTGTGGCCGGCTGGACGTTTTCGATTGTTCCGTCCTTGGTGAACACAGAGCCGTCGGCGAGTTTGCCGCTGAGTGTCCAGTTGAGATTTTTTGATCCGGAGGGCATCATGAAGTAGCCTTTGCGCTGCTCCTGTCCGACAAATTCAAGTGAGCCGCGGCTGTGACCCACGGTCAGTGTGTAATCGCTGAGCACTCCGTCAAGATTTTCGGAATAATCGACCGATGCCACAACATTGGCGATGCGGCAGGGGAGCTCGATGTTGATGAACGCGCCGCCGTTGTCGCTGCTTGACGGGGTGTAGGTCACATGCATGACATATTCTGTGGCCGGCTGGACGTTTTCGATTGTTCCGTCCTTGGTGAACACAGAGCCGTCGGCGAGTTTGCCGCTGAGTGTCCAGTTGAGATTTTTTGATCCGGAGGGCATCATGAAGTAGCCTTTGCGCTGCTCCTGTCCGACAAATTCAAGTGAGCCGCGGCTGTGACCCACGGTCAGTGTGTAATCGCTGAGCACTCCGTCAAGATTTTCGGAATAATCGACCGATGCCACAACATTGGCGATGCGGCAGGGGAGCTCCACGCGGGTGGTGCCTGATGTGATTGTGAAAGGCGCACGTCCTTTGTAATACTTGGCGTCAAACGATGCCGACACACTGTCGCCGGCCCATGCTTCGGCCACATAGTTGCCCCCGAGCAGCTTTATTCCATCGGCGGGAAGGTTCTGCAGCCCTTCATATTTGCGCACAAGACCTTTCGTGCTTGAAATCCAGATTATGGTCGATTCGGAGAGCTCCTCCTCGAGAGTGGCGCGTGACGCGACCTTCACATCGTTGCTGAACGATGCCGACAGCATCAGTTTGCCTTCGCCTTGCAGGTCATAGTCATGATTGTCGGAGCATGAGGCGGTGAGCATAAGCCCGGTTGCGACTGCTCCTGCTATATATAATTTTCTCATTGTTATTCTACACCTGATATAAAGGTTAATATTACGGTTTCTTCGTTGCCCTTATCGTCTATGACTGTCAAATGGAATTTGTGGATGTCATTGGGTGTCGGGCTGAGATTGAGCAGCGGGATGAACGGAGTGAGGTTGAATGTCACCTCATTCTGTCCTCTGACATTGTCTCCTACAGGGAAGTTGAAGCCTTCGGGATCGCCGAGTGTCTGCTCGAGGTCGGCGGACAGGTTGGCAAGGTCGAATTCGGGAACGAGTCCTACGGAGCCGAGGAAGTCTTCGGTCAGATAATTCGATTCGATTTTTACTTTGAGGTTTGACATCGGATTGACTGATTTAATGTTTACGCTGTAGTCGTTGCCCTCGACAGCTTCATTAACCTCTGTGAGTGAAATCTGTGTTTCGAATGTGAAAAATTCGTCCTTGGGATCGTCGGGATTGTCAGGTACATCAGGCTGGTCGGGTTCTTCCTGTCCGGGACGGTCGCCTCCGATAATATCTTCATCGGGAGCCACATTTCCTTCGATTGTCTCGTCAATAGTCGACATGTCGATTGTGATGCCGTCGGTGATGTCGATATTGCCGCTTTCGTCAGGTATGGTGGGGTCGCCGCCCTTTACGCTGTAGGTGATTATGCGGTGCTGTCCGGCTTCCACATCAGTGTAGACCTTGCGGATTTCCTCGTAGTTGCCGCGTATTGTGCCCGAGAAGGTGGCAATAAGAGTGGAGCTGCCTTCAAGAGCCTGGAAATAGCCTGAGCGGGTCTCTGTCGCGTTGAATTCGAGGCGGCCTTCATCGTTGGCTATTACTGTCACATTGCAGTCATCTTCCATTATTTTTTTCAGGTCTTCTGAAAATCGGATTGATACTTTGATGTTGGAAAGCTTGCAGGTTACCGTTCCGGCATTGGTCAGCTGGTTCTTGCTGATGTTGAATTTCTCGGAAGTGCCTTTGAAGTAGGGCGCGTCCCATGCCGCTTTCTCCTGATTGTGAGAGATTACTTCGATTGTATAGCCTTCGCCCACGGGAAGTGTGACAATCTCGGGCATCTCGGCAAATTTCCACTGCTTAATGTTTTTTCCTTCGGAGTCATTGACTGTGACAATGAAATTGCTGACGTCAACGCCGGCTCTCTTTATCACATTCTCGGCGTTGGTGACGTCGATGGCCTCCATGCGCAATTGTCCTTCGCCGTCTTCTTTAGAGCCGGGAGTCCAGTTGTCATGACACGATGACATGAGGACAGTCGCAACTGCTAAAGTTGAAAATATCTTATATTTCATATTCGGTATTATCTGTTTAATAGTTTAACTTGATGTCATCGATGTAGAGCTGACCTCCAACCGATTCGGTTTTTGCATTTGCTGCAAATGCGGGGAGTTTGAGATATGATTTTGAAGCTCCGCTGCTGTGTGCGGTTGATTTGAAAATCACCACAATCGTTGATGCTTTTGCTGCATTGGCGGAGTAGGAGAGGGGCAGGGAAATCTCGGTCCATGCACTTTTGTCTGTGCCGATGTTTACGGAGTTGGAAGCGAGAATATTGCCTGATGCGTCAAGCACACGCACTTCAGCGCTGCCGAAATCGTCGGATTTGGCTGCCTCATATTTTGCCTGAAATGTGAGCTCTGACGGGCGAGAGTTGAAGCCGTATCCGTAATCGGGGGTTTGTCCTACACTTTTGAATTTACCGAGGTAGAGTTGTCCGGCAGTGACGTTGTTCACTTTACTTAAACTTCCACCTGCGGTGTTGCCTGCTCCCCAGCCGACTGTGCGGACTACGGCGCACTGGCCGTTGACTCCGGTGGCCGGTTTCGTGCCTGAGGTTGTAGTGTATGCCGCGCCGACTCCTACGCTTGATGTCGTTTCTTCATTCATGGTGTCCCATACCTGCGGTGTACCTTCGGCGTATGCGTAGTAGAAGTCCCAGTTGCTGCCGCCATGTTCTCTCCACCAGCCTTCCATGTCGGAATTGGGAAGCTGAGCCGCGGTTTCTGTGGTGATTTCGACTTTGGCTTTTTTACTGCCAATTGTTGCCATGACGGAGAGTGTCTTTCCGGCCGGAAGTCCGGAAATCCATGCTGACCCGTCGTCAGCCAATGTGTGGTTTACGGCAGTGTAATCGGTGCCGTTTTCAGATATCTCGTATTTCACGGAAGATGCAGCGGCTTCGATTTCTTCTTCGAAATATGTCGGAACGATGCGTGCGCGGGTGGCAAATATGTCGTTGGGCGACGATTCGATGGTGAAACCGCCTTTGGCGATCGTGATTTCATCGCTTGCTTTCTCTCCGGCAACGGCGCGCAGGGTCACTGTGGCGTCATTGGCGGGGATGCCGTCGATTTCAACAAGATAGTTGTTGTCAGATGTCGCGGTTACTTTAGTGATGTCTGTGTCGGTCCATGTGCCGCGGATGTTCTTGTATTGGATCTTTACATTTTTAGCTACATCGGTTCCGTTGTAGTTGAGGATTACCGACATGGATGTCATTCCTACGTTGGGTGTGACATCCTCAGACAGATTTATCACTATCGGCTCGACTTTTACGGTGAATGATACAGGATCGCTGATCTTGTTGTAGTTGTCTTTGGCTGTGATGGTGAACGTGGTCAGATTGTTGCTGCCCTCCATATACTTTATGAAAGGAAGCACGCCTGTGAAGTCAATCTGAGCCATGCAGTCGATGTTGCCGAAAAGGCCTTTGACATCAAGACCGAGTGATTTGAGTTTGGACTGCTGTGCGGCTGTGGCTGTGGCGAGGTCGATTTCGCTGTACCAACCCAGTTCGGAAAGCGATGTTGACTGCGTTGTCAATGTCACCGATTTGATGCCGCCTTCGGCGTTGATGAAGAATACGGGGCTGATGTCGCCTGACGCTCCTTCGATGATTTCGACGGGGGCTTGATTGTCAAATCCTTGTGCGAGTATTTCCGGCGCGGGTGCGCTGAGTATGTCGTCGCTCAGATCGATGTATACATCCTCAAGGTCAAGCATGTCGTCGTATGTTATGACAAGCTGGGCATCGCCTGCCTGACCGTTGTTGACGTCGACAGTCACTGTGTAATGATGGCGAGGCTCGGCAGTGAAGACGGCCGCTTCGAGGGTGGCGCTGACTCCGTTGGGCTTGGTGACATCGGCCGTGACGGTCACTTTGCCGGAGCGGAGGTAGCCGGGACGTGTCTCCGTTGAGATGTAGTTGATATAGTCACCGCCTTCGGCATGTGCCTGGAAGGAGTAGTTGGTGAAATATGAGCGGAACGCTTCTGTCGTGGTGATGCTTACCATCGAGTTGGCGAGTGTTGCGTTGATTGACACGGGCGTCACCTTGTTTTCCTTTACCGACAGCTGGGTCGCGCCGTAATAATACGGTTTTTCAAATCCTTCGTCATCGGCATTGCCGTAGATGGCTTCGAGGGTGTAGGTGCCTACCTTGAACAATTCGTTGTTGTCGAATTCCGATATGGAATTCCATTCCTTAACAAAAGAACCATCGGTCGAACTGAGCCGAAGTTTCAAATCATTTACCGAGACGGAAGCTGCATCTCTTCCTGCGGTTGTAGAGCGCGAGGTTATCGCGTTTGCGTCGAGGTCGAGTTGCGGAGCAATCTTGCCGGAAGAACTTCCGCCAGGGTTGTAGTCGTCGCTACAGCTGCTTGCGGCAGCAATGAGCATTGCTGACGACAACACACCATAAATTAACTTCATAACTGTTTATTTAAATGTTACTATATTTGCCTAATCTTGAAATCTTTATAGAATTTGCACCAAGTTGTTGGCAAGCACAAAATTGTCCCAAAAGTATGAAAATTTCTTAAAATTTGCAATATTTTTGACGCATTTCTATCAATGAGTCCAATTTTGACGGCAATTTTCCAAATCGGAGAAATGAAAAACGGCCGTGAAGATTGTGATAACGCATTGGCGTCAATCTTCACGGCCGGAGTGTGTTAAAGTCGCTGTATTACAGTGCTAACAGCTCTTCGATTTTGCTTTTAAGGCTATCTTTCGACTGTGAGCCGACAAGACGGATGGATGTCTTTTCGCCATTCTTGAAGAAAAGAATGGTCGGGAGTGACATCACGCGGTTGGCTGATGCGAATTCACCCTCTTCGTCAACGTTATATTTTCCGATGACTGCCTTGTCGGCGTATTCTTCAGCCAGTTCGTCAACAATCGGTGCCATGCCGACGCAAGGGCCGCACCATGTCGCCCAAAAGTCGATTACTACCGGTTTGCCCGATGCAATAGTCTCTTCAACATTGCTGTCAGTAAATTTAAATGCCATAATTCTATTCTTTTTATAATTTAGTTAAACGTATATTCTATATTCAGGTCGTCAAGCAGAGTGGCGAGTTTGCGGTTGATGGGGATGCGCAGGTCGGAGCTCATCAAGATCGCCCGGTTTGCCTCGCCGTCAAACAGTTTGAAGTTAAGAGTGCCACGGTCGGTTGTCGAGTCGTTGATATGCTCGAGAAGGGTGTCGATAAGCGCGTCGTTGACATCTAATCTATTGAGTGTTATAGTGATTGAGTTTATCAGATGACCCTTCATTTCGGATAGGAGTCTGATGTCGGCGATTTTAAAACGCAGTTCGCCGTTATAGCCTTTGGCGTAGCGGCCGGTGACGTAGACCGGCGTCCCTATTTTTCCGAAATTGGCAAATTTGATATAGTCCTGTCCGAACAGCATAAGTTCTGCCGAGCCGGTGTAATCCTCTATCTTCAGGCGGCCGTACATGTCGCCTTTCTTTGACGGACGCTCTTCAAACGATATCACCATGCCGCCTAAAGTCATGTCGCGGTCCTCCACTGCGTCGGTCTTTTCAGCAAAGTCTTTCAACGATGTTGTGCAGCCGTGGGTCAGTTCCATATAATATGGGTCGAGAGGATGTGCCGAAAGATACATGCCCACAAGATCGCGCTCTTTTTCCAGGCGCACTACGTCGAACCAGGGTACGGCGGGGCGTATTGGCGGCCGTCCGGCGGTGTTGAGTGAGATATCTTCGTCGCCGAAGAGTGATGCTGTCTGATCCTGGCTCGCTTTCTGGTAAAGCTGTCCGTAGCGCAGCAGCAGTTCGGAGAGGCTTTCATCCTTGTTGTTCTTCTCAAACAGATCCTCGCGCTGCAAGCCTTCGAAGCAGTCAAACGCTCCGGCAAGAGCCAGTGATTCGAAGGTGCGGCGGTTGAGAGTGGCGAGTGGCACACGCTCCACAAAATCGTAGATGGATGTGAACGGGCCACCTTGTGCGCGTGTCTCGATTATAACATCGGCAACATTTTCGCCTACACCTTTTATTGCTGCAAGGCCGAAGCGTATGTCGCCCTTTGCGTTCACACCGAAGTCACCGAAACTTTCATTGACGTCAGGGCCTTTGACCTGTATGTGCAGTGATTTGCACTCGTCCATGAAGTTGGTGAGCTTGGTGATGTCGTTGCGGTTGCGGCTGAGCACTGCGGCCATGTATTCCGCAGGATAGTTGGCTTTGAGGTAAGCGGTCTGGAATGCTACCCAGCTGTAGCATGTGGCATGACTCTTGTTGAATGCGTATGACGCGAATTTCTCCCAGTCGGCCCATATCTTTTCAAGTACTTCCTGATTGTGGCCGTTGGCAGTGCCTCCTTCGATGAATTTGCCTTTGAGTTCGTTCATCTTGTCGATCATTTTCTTACCCATCGCTTTTCGTAGCGTGTCGCTCTGGCCGCGGGTGAAGTTGGCAAGAAGTCGTGACAGAAGCATGACCTGCTCCTGGTAGACGGTGACGCCATACGTATCCTTAAGATACTTTTCCATCACCGGGATGTCATAGGTGATGGGCGATTTGCCGTGCTTTCTTGCAATGAAGTCGGGAATATAGTCCATAGGGCCGGGACGGTAAAGGGCGTTCATCGCAATCAGGTCCTCGAATGTCGACGGTTGAAGTTCACGAAGATATTTCTGCATGCCGGCCGACTCAAACTGGAATGTTCCGGTGGTGCGTCCCTCGCAATAAAGCTGATATGTCTTGGGGTCGTCGATCGGGGCGTTGTCTATGTCGAGGTCGATGCCGCGGGTGAGTTTGACGTTTTTGACGGCGTCTTTTATGATTGAAAGGGTCTTTAGTCCGAGGAAGTCCATTTTGATAAGTCCGGTTTCCTCGATTACGCGTCCTTCATATTGCGTCACCAGCACACGTCCGTCGGTCTTGTCGATTGCGGTGCTGACCGGAACCCAGTCGGTCACGTCGTCGCGGCAGATAATCACGCCGCAGGCATGCACGCCGGTGTTCCTGACATTGCCTTCGAGCTGTTCGGCATATCGTAAAGTTTCCTTGATGGTTTCGTTGCCGTTCTGCAGTTCGGTTTTGAATTCCGGCACATGCTCGTAGCAGTTCTTGAGTGTGGCGGAAAGTTCTTTGCCGTTGACTTCAGGCATGTGGCGCGGTATCATTTTTGTCAGTCGGTCGCTTTCTGAAAGAGGCAGGTCTTCGACGCGTGCCACATCCTTGATGGCGGATTTTGCCGCCATGGTGCCGTAGGTGATGATATGCGCCACTTTCTCCTCGCCATATTTCTCGGTTACATATTTTAATACGCGCGCGCGCCCGTCATCGTCGAAGTCGATATCGATATCAGGAAGCGAGATACGGTCGGGGTTTAGAAAACGTTCGAAAAGCAGGTCGTATTTGACAGGGTCAATCTGCGTTATGCCGAGGCAATAGGCCACAGCTGAGCCGGCGGCTGATCCACGGCCCGGGCCTACGCTGACGTCGAGCCGGGTTCTTGCCACATTGATGAAATCCTGCACGATGAGGAAGTATCCGGGGAAACCCATCGTTTTCATGATGTGCAGCTCGAATTTGATACGCTCTTTGAGTTCGTCGTCGAGGTCTTTGCCATATCTGCGTTCTGCACCTTCATAGGCGAGTTTGGCAAGATAGTCGGCTTCAAACTTTATGCGGTAGAGTTTGTCGTAGCCGCCGAGTTTCTTTATCTTGGATTCGGCCTCTTCGGGTGATAGCACCACGTTGCCGTTCTCGTCGCGTGTGAATTCGTCGAAAAGATCCTGTTCGGAGAGTCGTTGGCGGTATTCTTCTTCAGTGCCGAATTCCTCTGGAATTTCGAAAAACGGCATGATGGGGGAGTGGTCGATGTCGTATGTCTCTACCTTGTCTAATATCTCGACTGTGTTTGACAGCGCTTCGGGCACATCCTTGAACAGTTCGTTCATCTCCGCCTGGGTCTTCATCCACTCCTGTTTTGAATAGAGCATGCGGCCTTCGTCGGAAAGTTTTTTTCCGGTCGATACGCAGATCAGACGTTCGTGTGCCTCGGCATCGCTTTCATTGACAAAATGGACGTCGTTGGTGCATACGAGTTTTATGTCATATTTGCGCGCTATGCGTATCAATTCCGGATTTACCCGCTCCTGTATCTCAAATACAGAGTGATTGGCGCGCGGCACTGTGGCTTTGTGTCGCTGAAGCTCTATATAATAGTCCTCTCCAAACACGCTCTTAAACCACTGTGCCTGACGTTCGGCTTCCTCAATTTCGCCGGCCTGTATCAGTCGAGGCAACTCGCCGCCAAGACAGGCTGAGCATACGATGAGACCTTCGTGATGTTTTTCGAGTTCATGTTTGTCGGTTCGCGGGTGGGAGTAAAATCCTTCGGTCCAGGCTTTGGATACGAGCTTTATCAGATTGTGATAGCCGACGGCGTTTTTTGCCAAAACGACAAGGTGCCGTCCGGTATCGCGTTTGTCGGTATGCTCGGTCAGAATTGTGTTTGCCACATACATCTCGCAGCCGAATATCGGTTTGAAGGCTATTTTGTGTTTCAGCTTTGCGATATCCTTGTCTAATGAAGCAGTTTTCTCGGCGTCCGCTGCCGCTTCAGCTTCCTCTCTCTGTTTTTCGAGTTTGGATAGCTCGCCTTTGAGTTTGCCTTTTTTCTTTTTTATATAATTGAACATCTCCTTTACTCCGAACATGTTTCCGTGGTCGGTGAGTGCCAGTCCCGGCATTCCGTCGGAAATGGCTTTGTCGACCAAGGCATTGATTGATGCCTGGCCGTCAAGAACGGAGTATTGTGAGTGTACATGTAAATGAATAAACGGTTCCATATAAATTTCCTTATATTTTTAAGGTGTAGTGGGAGAGTGAAAACTATTTCCCAAAATTACAAATTATATTTCATAGCCCCAACAGACAGAAAAATTTATTATAAACAATTTTGCTAATAATTGTGGTGAGGTACGTGGTGTATGGTCGTTAATGCGTAGATGTTTAGTGTCGTAGGCGGATTTGAGTGAAAATAGCGTTGTGGTGTGAACTTTTTTTGGGGGTTGTGTAATTGGGTGGGGTGTAGGGTGTTGCGGTGTGTTTTGGAGGGTTTCGGGTGTGTTTTGTTGAAATTTTCCTGAAAAAAGTTGCAAAAATATTTGGTGGGTAAATAAAAAGTGCATATCTTTGCACTCGCTTTCGGGAAGCAAGCGAGCTTCCGGCCTGCGGGCTGCGAAGGCGCGGCGGCCTCAGGCTGCTGCGGCGGAGCGGAGACTGCGGGCGACGAAAACAGACTGCAAAAAAAAGT
>CAMWIJ010000034.1 GCA_947174275.1 uncultured Muribaculaceae bacterium
AGCTCTCTCTTTCTTAAGTTAGTGACATTGCACGAGCCGTGCGTCCCTACGTTTTTAGGTGTCTTTTTGTGTTATGCAACACCCGCGAATAGACAGAAAGCCGGAAACTCAATGATAATCGTGCGACAACTGTGAAAGTAGGGTGTAACAGAATTCATAGAAATGCCCTCCAAAACGTAGGGACGCACGGCTCGTGCGTCCGCCAACATCCTGATTCTCAAATCTTATATAGAGCTGCCGCGGGCCTGCTCTACATCCCTGGATATCTGTCGGCGAAGCTCGTCGACGCTGTTGAATTTTTTCTCTCCACGGATGCGGTCGACAAACCGCAATGTCACGGTGCTGTCATAAAGATTGCCGGAAAAACCGTCGAGATAAGCCTCTATCGTTCTGGCCGATTGTGGATTGTCGACAGTAGGCCGATGGCCTATGTTGACTACTGCAAGGTAAGTATCGCCGTCAGAGGTCACTGCATGAGCCGAATAAACCCCGTCGGCAGGTATGAGTTTGTCGGGATGCTCTACGGCGATATTGGCTGTCGGGAAGCCTATCGTGCGCCCCAACTGCTTGCCGTGCACCACTTTGCCTTGCAGTGAATAGGGACGGCCGAGCATACGTGATGCCTCTCTTATATTTCCGTTTTGTATCAGGTCTCTGACTGCCGACGAATTGACTTTCATATTGCCGGGGAGCTCCGTTGCCCGTGTAATCTCCACTCCGGTGACTTCTGATACGCGTTGCAGTTCCTCCGGCGTGGAGCACCGGTCGCTGCCGATGCTGTTGTTGAAACCGAGCACAAGCCGTTCTATACCGTGCTCACGCGCGAGTATCCTTATGAAATGTTCGGCGGTGAGCTGTCGCAACTCCTCGTCAAAGCGCAGCATCACCGGAGTCACTCCTTCCGATCTGAGCAGTTCTTCTTTTTCATCAGGGGTGGAGATAAGCTGCGGCTTCCTCGTGTTGTCGATAACATCGAGCGGGTGATTGGCAAACGTGACAGCCAGAGCCTCGTCACAATGTTCTTTAAGCTGCGACAGCAGGTGGCGGTGTCCGCAATGCACACCGTCAAACATTCCTATCGTAGCTCCTTTCACCGGCCGCATCAATCCTCTTTATTGAGATAATCGCCGAATGGACGGCTGTCAGTCACATGCACGCCGCCGAAACCGAGTGCCTTGGCGGCCTCCACGTTGGCTTCGGAGTCATCGAAAAATATGGTATCGCCGGCCTTTATGCCGAATTTTTCGCAGGCCTTTACAAATATCTCGGCGTCAGGCTTGTAGCAATGCACCTCAAACGAAGGTATCACCCCGTCGAAATAATAGTCCATGTCATGGCCGTCTTTCCGGAATTCACTCTGTATCATGCCGTCCCACATCACTTTGTTGGTGTTTGACAGCAGATATATGCGGTGGTCGCGGTGAAGCCGCTCAAGCTCTCTGAGACGTTCCACCGGTATACCGATAAGGAAACTTTCAAAGGCCTCGTCGATGTCGTTGTCGCTCACATCTCCCTTGATGTGACGGCGGAGCTCGTCGCGCCATTGCGCGGGAGTCACATTGCCAAGCTCGAGGTCGAGAAATATGCCGAGTTGTCCGTATTCGCCGAGCATGCTGTCGGCATCGTCAAGTCCTATCGATTTGAAAGCCTCGACCGCGCGGCGGCGTTCGATTTGCATTATGACCCCGCCGAGGTCAAACATCAGATTTTTCATAACGATTGTTTTTGCCGTTTGTCGTGTCCTGTCAGTCAGGAATTTATTTCTTATAGATGAGAGTCAGACCGTCGCGCATCGGGAGTATCACCTTCTCCACGCGGTCATCGGCGGCCACAAGGTCGTTAAACGCCATGATGCCGCGCGTCTGCGCGTCGTTGTGACTGTTGCCGTCGGCCACTTTGCCGTCCCACAGAGTGTTGTCGGCCAGAATGAAAGCTCCGCTGCGGAGCCTGTCGACAAGCAGATTGTAATATTCAACGTAGTGGCGTTTGTTGGCGTCGACATACACCATGTCGTAGCTGTTTTCGCCGAGCAGCCGCGGAAGCAGCTCCATGGCGTCGCCGATATGCAGCCTGACGCGGCTGCCATATTCCGAGTCGTCGAGCGAACGCGTTATGAAATCTTCAAGCTCGTCCTCCACTTCGATGGTGTCGACAGTGCAGCTGTCGTCGGCCAGACCTTCGGCAATGCAGAGTGCCGAATATCCGGCGTATGTACCCAGTTCGAGCACCCGCTGCGGGCGCACCATGCGGACAAGCATCTTCAGCATGCGTCCCTGCAGATGTCCGGAGCACATGCGGCTGTAGAGCAGCTCGGTGTTGACCCTGCGGTAGAGACGGTGCAGATTGTCGGGCTCGCTGTCGATGTGCCCCAGTATGTATTCTTCTATCTTGCTGTCGGTTGTAAGCATAATCAGTATAAAAACGCTTCGATGGCAAGGCGGTAGCTGTCAAGACCGAAACCGGCTATCACTCCGCGGCACACGGGCGATATCAGCGAAGTGTGGCGTATAGCCTCGCGGGCGTGTACGTTTGATATGTGCACCTCTATCACAGCCACTTTTATTGCCTTTATGGCGTCGGCGATGGCGAGTGACGTGTGGGTGTAGGCTCCGGCGTTGAGTATAATGCCGCTGAGTCCGCTGTCAAATCCCTCCTCATGAAGGCGGTCGATGATGTCGCCTTCGTGATTGCTCTGGTAGTAGTCGATTTCCACATCGGGGTAGTCGGCTTTGATAGCCTCTATGTAATCTTCCATCGACAGGCGTCCGTAGATGTCGGGTTCGCGCACGCCGAGCAGATTGAGGTTGGGTCCGTTGATTATAAGTATTCTTGCCATATCGGGTTAAGTTTCGGCACGCGCCGCGTGCGTTATTTCTTTGTCACATTGACTTTCTGTGTGGGCGGAAGCTCCTCGTTGCGGCGGTCTACGGCGTCGATTACCTCTCGTGCCACGTGTATGAAAGCCTGCGACGCCACAGTGTCGCCCAGCGCTATCGGTGTGCCGTCGTCGCCGTGGTCGCAGATGCTGCCGACCACAGGTATCTGTCCGAGCAGTTCGATGCCGAGTACCTTTGCCAGTTCCCTGCCGCCGTCACGTCCGAATATATAGTATTTTTCCTCAGGATGGAGTTCGGGGGTGAACCATGCCATGTTTTCTATCATGCCGAGCACCGGGACGTTGATTTTGTCAGACATGAACATCGCTATGCCCTTGCGTGCGTCGGCGAGCGCCACCTGCTGCGGGGTCGACACTATCACGACGCCGGTCATGGCGAGGGTCTGCACCAGTGTCAGGTGTATGTCTGATGTGCCCGGAGGCATGTCGATGAGGAAATAGTCGAGCTCGCCCCAGTCGGCGTCGGTGATGAGCTGTTTGAGCGCGTTGGATGCCATCGAGCCGCGCCACAGCACCGGCGAATTCTTGTCGACAAGAAAACCGATTGAAAGCAGTTTCACGCCATAGCGTTCGAGCGGTATGATGAGTTCGCGTCCGTCGACCTTGTGCATGTAGAGCTGTTCATCCTCCACGCCGAACATCTTGGGCTGCGACGGGCCGAATATGTCGGCGTCGAGCAGACCTACGCGGTAGCCTTCGCGGGCAAGCGCCACGGCGAGATTGCTCGCTACGGTCGATTTGCCCACGCCTCCTTTGCCCGACGATATGCCGATTATGTTCTTTACAGAGGCAAGCGGTCTGGCGGCAGGCTGGGGCGCTTCGATGCGTGTCTTGACGGCGATGTTGCCCTTGATGTCGACCTCGGGTGATATGAAATTGGCGATGGCGGCTTCCGAAGCCTTCACAATCGATTTGATGAACGGGTCGGTGGGACGGTCGAATATCAGCGAGAAGCTCACTTTGTTGCCCTCGATGCGTATGTCGTCCTCCACCATTCCGGCCTCGACGATGTTTTTGCCGTTGCCGGGATAGCGCACGTTGCTGAGTGCGTCGAGTATGAGGTTGGGGTAGAGTCTTAATTCTGTCATGTCGTGTATCGTGTATGGGGGTGTCGGCGGCTATGTTGTTATGCCGCTGACTTAAACGTTTTCAATATTCATCGTCTCGAGAGTGCCTCGTGAGAAGCTGCGGTAGGTGTCAAAGGGTATCTCGACATCCGGTTCGGCGAGCTCTCCTTCGTGTGGCAGTTCGAAATTGATATATTTTATGCTCAGTCCGCGGGCAAGCCACTGCTGTTCGTAAAAGGTGCGTATGTTGAGTATGTCGTCGGCAATCCCGCAGTTGTAGAGGTCGTCGGTGTCGGTGATTACCGGCAGATTGTTGGTCTTTACCAGATGATGGGTGTAGGTGTAGAGAAACGGGGAGTCGCTTTTGAGGTGTATCAGCGCGCGGTCAACGGCTATCTTGCGGTAAAGATTGAGAAAACGGGTGGAAGTGAGGCGTTTGCGCTCTTTCTTCATCTGCGGGTCGGGAAATGTAATCCAGATTTCCG
Organism: uncultured Muribaculaceae bacterium; assembly: GCA_947174275.1. Taxonomy (GTDB): domain Bacteria; phylum Bacteroidota; class Bacteroidia; order Bacteroidales; family Muribaculaceae; genus JAGBWK01. The sequence continues at coordinate 4,449 of CAMWIJ010000034.1, forward strand.
ACACTTCGCCTTCGTTGAAAAAGCGGTCGATAAGCTCGATGTTGGTGCGCAGGAAAGCTACGTTGCCCAGGTTCTCGCTGCGGGCCTGTGTGGCGCCTGTCCACATGCGTGAGCCCTTGATGTCGACCCCGATGAAGTTTTTGTCGGGGTAGCGGCGGGCGAGCCCCACCGTATATTCACCTTTGCCGCAGCCGAGCTCGAGCACAATGGGGTTGTCATTGCCGAAAAATTCTTTATGCCATTTCCCCCGGAGTGGAAATCCTTTTTCGTTGAGCACAGCGAACGGATACTGGAACACGAAATCAATCGTCTCCATATCCCTGAATTTCTTGAGTTTGTTTTTGCCCATGATCCGGTAAGTAGCTATTCAGTTTATTGCTTATTGCGATGAAACGTATTTCAGATTGACAGTTTGATTGTGGCGCGGGTGGCGTCGGCGAGCGTAACGTCGACGATGAGCACCGAGCCTCGCCATTGCGCCGTGTTGACGATGAGCGATGTGGAGTCGGCGTCGGCGGCATAGCGGTTGCGACCGTTGAGGTCGTAGATTGTGACGCGGGCTATGTCGGCTCCGTGTGACTGCACTTTGAGATAGCCGTCGCCCACGGTGAAATCAACATTGGCGTGACGGTTTTCTCCGGTGACGTCATCGATTATGTCGTCGGCGCCGCTTGTGCCGATCGAAATCTTGAAATCCTTCCACTGGTCGGCCGACTGAAACTGCGACGCTGTGTTTTTGTTGACGTAAAGGGTCACATCTTCCTGATTGACACCTGACCATACGTCAGAGCCGAGCGATGGCACAGCCGAAAGGTTTTCGGCACCGAGTCGCTGCAGCGAGTTCCAGCCTTCCATAGCTCCGCTGCCGATGTGTGATACACCTTCGGGAAGCACGAGGCTCTCGGCATGGTCCCAGCCGAAGAGGGCATAATCGCCGATTTCTGTGGTGTTTGACGGAAGTGAGCCTTCGGTGTCAATCGAGTTGGTGCCTTTGAAGGTGAAGGCCGGGATGGCGCTTGTCGACGATGGCAGCTGCACATGACGCAGGGCTGCGTCGTCGAAAAACAGGCCTTTGCCCAATGCGGTGGTCTGGTTGCTCATCGTGACGCTCTCGAGTTTGCCGCACTTGGCGAATGCGAAATCGCCGATTGATGCCAGGGCGTTGCTGTTGTCGAGGTGCACGGTGGAGAGACCGCTGTTATAGAACGCTTTGTCGCCTATAGAAATCAGTGAGGCCGGAAATGTGAAATTTGTGAGCGCGGTGCAGTTTTCGAAGCTGCCTTCGCCGATGCTTTTGAATGTCGGCTGAAAAGTTGCCTCCGTGAGGCTCACGCAACCTTCGAAGAGGTTGTCGCCAATCGATTCCAGACGGGTGTAGACAGTGGCTTTTTCAAGCGCGGTGCAGTCTTTCCACACGCCGTTGCCGATTTCAGTGACGGTCGACGGCACGGTTATCTCCTCAAGTCTGTCGCATCCGGTGAAGGCGTGGTTGGCTATCGCGGTGACGCTTGCCGGGATTGTGATTGAGCTTATGCGGGTTTTTCCAAGAGCGCCTTCGCCGATTTTTACGAGGTCGGCGGGAAGCACAATTGACGTGATGTCGGAGCCGAACAGCGCGTAGGGGGGCAGTTCGCCGGCTTCATATTCGCTGTTGCCTGTCACATTTTTCACTCCGCTTGCCGCTGTGATTGTCGATTCTGACAGGTCGAGCGATGTCAGCGAACGGAGGTTTTCGGTTATGTAGACGAAGTCGGAAGCGTCGACCGGTCCGGTCACTTTCAGTGTCGTAATGGTATTGTTGTCACCTATTTGCGATGCGAGCGAACCGCCGGCGGCGGTGGTGATGTCAAGTGCGCCTGCGGTCATGACACTGCCCGCGGCGGCTATCGTAAGTAAGAATTTCAATTTCATCTTAAGGTATGAAGTATGTTTGTATGAAGTATGTTTATACAATGCAAAATTAGTGATTTATTGCCGATTAGCAAAGGTTTTTGATGTTAAGAATAGTTTCAACGAGAAATAAAGCCTCAATCTCGTCGCGCTCGATGTCCATGTCGTCGTAAAGTGGATTTTCGCTGTGTAAAATTACCATCGACGGATTTGTCGGGTGGCGTCTCAACACTTTCACCATGCGGTAGTCGGAGAGCATCACCAGATATATCTGTCCCCAGAATATAGTCGAGCTTGATTTGACGGGGCGTATGGCAATGAAACCTCCGTCGGCTATGCGGGGTTCCATCGAGTCGCCGCTTACGCGCACAATTACCGACTCGGGGTTGAGGCGTGGTAAATCTACATATCCTCTTACCTGGTCGTCGGTCAGGAGGCGTTCGAGCGGGCGGCACCCGGCTGTCACGTCGATGTCGTAGACGGGTATGCCGCGGTAGGGGTGGTTGAAAATCCTGATGTCGTCATATTCCACCACTTCCGGATTGCTGCGTTTCTCAAACGGCATTCCCTCGCCCTTCTCGAGCCAGTTCTTTGATATGCCGAGGTCTACGACTATGCGGTTGACGAGCGAGCGCGATATCGGCAGCTTTCCCGACAGGTGTTTTGAGAAGTTTGACGGGTCCATGCCGATGCGGCGTGCCATTTCTGCCTGAGTGAGCGACGCGGGCGAGTGTTCGAGCAGATAGCGTATGCGGCCTATTATTCCTTCGTTGTCCATATTCGGTGTTGTAATCTTCTGTGTTATAACGGTAATCTCCCGGCAAAGCGGGTTCACGGGACAAAGATAATTAAAAAAATCGTATAATGGTATTTTTACCCGAAGAAATACCATCTGTTAAGATTTTTTTGTAATTGGTTTTATTTATACTATTTTTGCACTGTTCCCCTTATAAAACATGTATCGATGGTTCTCAATTATATCTGGATAGCTTTTTTTGTGATTGCATTTGTGGTGGCGGTAGGCAAGACGATTTTTGCCGGTGACTTTCAGGTGTGGTCTGACATCATGTCGTCATCATTCTCGTCGGCCTCCACCGCATTTGAGATATCGCTCGGTCTCACCGGAGTGCTTGCTCTCTGGATGGGGCTGATGAAAATAGGCGAGAGGGGAGGGGTCATCACATTCTTCGGCCGGTTGATAAGCCCGTTGTTCTCGCGGCTTTTTCCGGGTGTGCCGAAGGGGCATCCGGCAATGGGCGCTATCTTCATGAATGTGTCGGCCAATATGCTCGGTCTTGACAATGCCGCGACCCCGATGGGTCTCAAGGCGATGCAGGAGCTGCAGTCGATCAATCCCGACAAGGAGCGGGCGTCTGACGCAATGATTATGTTTCTGGTGCTCAATGCCTCGGGGCTTTGTCTGATACCGATATCGATCATGATGTACAGGCTTCAGGCGGGAGCTGCCAATCCCACCGATGTGTTCATGCCGATTCTGCTGGCTACGTTTATCGCCACAATGGTGGGCATCGTGGCTCTGTGCATCAAACAGAAAATACGGCTTCTCGACCCGGTGCTGCTTGCGTGGCTCGGCGGCATGGCGCTGATTATCGGCGGCATTGTGTTTTTCTTCAGTCGTCTTGATGAGGCGCAGGTGCAGACCTATTCCGGCTTTGTCGCCAATCTGCTGCTGTTTTCAGTGATAATCGCCTTTATCGCGGCCGGTTTCCGAAAACATATAAATATGTATGAGACTTTTGTCGAGGGAGCCAAGGAGGGTTTCCGCACAGCCGTGATGATTATTCCTTACCTTGTGGCGATACTTGTGGCGATAGGGATGTTCAGGGCGTCGGGGGCTATGACCGTGCTCACCGACGGCATGATTGCCGCAGTCAATGCCCTGGGCATGGACACTGACTGGGTGGAGGCGCTGCCGACGGCCATAATGAAGCCGTTGAGCGGTTCCGGATCGCGCGGCATGATGATTGACCTGATGTCGACCCACGGCGCCGATTCCTTTGTTGCGAGGGTGTCGGCATCGATACAGGGTTCGACCGACACGATGTTCTACGTCCTGGCCGTCTACTTCGGATCGGTCGGCATACGCCGCACACGCTATGCCGTGAGCTATGCGCTTCTGGCCGATATCGTCGGTTCGGTGTCGGGTATAATCGCTGCATACATCTTCTTCCGTTAGGCCGGGGTTTCACCCGTGAGGCCTCCTTGTCTGCAATGTGTCAAAAATTATAAATATTTTTTGACGCGACAACCTGTGCTTTGTTTATATTATTGTATATTAGGTTGTTGTGTGTTGAGCAGGCTTTATTGTAAATTATTTTGCAGGTTGTAAAATTTTCTATTTTTCGGGTAAAAATCCGCAAATGTTTCATTTTTTGAGTATTATATATTAAGGTTGGTTTAGTGAATTTATTTATTTTTGCGTTAATTTACAAACCAACATTTTACCGCCATGCAAAAACTATTGATTTCTTGCTTGATTTTGACAACACCTCTCTCTGTTATCGCTGCTGACAAAACCTATAATCATGACGGCCGTCAACTGATTGTCGACAACGCAACCGGTGCGGTCACGATTGTGGCCGACGGAGACACCGTTGTCAAGAGCAATATCCCCGCCTGGGGACTCGACGGAAATATCCGGCGTCCGGCTGCATTGCGGAATGTCAGGGTAGCTTCACGAAACATATCCGACATCCACGGCAAAGCACTGAGAGTGTCGGTGAGCGGAAGCTACGAAAATGAAAAAGCCACTGTCGACTACGACATATATCCCGAATTCATTCTCACTCGCCTGTCGGTCGACGCTCCTTCCGGCAGCAAGGAAGATTTTTCGCTCAACTTTCTCGCTCCGGTCTCTACCCGCGAGACCTACCGTTTTGCCGACCGTGCCGGCAACTATGCTGTCTCGGTGCCTTACGACAACGATGCCTGGGTGCGTTACACCAACACCCCCTTCGGCGACGAGATACCTGCGTCATACGAAGTGACGGCGCTTTTCAATGCAGACACCCGAAAGGGTCTCGTAATCGGCTCGGTGGAGCATGATGTGTGGAAAACGGGCATCAATACCGCCACCGACGGTGACGCGTCAATCACGTCGCTTGAGGCTTTCGGCGGCATCACCTCCGAGCTTACACGCGACAAGCGCAGCCACGGCCATGTGTCCGGCCGCACTGTCAAATCTCCCCGCATAATACTTATTCCCACCGACGACTGGCGCGACGGTCTTGAACTTTTCGCCGACCAGTGCGCGCTTTTCGCTCCATCCGTGCCGTCGAAAGGCTCACGTCCCTTCGGATGGAACTCATGGGGCAAACTCCAGACCAAAATCACCTACGACAAGGCTATCGAGGTGTCCGACTTCATTCATGACAATATCACCGGCCGCGGTTTCCACGGAGCTGACGGAAATGTGGTGATTGACCTCGACGCATTCTGGGACTTCGGCTTCAAGCCTGAGCAGCACCGCAAGTTTGTGGAGCACTGTCACGCCAACGGCCAGAAAGCCGGTATATATTATTGTCCGTTTACCGACTGGGGCGGCAATCCCGATGCCGTGCTCGGCGAAGCCCCGCAATATAAGATGGGCGACCTCTATATCCGTGTCGACGGAGAGCCGGTAAAATTTGACGGCGCACCCGCTCTCGACCCGACCCATCCCGGCACAAAAGCACGTATCAAAAAGCAGCTCGAGCAGTTTATCGACTGGGGATATGAATATGTCAAAATCGACTTCATGGCGCACGGAGCCTATGAGTCTGACCGCCACTTCGACCCCGCCGTCACAACCGGAACACAGGCTTTTAATCAGGGAATGGCTTTCATCGACTCCGTCAACGGCGGCAAGATGTGGATCAATCTGTCAATCGCACCCCTTTTCCCCGCCAACTACGCGCATTCACGACGCATAAGCTGCGACGCGTGGGCCGGAGTAAAAGACACTGAATATGTGCTCAATGCGCTGACCTACGGATGGTGGCTCGATCATCTTTACCATTATAACGATGCCGACCATGTGGTGTATGAAGGTGCCACCGACGGCGAAAACCGCATGCGCATCACTTCGTCGGCCATCACCGGAGTCTATTTCCTCGGCGATGACATGAGCGAAGGTGGTCTTGAAAGCACCAAAGAGCGCGTAATCCGCAACACCGGCAACCGCGAAATCAACGAAATGGCGCGCAACTGCAAGTCGTTCCGTCCGGTCGAGCATGCCAAAGGCACCGGCGCCGCCGACATGTTTGTCAATCAGGATGACCGATATATATATGTGGCAATGTTCAACTTCACCGACTCACCTGTGGAGAAAACGCTTCCGTTGCGCCGCATCGGCCTCTCCGAAGCCCGCGATTTCAAGGCGACGGAGCTCTGGAGCCACGACAATGCCGATATGCGCGGCTCAATCGTCACATCGCTGTCGCCCCGCGATGTCAAAGTATTCCGTATCGAAAAATAATTCAGACAATAAACACCTGACATAATCATGAAAATTAAGAGTTTAATACTGACAGCCGCCTTTACCGCCACTGCCTTTGCCGCCTCGGGAGAGACACGCCTCGAGCAGGGCCGATGGGCGATAGTCAATGCCGACGACAACACGCTCGACATAAGTTTTGACGGCAAAGAGGCTATTCTTGACGCCTACGCCGAAGCCACCTACCGCATAGCCGGCACTTCTGCCTCCGGACATATCAACACTTCGGAAATGACACCGAAGTCGGTGTCGATTGTCGGCATGGAAGATGAAATCGGCACGGGAAAAGCGCTGACACGCGTCTATTCCGACGGCACCGCCACTCTCACACAGACACTCAGTCTCTATGACAACTCATCGTTTTTCATCGCGCAGGCTTCAGTGTCGGCCGATGCCGCCGGAGCGGTCATAGAGTCAAACCATATCGTGGCGCTCGCCACCGCCACCCGCACCCAGTTGCCGGCCGGCACGTCACACCGCATGCTCAAGGTGCCGTTTGACAACGACGGACACGGCCGCTACGAGGTGTATGACTTCTCGAGCGAAATGACCTCTCACGAAGTGACTTGCGTGTTTGACGCCACCACACGTTTCGGATTTGTGGCCGGATCGGTCGACCACGACAAATGGAAAAGCGGCATCACGGTCAAAGGTTCCTACAAGCGGTTTATCGAGAGATTCGAGCTGCTCTCCGGCTATACCTCGCAGCTTACGCGCGATTTTGACTGGCAGACCAACACAGTGATTCCCCACGGATATGTCAGAGGCGACAAAGCCGAGTCGGCCCGCTATCTCGTCGGTTTCTTCGACGACTGGCGCAACGGTCTGGAGACATTCGCCGAGACATGTGCCGCCATCGCCCCTCCCGCACCCTGGGACGGAGGCAACCCCATGGGCTGGAGCACCTGGGGCGTCATGATGGACCATGTCAACACTCCCGCGGTGAAAGAGACTTCGCAGTGGATAAAAGACAATCTGTATGACCTCGGTTTCCATGACAAAAACGGTCAGACTGTTGTCAGCCTCGACTCATTCTGCGACGGCTGGGGCATGACATCGGCCGAGATATCTCAGCTCGGCAACAAGTTTCTCGGCAAAGGAACCTACACCGAAGGCCGCGTCAAGAAAGAAGGTCTCGACATGCGTCTGGGTCTCTATGGCGGAATGGTGATATGGGACTGGACATTCGACAGCGAGGTCGCCGGCACCGGAGTGGGCGGAGCGCCCTCCTACAAATGGGGTGAGGCACTTCTGCGCTACGACGGCCGTCCGCATTATCTCTTCAACGGCGGCCAATACTGCGCCATCGACCCCACACACCCGGCTTTCGCTCTCAACATGGAGGCCACGCTGAAGCGCTGGGCGGCATACAATATCAAATATATAAAGATGGACTTCATCAATGCCGGCATCTGCGAGGGCGATTCATGGTATGATCCCGAAGTCACCACCGGAGTGATGGCCTATAACTACGGCATGAAAATAATCTACGACCTTGCTGTAAAATATGACATGTATATCGTGGAGTCGATGGCTCCGCTGTTCCCCTATCGTTGGGCTCACGGACGCCGTTCGTGCTGCGACCGTTTCAGCGAGCTCGGCGAGAGCGAATATGTGATGAACGCCATGACATGGGGCTGGTGGACCGACCGTCTCTACGCGGTCAACGACCCCGACCAGCTTGTGCTCCACAAAGACGGCTACAAACAGGGCGAGACCGAGGGCGAAAACCGCGTGCGTGTCACCACCGGACTCTGCACCGGAGCATTTATCATCGGCGACAGCTTTTCCGACAAATGTGTCTACACTTCCAGCGGCAACGGCCACACGCAGGGCGATGTAGTGGCATATCCCGAAGCCTCCAAGGCCCGTGCGCTCAAGATGTTCGGCAATGCCGACATCAACGCCTACGTGCGTGAGCACACCGGTTCGTTCCGTCCGGTCGACGGCGGTTCGTTCACCGGTTTGCAGCAGGCGGCCTACGTCTATATGCGTGACACCCCCGCTCATCTTTATATAGCGGTGTTCAACTTCAGTAAATATCTGTCGCGCAACGGCAGCATCACCTTTGAAAGCATCGGCATCGAGCCTTCCAACATAAAGGAAATAAAGGAATTGTGGACGGGAGAGACCGTGACACCGAAAGCAACCACGTTTGACTACTCGGTGCCTATGGGCGACGTGCGCGTATTCCGCATCGCCAAAGCGGTGGCGGGAGTCGATGACATCGCGGTCGACAAGGCTGTGAAACCGTCAGTCTCGGCCGTGATATCAGGCAACGAATGCGTCGTGTCGGCCTCGGCCGAGATGGCTTCGATAAGCATATATGACCTCAGCGGCCGCTGCGTGGCACAAGCCGACGGTATCAACCACGTGCAGGCTGTGGTTGAGGTCAACGTGCAGAAGGGGGTCTATATCGTCAGCGTCACGATGGCTGACGGCAGCCGACTCTCCGAAAAGATTGCGGCGCGTTAGAAATACCGCGCCCCGGGCATAGAAACTTAAAAAAATAAATATAAATCCGATATGAGAAAAAGGTATTGCATATTGACTGTGATAGTGTTTGCGTTGGCCGCGCTGGCATTCCGTGCGGCGGCCTATCCCCGCGCTGTCAATTATTCCTTCAATCAGATTGGCACCAACGAAGGCCTGTCGTCGTCATATATAAAGGCAATCACCCAGGATTGCAACGGCTTCATGTGGTTCGGCACCAAAAACGGACTCAACCGTTACGACGGCAAGACTGTGAAAAGTTTCTATTGCTACGATTATGAGAACCAGCGCGGCAACAACAACATCAGTTCCATCTATGCCTCGCCCGAGGGTAAGCTGTGGGTCGGCACCGACCGCGGCATATATGTCTATGACCCGGGCAACGACACATTCACGTTTCTCGGCCACAAAAGCGCTGAGGGAGTGAGCGCCGACGACTGGGTGCAGGATATCATACCCGACAACCGCGGGAATATATGGGTGCTTATTCCCAACCAGGGTATATTCCGCTATTTCGGTGACAATCAGGTTGACTATTATCCCGTGATACGCGACAAGGTCGGCAACAAGGACTATCTGCCGGTGTCGCTCTTTGTCGACAAGGATGATGCCGTTTACTCCGGCACCACCCGCGACGGTCTTTATTCCTACGACCGCACGACCAACAAATTCCGCAAGATGCCCGGATTTGACGCGCCTAACAACGAGACAATACTGCTTATACGCCAGACATTTGACGGCAATCTCGCCCTGTGCACACCCTCGGGACGCATCTACCACTATCAGCCGGCCACAGGCGAGATGACCCCTATTATTGTGAAAGATGCCGCTGACGATATCTTTGCCCGCGCCATGATATGCATTGACAACGAGATATGGCTCGGCACGCAGAACGGACTGTATGTCATTAACATGATAAACGGCAGCCAGATCAAGCTGCAGGAGGGCAACGACGGCAAAAGCAATCTCTCCAACAGCACAATCTACACCCTCTATGCCGACCGTGACGGCAACGCGTGGGTCGGCACCATGTATGGCGGTGTCAACTTCTTCCAGCGCAACGGTTTCCGTTTCGACCGCTATTCATCAGGCAAATCCGACTCTTCGCTTCCGTCAAAGCGTATCCGCGGACTGACAGAAGATGCCGACGGCATAATCTACATCGGTTCGGAAGAGGCCGGCTTCACCACGTTCAATCCCCGCACAGGCAATTTCAAAGTGCTTAACAACAAGGATATATCGCTGATGATAAAGACCTTCCGTGATACGGTATATCTCGGAAAGGTGCGCACCGGCATGGATGTCATCGTCGACGGCAAGGTGATTGAAAACAGGTTTACATCGCTCCACGGTGTCGACGAGCAGAACAGCGTGTATTCATTCCTCGTTGACGGCCAGGGCAACAAATGGGTCGGTTCTGACTGGGGATTGTTCCGTGCGTTCTCAGGCAAGAATGAATACGCCATTGTGCCGGAACTCGACCAGGCGTGGATATTCGACATAATGCAGGACTCCAAGGGGATGATATGGTTTGCCACAATGGGCGGCGGTATATGGAAATACAATCCGTCAAACGATAAATTCACCCATTATCCTTACGACGAGAAGGCCTCCAACGGGTTGCGCTCCAACTCCATCAGCGCCATCAAGGAGGATTCGCGCGGCTACATCTGGTTTTCGACCGACCGTGGCGGCCTGGTAAAATACAATCCGGCCGGCGACAACTTCATCACCATCTCCGAGGAGCACGGACTTCCCGACAATGTGGTCTACGACATACTGGAGGACTCAAAGGGCTTCCTTTGGTTCGGTACGAACCGCGGTCTTGTCAAATATCATCCCGAGACCGGACATGTCAAAGTGTTCACCACTGCCGACGGACTTCTCTCCAACCAGTTCAACTACCACTCGGCGCTGGCGTCGAAAGACGGCTGGTTCTATTTCGGCACGATGGAAGGACTGATTGCATTCAATCCCGAGATTGACACATACAACGACTCCGTGCCCGAGATATTCTTCACCTCGCTCCGCAGCAGCAACAAGGAGATAAAACCGGGAGCTGAAAGCTCACCACTGATCAAGAGCATTCTCTACACCGACAAGATAAAACTGCCCCATGACTTCACGCCTCTGATATTTGAAGTGTCGGCACCGAGTTATGTGCCTCAGGGGACGCTCGATTATACCTACCGACTTCTTCCCTCCGACACCACCTGGATACCGGTGCCCGAGCGCATGATAAACATCGCCAACCTGTCGCCCGACAACTACACACTCGAAGTGAAGGTCGACAACGGATCGGGCTACTCGGTCAAGTCTATAGAAATCATAGTTATGACACCCTGGTATCGCACCTGGTGGGCCGTGTCGCTCTATATACTTGTGTCGGGAGCGATACTTGTGGCTCTGTGGATACGCTACAAGCGCTATCAGGACCGCAAACTCGCCGCCAAGGAGCAGCTTTTCAGTGTCAACAAGGAGAAAGAGCTGTATGAGAACAAAGTGCAGTTCTTCACGGAAATAGCTCATGAAATACGCACACCGCTGTCGCTTATCGACGCCCCGCTCGAGGCAATGGAGTCGCTTGACATCGATGACAAGAGGGTGGTGCGCTATATTAAGGTGATGCGCAAGAACACCTCGCGCCTGCTCAATCTCACCGGACAGTTGCTCGACTTCCAGAAAATAGGTGCCAACCAGTTTGATTTCAAATATGAGCGGGTCGATGTAACCCAGATACTCAACGAGACCATCGAGCGCTTCGAGCCGGCCATGCAGGTCAAGGGTCGTGAGCTCACCACATCAATACCGCAGAAAGAGGTATATGCCGTCACCGACGGCGAGGCTTTCATAAAGATACTCTCCAATCTTCTCAACAATGCGCTCAAATACGGCCGTCACAGCATTCATGTGGCTCTTACGTCGACCGACGAGACATTCAGCATTGCCGTAAGCAGCGACGGCGAGAAGATTTCAGCCGAGAACTCCGTGCGCATTTTCGAGCCTTTCTTCCAGATCAATTCCCAGCAGGACAACAACGGCGTGGGTATCGGTCTGCCGTTATGCCGCACGCTGGCTCATCTGCTCAACGGACGTATCGAGCTTGTCGGCGACGACCCTGCTGTCAATACCTTCGTGCTCACCCTGCCGCTCAAGCAGGACGGCGTGGAGGTGGAGACCGCCCCTGTCACCGACATAACCATGAACGAATATGTCATGGAGGACAACGACCATGAGTCATCAGAGCCCGAGCGCAGCTATTCGATACTCCTTGTCGAAGACAACGACGACATGCGCGAATTCCTTTCCGAGCAGCTGTCGCAGAATTTTGTAATCGACTCATGCTGCAACGGGCAGGAGGCTCTCGACAAACTTGCCGAGCATAACTACGACTTGATTGTAACCGATATAATGATGCCGGTGATGGACGGCTACGAACTGTGCCGTCAGGTTAAGAACGATATCAACCGCTCGCATATCCCCGTTGTGTTCCTTACGGCCAAAAACGACCTCGATTCCAAGCTGCTCGCTCTCAAATGCGGCGGCGAGGCATATATCGAAAAGCCGTTCTCTATCAAATATTTCCGTCAGCAGATACTCTCGCTTCTCGAAAACCGCAAGCACGAGCGCAAGGCATTCCTCAAGCAGCCGTTCTTCTCGATCGACAACATGAAGATGACCAAGGCCGACGAAGAGTTCATGAACAAGGTGATAAAGATTATCACCGACAACATCGCCGACGAGAATTTCTCAGTCGAGTCGATGGCCGATGTGTTCTGCATGAGCCGCTCGTCGCTGCTTCGCAAGATCAAGACACTCTTCAACCTGTCGCCGATAGAGCTGATACGCCTTATCCGTCTCAAGAAAGCCGCCGAGCTTATCCAGGAGGGAAAATACCGCATAGGCGATGTCTGCTTTATGGTGGGAATAAACTCGTCGAGCTATTTCAGCAAACTGTTCTTCCGCCAGTTCGGTGTCACGCCAAAGGGCTTCGAGAAACAGTGCCAGCAGAATGCGCGCAACGGCGAGGGTGGCCGGGCGCCGCAGGTGGCGGTCGCTGACGACGATCCGACGAAAAAAGATACTGAGCAGCCCGGGGAGCTATGACCCCGGCGCCGCTTCCGGCATTGACAATAACACAGACAAACCGCATAAACCGATTGACATGAAGCTACGAAAAATTGTAATTCCCGCACTTATGATGACGGCAGCTGTCGCTGCAGCAGGTCCGTTGTATAAGAACTCGAAAGCTCCGATTGACGCACGCGTCGAGGATCTGCTTTCGCGCATGACCCTCGAAGAGAAGGTGATGCAGATGCGCAACAATCCCACCGGCAAAGTGCACGAAATCGCTGACCGCTTCAAGGATGACAGCTACGGCACCACCCACGAGATGGATCACAACGCCTACGATGCTGCGGTGATATTCAAGACTCTGGCTGAGCATGTGAAGAAAAACAACCGCCTCGGCATTCCTATCATAAACTGCTGCGAGGGCATACAGGGCATCCTTCAGAACGGCTGCACGCTGTTTCCCCATGCCATAGCGCAGTCAACCACCTGGAACCCCGGACTCATTGAGGAGATGGCATCCGCCTGCGGCCGCGAGGCCCGCGCAATCGGCATCCGCCAGGTGCTCTCTCCGGTGCTCGACATAGCCCGCGAGCTCCGCTGGGGCCGCATCGAGGAGACTTTCGGAGAAGACCCCTTCATGATTGCCGAGATGGCCAAGGCGTTTGTCAACGGCTATCAGGGTGAAGGCGTGCTCGCCATGCCCAAGCACTTCGTGGCGCACGGCACTCCCAGCGGCGGTCTTAACTGCGCTTCGGTGGCCGGCGGTCCGGCCGAGATGCGCAACATATATCTTTATCCGTTCAGGCGCGTCATCGCCGAGTGCAAGCCCGGCGCCATCATGTCGTGCTATTCGGCCTACGACGGCGAGCCCCTTACCGGTTCGCGCTACTATATGACCGACGTGCTCCGCGGCGAACTCGGCCACACCGGCTACGTCTACTCCGACTGGGGCTCGGTGGAGCGTCTCAATACTTTCCACCACGCCGCGGCTACTCCGGAAGAGGCTGCCGTCATGGCTGCCGAAGCGGGTATCGACGTAAATGTCGACTGGACCTACGGCACACTCGTCGACGCTGTGCGGCAGGGCAAGATAAGTGAGGACGTGATTGATACAAACGTGCGCCGTGTGCTCCGCAAGAAATTCGAGCTCGGTCTCTTCGAGGGTGACAAAATCAATCCCGACGACGTGAAAAAAACGGTGCGCTCAAAAGAGCATGTGGCACTTGCAAAACGTGTGGCCGACGAGAGTATCGTGCTCGCCGAAAACAAAAACAATATTCTCCCCCTCGACTTTGACAAATATAAGAAAATTGCCATTGTGGGTCCCAACGGCCACTATGCGCTGATGGGCGACTACGCCTGGACTAATTCAGACGGTGAGGAAGGAATTGACTTGTATGAAGGCCTTACGGAAGCTGTCGGAGACAAGGCTCAGGTCACCTATACCGAAGGTTGCGACTGGTGGAGTCAGGACGATTCGCAAATACCCGAGGCTGTCAAGGCTGTTGAGGATGCCGATGTGGCTATCGTGGCTGTCGGCACCCGCTCCACATTCCTCGGCCGCGGCGGCAACAAGAACACAGCGGGCGAGGCATACGACCTGTCGTCGCTTGAGTTGCCAGGACGCCAGCTCGACCTTATCAAAGCCGTCAAGGCCACCGGTAAACCTATGATTGTAGTGTTCATTACCGGAAAGCCGTTGGTGATGACTTATGTTCAGGAAAATGCCGATGCCGCGCTGGTGCAGTTCTGCGGCGGCGAGCAACAGGGTGCCGCTATGGCCGATGTGCTTCTTGGCAATGTCAACCCCTCGGGCAAGCTGACCGTATCGTTCCCCCGCAGCACGGGCAACACCCCCTGCTTCTATAACCATTATCTCACTGACCGCGATTTCTGGGATCAGCCCGGCACTCCCGCCGATCCGAAGATGCGTTATATATTTGATATACCGCAACCGGTGTGGAATTTCGGCCACGGCCTGAGCTACACCACATTTGAATACTCCGGTCTTGAAATCGACAACAAAGAGCCGAAGGCAACCGATACAGTTACCGTGAAGGTGACGGTAACCAATACCGGCGACCGCGAGGGGAAGGAGACCGTGCAGCTCTATGTGCACGACATCGTAAGCTCAGTGTCGACCCCCGTGCAGCAGCTGAAGGGATTTGAAAAAATATCTCTCAAGCCCGGCGAAAGCCGCGTCGTGGAGCTGAAACTGCCTGTCAAAGAGCTTGCTTTGTGGAATGCCCGCCTGGAGGAAGTTGTCGAGCCCGGCGACTTCGAGCTTCAGATCGGCTCCGCTTCCGATGACATAAGACTAAAGGATGTTGTCACGGTGAAATGATGCCGCGGCAAAGAAAATATTGACAAACCGACAAACCTGACAAAGTATGAAACTGAAACCGATCATTATCTCCGCTATGCTCTGCGCCACTGTCGCCGGAGCTGCGGGACCGTTGTATAAAAACTCGAAAGCGCCGATTGACGCACGTGTCGAGGACCTGCTCTCGCGCATGACCCTCGACGAGAAGTGCATGCAGCTTCAGAACCGGCAAGTGGGCCATGTCGGCTCGATTGCCGACTCATTCGGTGAAAACAGCTACGGCACCACACATGAGATGTCGCAGAACGCCTACGAGGCCGCCAGGATATTCAAGGCTCTGGGCGAGCATGTCAGGAAAAGCAACCGCCTCGGCATTCCGATTATCAATTGCGCCGAGGGTATACAGGGCATCATACAGGACAGCTGTACGCTCTATCCTCTCGCGCTGGCTCAGTCATCGACATGGAACCCCGAACTTATCGAGAAGATGACGGCGGCATGCGGCCGCGAGGCACGCGCAATCGGCATACGCCAGGTGCTGTCACCGGTGCTCGACGTGGCCCGCGAGCTGCGCTGGGGACGTGTCGAGGAGACTTTCGGCGAAGACCCCTTCATGATTGCCGAGATGGGCAAGGCGTTTGTCAACGGCTATCAGAGCGAGGGGGTGCTCGCAATGGTAAAGCACTTTGTGGCTCACGGAAGCCCCTACGGCGGACTCAACACGGCCTCAGTGCCCGGCGGCGAACATGAATTTCAGTCGGTCTACCTCTATCCGTTCCGTCGTGTCATCGCCGAGTCGCGGCCCGGAGCCGTCATGACCTGTTACTCGGCCTACGATGCAGTGCCGGTGACCGGTTCGAAGCACTATCTGACCGATGTGCTGCGCGGCGAGCTCGGACACACGGGCTACTGTTATTCCGACTGGGGTTCGGTGGAGCGCATATATTCGTTTCATCATGCCGTGGCATCGCCGGAGGAAGCAGCCGTAAAGGCGGTGAAATCAGGTGTCGACCTTGAAGTCGGCTGGACCTATTCCACGCTTGCCCAATCGGTGCGTGACGGCAAACTTGACGAGAAGGTCATCGATGATGCATGCCGCCGCATACTCCGCGCCAAATTCGAGCTCGGACTTTTCGAGGGTGACAAAATCGACCCCGAAAACGTAAAGAAAACTGTGCGCTGCAAGGAGCATGTCGACCTGGCGCGCCAAGTGGCCGACGAGGCTGTAATCCTGCTTGAGAACAAGGATAATTTCCTGCCTCTCGATCTCAATAAATATCCAAAAATCTGTGTCGTGGGTCCCAACGGCCATTTCGCCAACATGGGCGACTATGCCTGGGTAGACTGCGACGGCAAGGAGGGCATCGACCTTTTCGAAGGGCTGACCGAGGCTGTGGGCGACCGCGGCACGGTCACTTACTCCGAAGGGTGCGATTGGTGGAGTCAGGACGACTCTAAAATAGCCGATGCCGTTAAGGCGGTAGAGGAAGCCGACGTGGCCGTCGTGGCTGTCGGAACCCGCTCCTACTATCTTGCACGCCGCATGGACAAACCCACCTCGGGCGAGGGCTTCGACCTGTCGTCGCTTGAACTCCCCGGCAAGCAGCATCAGCTTCTTGAGGCGGTTATAGCCACAGGCAAACCCGTAATCGTGACATTTATCGGCGGCAAGCCCCTCGTGATGAAATATGCTCAGGAGAATGCCAATGCCGTTCTGGCACAATGGTGCTCCGGCGAGCAGCAGGGCGCCGCTCTTGCCGGTGTCATTCTCGGCGATGTCAATCCGTCGGGCAAACTGACGGTGTCGTTCCCCCGTAGCACGGGCAACACTCCCTGTTTCTACAACCATTATCCCACCGACCGAGTGGAGACGGTGGAGCGCGGCGGCTCGCTTGACAATCCGCAGTTCCACTATGTGTTCGAACTGCCGGAGCCGCTATGGAATTTCGGCCGCGGCCTGAGCTATACCACTTTTGAATATTCAGGTCTTGAGATAGACAATAAGGAGCCTAAAGACACCGATACGCTTCACGTGAAGGTAACGGTCACCAACACCGGCGACCGTGAGGGCAAAGAGGTGGTGCAGCTCTATGTGCACGACCGCATCAGTTCGGTGTCAACCCCGATACAGCAGCTCAAAGGATTTAAGAAAATCAATCTCGCTCCCGGCGAAAGCCGTGTCGTGGAGATTGATGTGCCGATGAAGGAACTCGCGCTTTGGAACGAGGATATGGAACTTGTGGTCGAGCCCGGAGAGTTTGAAATACAGGTCGGTGCCGCCTCCGACGATATCCGTCTGAGAGATGTCGTAACCGTGAAATGACAGGAAAAGTAAAATTTAATACCGAAATAAAATGAAAAAAATCTGTATTCTGGCCATATCGGCCATGGCTGCCGCCGGCGCCGGCGCAGCTGTGAAACTTCCCGCCTACATTGGCGACAACATGGTGCTTCAGCAGAACACTGAAATCAAGATACCGGGAGTCGCCGCTCCCGGAGCGAAAGTGACAGTCACTCCCTCGTGGGGCAAGGCTGTCAAGGTAAAGGCCGATGCTTCCGGCAAATTCACCGTCACTCTCTCGACTCCGGCCGCGGGCGGTCCGCTCAGCATCACGTTTGATGACGGCGAGCCGCTGACAATCGACAATATACTGTCGGGCGAGGTGTGGCTCTGCTCCGGACAGTCAAACATGGAAATGCCTCTGGCCGGATGGGGACAGGTGATGGATTTTCAGAACGAAATAGCAAAGGCTCACAATCCTGACGTGCGCCTGCTTCAGGTGCGCAAGAACATCTCTACCGTGCCTCTCGACGATGTGGTTTTCAACGGCGGAGGATGGATGGAATGCACCTCGGGCACTGTGCCTGAATTTTCGGCCTGCGCCTATTTCTATGCCCGCGAGCTTGCCGAAAAGCTCGGGGTGCCCGTCGGTGTAATCGACACGACCTGGGGCGGCACTTCGGCCGAGGCGTGGACTCCTCTGGAATATCTTGAGAGTGTGCCCGGTTTTGACGACGAGAAGAGTGACCTGAAAGAAGCCGGCGACGATGTCGACAAGATGCGTCGGCTCAACGAGGCCCGCTTCGAAAAGTGGAGAGAAGGATTTAAGTCAGCCAAGACCGACTATGCCGTCGACAGATATCATGGCGGCGAAGAGGGCTGGGGTGTCATGCCCGCTCCCGCGATGTGGGAGTCGACAGTGCTTCCGGGCTTCGACGGCATCGTCTGCATGCAGCGTCAGATCGACATTCCCGCCGACTGGGCCGGGAAGAAAGTTACCCTTCGTTTCCCCGGCATCGATGACGAGGATGTAACATATTTCAACGGCAAAGAGATAGCACGCGGCTCGGGCTGGAACAGCGAGCGCACATACACCGTGCCCGCCGATATGGTGAAAGCCGGCAAATCGCTTTTGACCGTTGTCGTAACTGACAATGGCGGTGAAGGCGGCATCTATGGCGACGCATCGAAGATGTATGCCGAGTGTGACGGACAGCGCGTGTCGCTTACCGGCGACTGGGCTTACAGGGTGTCGTGCGATTTCTCGAAGATAGCACCGTCTCCGATGTCAATCACATCGTCAAACTATCCTACCGTGCTTTACAACGCGATGGTAAATCCGTTGCGCGACTTCCCCGTCAAGGGCTGTATATGGTATCAGGGCTGCAACAACGTGGGCCGTGCCGACCAATATGCCGTGCTGTTCCCGCAGATGGTGAAAGGCTGGCGCAATGCGTTCAACAATCCCGACATGCCGTTCTATTTCGTGCAGCTCGCCGGTTATCTCGCACCCCGCTATTGTCAGCCCGAATCGGAGTGGGCGGCTTTGCGCAACGCGCAGCTGTCGGTGCTTGATCTCGACAATACCGGTGTGGCTACGGCGATAGACCTCGGCAATCCGGTCGACATACACCCCAAAAACAAGCAGGAGGTGGCCCGCCGTCTGTCGCTGCTTGCCCGCAACAAGACATACGGACAGGATGTGGCGTGTGAGGCACCGAAATGCGTAGGCACCAAAGTGTCAGGCAGCAAAATGACTCTTACTTTTGACGCTCCCGTGCATGCCACTTCATCGGCTGCCCTCGGATTTATCATCGGCGACAAGGATGGCAACTGGCAGGCCGCCAAAGCTGAAATCGGCGCCGACGGCAAGACGGTAACGCTCACCGCACCCAAAATCAGCCGGCCTGTGGCGGCGCGCTATGACTGGGCCGATTATCCCAACGGCAATCTCTACAGCGCCGACAATCTGCCTGTAGTGCCCTTTGCCACTGACAAATAATACCGACAACCAACAAATTATAACATAGACATGAAAAAATCATTATTAATTCTTGCTTCGGCGGTAGTGGCGGTTACTGCCGCCGCCGGCGGAAAAATCATACCTGTCGAGACTGACAATATCGGTCTGGTGTTTTCCGTAGGAGATGACGGCCGCCTGTATCAGCGTTATTTCGGACAGAAACTGTCTGACCGATCTGAATATGCCAATCTGCCTCAGGGCGTGGAGGCCTATCTGACCCACGGCATGGAGGATTACTTCGAGCCGGCGCTTCATATCAACCATGCTGATGGCAACCAGTCGACACTGCTCAAATATGTCGACTCAGCCACTTCAACCAATGCCGACGGCTCGGTGACGACTGTCATCACTCTCGCCGACCCGGTCTACAAAGATGAGGTGAAACTGCATTTCACGGCGTTTGCCGATGTCGATGTGATATCAGCCAGCACTGAAATCACCAACAATGAGAACAAGCCGGTGGAGCTTGAGAAATATGCCTCGTCGCTGCTCTCGTTCAACCGTCCGGCCTACTATCTGACGCAGTATGACGGTGACTGGGCCAATGAGGCCAATCTCCGCGAGCAGAAACTCGAATACGGCAAAAAGCAGCTCGACACAAATCTCGGATCGCGCCACAACATGTTTCTGTCACAGTTCTTCCAGCTCGGCCTTGACGGCCCCGCTCAGGAAAATTCGGGCGAGGTGCTTGCCGGTACTCTCGGCTGGACAGGCAACTACCGCTACACATTCGAGGTTGACAACAAGGGTCAGCTTCGTGTGATTTCGGGTATCAACCCCTACAACTCGGAGTACACAATCGCCAAGGGCGAGACTTTCACCACTCCCGAATTTTTCTTCACACTGTCGCAGCAGGGCAAGGGTGGCGCGAGCCGCAACTTCCACGACTGGGCGCGCCGGTATCGTCTGAAAGACGGCATGGGCGACCGCATGACGCTGCTCAACAACTGGGAGGCCACCTATTTCGACTTCGACGAGGCCAAGCTCATTCAGCTCTGCAAGGACGCAAAGACTCTGGGCGTCGACATGTTCCTGCTCGACGACGGCTGGTTTGCCAACAAATATCCGCGCAACAGCGACACCGCCGGTCTGGGTGACTGGGGCGAGAATGTGGCAAAACTTCCCAACGGCTTCTATCCTGTTATCGAAGAGGCTAAAAAACAGGGTGTGAAGTTCGGTCTGTGGATTGAGCCCGAGATGGTCAACCCCAAGAGTGAGCTTTACGAAAAGCACAAGGACTGGGTAATCACCCTTCCCAACCGCGACGAATATTATTTCCGCAACCAGCTCGTGCTCGACCTGAGCAATCCCAAGGTGCAGGACTATGTGTTCTCCGTGCTTGACGACCTCAAGACCAAGTATCCCGAAATAGCATTCTTCAAGTGGGACTGCAATTCTCCCATCACCAACATCTACTCTCCCTACGAGAAAAACCAGAAACATCTCTATGTCGATTATGTAAAAGGTCTCTACAATGTGCTTGACCGCGTCAAGGCCAAGTATCCCGACCTGGCGATCATGATGTGTGCCGGCGGCAGCGGCCGCGGTGACTACAAGGGTCTGGAATATTTCACCGAGTTCTGGCCCAGCGACAACACCGACCCCGTCGAGCGTCTGTTCATACAGTGGGGTTATTCGCAGGTGTTCCCGGCAAAGACCCTCTGCGCCCATGTCACTTCATGGAACCACGACGCTTCGATCAAGTTCAAGACCGACGTTGCCATGATGGGCAAGCTCGGCTTCGACATCAACCTGCATGAACTCAACGACGGCGACCTCCGCTACGCGCAGCAGGCAGTGCGCGAATACAACCGCCTGAAGCCTGCCATACTCCACGGTGACCAGTATCGTCTGGTATCGCCTTACGAAGGGGAGCACACCTCGACGATGTATGTCACCAAGGACAAGAAGAGCGCCGTGGTGTTCGCTTTTGACGTGTATCCCCGCTACAATGAGAAGCTGTATAACGTGAAGATGGCCGGCCTCGACCCCGACAAGACCTACAGTGTCAAGGAAATCAACCGTCACGACGGCAACGACAGCCATATCGGCCGCTACTCGGGCAACTACCTGATGAGCGTGGGATTGCCGATGTTTACCGGCAACAAACTGTCATCGCGTCTCTATGAGGTGTCGATTGATTAAGAAACTGTTTAAAATTCATATCACTTTGCTTTTGAGAGTCTTGTCGGAGTCTTTTTGTTTATTCTTCGGTCACGTAGCTACGGCTACGCTCCCTCATCACAAACAAAAATCAATCCGACAATACTTCTCAAAATCTATATCATATAAATTTAAACAGTTTCTAAGTGAGTGTTAAAAACTCCCTATAAGACTTGACGGCATGAAAAAAATAATTGTATCACTCGGAATGGCGGCATTATCGGCAACGGTTTTTGCCGCTGTTCCCATTACGGTGAGCACCGACAATGTGGCTCTCCGCTATATGGTCGGCGACGACGGCACACTGTGTCAGAGCTATTTCGGCAAGCGTATGGCCGATGACAGTTACGCTTCGCTGGGTCAGGGTGTTGAGGCTTTCACCACCCACGGATATACCGACCAGTTCGAGCCGGCGCTGCATATCAACCACGCCGACAACAATTCGTCGCTCATACTCAAATATGTCGACCACAAGGTTGAAGAGGTGAAGCCTGGTGTAACGACCACGACCATTAACCTTGCCGACCCGGTTTATAACGATGCGGTGTCGCTGGTGCTGACCGCCTACGCTCCGGAAGATATCATCACTTGTCACTCCGTAATCACCAATAACTCCGGGAAGGATATCGAGCTTGAGAAATATGCCTCGTCGATGCTCCATTTCTACGCTCCGGAATATTATCTGACTGAATTTTCGGGTGACTGGGGACGTGAGGCGGCCATGAGCAGCCAGCCGTTGCGCTTCGGCAAGAAGGTTATCGACACCAAGCTCGGCTCACGCGCCAATGCAATGGTGTCGCCATTCTTCATGCTTTCACTCGACAAGCCGGCGACGGAGACTGCGGGCGACGTGGTGCTCGGCACTCTGTCGTGGACAGGCAATTTCCGTTTCACTTTCGAGATTGACCAGATGAACCGTCTGCGTGTCATTTCGGGCATCAACCCTTATTATTCGGCTTACCGTCTTAAAAAGGGGGAGACGTTTGTAACACCCGATTTCGTGTTCACCTACTCCGACAAGGGTGTGGGGCAGGCCTCACGCAACTTCCATGACTGGGCACGCAACCACAAGGTGAAAGACGGCAACGGAGACCGACTCACCCTGCTCAACAACTGGGAGGTGACCGGCACCGACTTCAACGAGGAAAAGCTTGTCAATATGATGCATGATGCCAAAGAGTTGGGCGTCAATATGTTTCTGCTCGACGACGGCTGGTTCGGTAACAAATATCCCCGCGACAACGACCTCCAGGGGCTCGGTGACTGGGATGTTATGGAGAAAAAGCTGCCCAACGGTTTCGCACCTATAATCGAAGAGGGCAAGAAACTCGGCGTGAAGTTCGGTCTGTGGATAGAGCCGGAAATGGTCAATCCCAAGAGCGAGCTTTATGACAAGCATCCCGACTGGGCCATCACGCTTCCCAACCGCGACATCGTGACAAAGCGCAATCAGCTTGTGCTTGACATGTCGAACCCCAAGGTGCAGGACTATGTGTTCTCCGTAGTCGACAAACTGCTCACCGACTGGCCTGATATCGCCTATTTCAAGTGGGACTGCAATGCCGAGATCACCAACATCTATTCCCATTATCTGGGTAAAGACCAGCAGCATCTCTATGTCGACCACGTGCGCGGTCTCTACAATGTGCTCGACCGCATCAAGGCGAAGTATCCCGATGTGCCGATGATGATGTGTGCCAGCGGAGGCGGACGTTGCGACTTCCAGGGTCTGGAATATTTCACCGAGTTCTGGACAAGCGACGACACCGACCCTGTGGAACGTATCTTCATACAATACGGCATGGGTCACTTCATGCCGTCGAAGGTGCTATGCGCGCATGTGGCGCGTTGGAACGGTGATGTCAAAATCAAGTTCCGCACCAATGTGGCGATGATGGGCAAGCTCGGTTTCGATTACAATATCCATGAATGGGACGGGAAGGAACTCGCCTACGTCAAACAGGCGGTCAAGAACTACGAGAAACTGAAGCCCGCCATACTCGACGGCGACCTTTACCGTCTTGTGTCACCCTACGACGGCAACCATGCTGTCAACCAGTTCATGAGCAAGGACGGACGCCTCGGTGCCATCTTCACTTTTGACATCTATCCCCGCTGGGGCGAACATGAATATAACGTGAAGCTGCAGGGTCTCGACCCGAATGCCCGCTACGATATTTTCGAGATTGACCGTTTTGAGGCCGGCGACTTCAAGTATGGCGAGTATACGGGCGAATATCTGATGGAGGTCGGTATTCCCATCCTTACCGGTTATCGTCTGCACTCCCGCGTCTATGAAATCAGAAAACACTGATAGATCAGGTGTAAAAAAGTAGGGACGCACGGCTCGTGCGTCCGAAACAAATGTTTGACAATCAATATATTGGCGGACGCACGAGCCGTGCGTCCCTACTTTTTGAAGAATTATTTAAACCAACAACATTAAACCAACAACACAATGAAAAAAACAATACTGCTTGCCGCCGCCGTTGCCGCCGCTATGGGCGCTTCGGCAGGCGACTATACGAAATATGTCAATCCCATGATCGGCACGGGCGCCATCGAGGGTGGTCTTTACGGCAACAGCTACCCCGGGGCAACGGTGCCTTTCGGCATGGTGCAGCTCAGCCCCGACACACAGCCCGCCCCCGACTGGTATGACTGCTCGGGCTACCGTGACATCGACGCCGACGTGCACGGCTTCACCCACACCCGACTGAGCGGCACTGGCGCGTGTGACCTTATCGACGTATGCTTTTTCCCGACATCGAGCGACCGCGCCTGGGGACGCTTCACCCACGACCGCGAAGAGGCTCGTCCGGGCTACTACGCCGTTGACCTTCAGGAGGAAAATATAAAGGCGGAGCTTACGGCAACAAAGCGCGTGGGCGTGCACCGCTACACCTATCCTGCCGGTGCCGCACGCCGCGTGCGTCTCGACATGGACCACTCCGCAGTCAAAGGCAGCTGGGACCGTAAGATCATCAACGCGCAGATACGTCAGGTGGCTCCCAACGCTGTCGAGGGCTACCGCGTCATCACCGGATGGGCCAAGCTCCGCAAGGTGTATTTCTATGCCGAGTTCTCCGAGCCTATCGAGAGCATTGACCTCAGCGACGGCGGCCGTCACGAGCCGGGCGCCGATGTCATCAACGGCCGCGAACTGCGCGCCATGATAGATTTTGCCAAGAGCGACAAGCCTCTGGAGGTGAAAGTAGGCATATCGGGCGTATCGTGCGAGAATGCAAAGGAAAACCTTGAGGCGGAGGCTGCCGGAAAAAGTTTCGACATGATTGCGCAGGAAGCTGACGCCGCGTGGGAGAAACAGCTTTCGGCTGTGGATATCGATGCTGACGATGACACCAAGACGGTGTTTTACACTGCATTATACCATGCTCTCATACAGCCAAATGTATTCAATGACGTCAACGGCCAGTATATGGCACCCGACTACACCGTAGCCACGGTGCCCGCAGGAGAGAACCAATACACCACCTTCTCGCTTTGGGACACCTACCGCGCCACACATCCCCTTTACACGCTTCTCGCGCCCAAGGAGAACGCCGACTTCGTCAACTCCATGATACGTCACTGCGAGGTCTACGGCTATCTCCCCATCTGGCATCTGTGGGGTCAGGACAACTATTGCATGATCGGTAACCATGCTATTCCGGTGATAGTCGACGCAGTGCTCAAAGGCACCCCGGGCATCGATGCCGAGCGCGCCTACGACGCAGTGAAACGTTCGGCTACAGTGTCTCACCCCAACTCACCCTACAAGGTGTGGGAGGAGAAAGGCTACATGCCTGAGAATGTCCAGACCCAGTCGGTGTCAATATCGCTCGAGATGGCATTTGACGACTGGTGTGTGGCGCAGCTTGCCAAGGCTCTCGGCAAGGAAGCAGACTATGAGCATTTCATGCGCCGCGCATATAATATCGACAATCTCTACGACGCAGAGTGCGGTTTCTTCGCTCCCAAAGATGACAAAGGGGAGTGGATCCGTCCCTTTGACCCGTTGAAACATGGCGCCAACGGCGGCAATCCCTTCACAGAGGGTAACGCATGGCAATATTACTGGTATGTGCCTCAGGATATCGATCATCTCATCGAGCTGACTGGAGGCAAGAAGGCGTTCGAGGCAAAACTCGACGAATTTTTCACTCTTGACGAGCAGCCCGAAGAGATGAACGGCAACGTGTCGGGTCTCATCGGCCAGTATGCCCACGGCAACGAGCCGTCGCATCACGCCGCCTACCTCTACAACTATGTGGGCCGTCCCGACAAATCGGCCAAATATCTGAGCAAGATCATGACGGAAATGTACACCAACAATTCATCGGGCCTCGTAGGCAACGACGACTGCGGCCAGATGTCGGCCTGGTATGTGTTCTCGGCTCTCGGCTTCTATCCCGTCAATCCCGCGTCGGGCGAATATGACCTCGGAGTGCCCGCAGTGGAGCATGCCGTCGTGCATCTGCCCAACGGCAACACTCTCGAAGTAAAGGCACCCCGCAAGCGCGCCGACTACACCAACCCCAAGGAAGTGCGTTTCAACGGCAAGCTCCTCAAAGACCGTAAAATCTCCCACAAGGATATCCTCGCCGGAGGTACCCTCGAATTCAAAATGAGCAAGTAACCGGATCCGGACTCAGATTAGACAAAATAAGGGTGTTGCGGAACTCAGAGTCCGCAACACCTTTATTCTAACGGCTTTGTCATATACCACGGATCACCCTTCCCGGGCTTATGTCGTAGTGGCTATGGGATGCCGGGGTCTCCGCACGCTCCGCGATCTGCGAACCCCGGTTAATCACAACACCGAGCCTCCGGCTCTCTG
>CAMWIJ010000035.1 GCA_947174275.1 uncultured Muribaculaceae bacterium
CATCCGTATTATGAGCCGTTTGTGCTTGAGGTGGCCGACAACTGGCTGTGGGGCCAGTATTACAATGTGCCGATGGAGGAGATGAAGGCTATCGTAGATTCGTCAATCGAGAAAGGTTATAGTGTGGTATGGGCCGCCGATGTCAGCGAGGGCGGATTCAAATGGGTCAAGGGTTATGCCGTGATGCCCAAGCCGACTGATGCCGCGGATCTCGAAGGGACAGAGCTTGCCCGCTGGGTGAAGCTGTCGGACAAAGAGAGAGCCAGCAAGCAGTTTGAGATTGACGGTCCGTGTGACGAGATAGAGGTGACTCAGGAGTCGCGTCAGGAGATGTTTGACCGCCAGGAGACGACCGATGACCACGGTATGGAAATCGTTGGTATTGCCAAAGATCAGAACGGCAACCGTTATTACAAGGTGAAGAATTCGTGGGATACAAATCAGGTGTATGACGGATTTTTCTATGTTTCGGAGCCTTATTTCCTTGCCAAGACTATGGATGTCTATGTCAACAAGGCGGCTATACCCAAGGATATAAAGAAGAAACTGGGTCTTTGATAAGATGACGGTGACGGATAAAATCGGAACGGCAGCGGCAAGAAGGATGCTTTTTGCTGCTGCCGTCGCGATTATGCCGTTGCTGTGGTCGTGTGGGGGTAGAACGGAGACAGAGGGGGCGTTGTTTGTATGTGACGAATATACGGTTTATCCTGACAGTTTTGTGTCGGCGTCGCTGACATTGGCGGTGAGGGGAGACACCGTAGTCAAAAGAGCTGGGGATGATGTGAGACTTGAGATCGGTGCGGGGCATGATGCGGGGGGATTGCTGATGGAGAGCTCAGACGGGTTGATTTCAACATTATTCAACAGTGTGCCGCCGATGGAGGCAGGGGTGTATGACCGGTTTACGCCATACGAAATCTATATAGCTGACGGGCTTACGGATGTAGAGAGTGCGGCGGAGGCAGTTGACAGCCGTATAGCCGGGGGCGAGGTGGTGGAAATTGCATCGGGACAGTACAGGTGGCCGGTAGCGATGTCAGACGCCGGGTGGGGAATGGCAGCGGCTACGGTGTCGCTGATGACGGATGATGCCGGGAGTGCCAGACTTCGGGCTACGGCATTGAAGCGGCTGATAGACTGCGATCTGAAATATGTGTTTGACCGCGAGGCGGGATTGTTTGCCGGAGTGCCTCCGGGGATGGATATGTGTCAGTTGCCGGGGTGGAGCAATGCGGCGGATGCGGCAGTGATGATGACTCTTGAGGGGAATGTGGTCAGGGTGGCCGGTATGCGTTATGTCAACGATGTGTTGCCGGGAAGTTATTCCGAAGAGTTTATAGATGATATAGCCGGCAATATAAGGAAGCGGCTGTGGATACCCAATCTGGGAATGCTGAGCCAGACGCTGTATCAGCGACCGTATGCGGTGGCGGTTACGGCGACCGACAATCTGGCGCAGGGGCTTGCCGTGGCAACGGGATGTGCCGGTGATGCGATGTCGAGGAGAATAGTGTCGAACACTCCGATGAATGAAAACGGGGTGCAACTGACTTATCCCGACCAGGGGTTGGCGCATGACGGCCGCCGCGAGGCGCTTACGGCGTCGATGTGGGCTATAGCGTCGGCGCGCGCCGGCAACAGTGAGGCGTGGGCGCTGAGTTATGGAAATCTTGTGGCGCTGAGTGTGAGTGACGGTTATGCCGCCCGGTTGCTGCAGGGAGTGACGCTGCGGACGGTGTTCGGCATCGAGCCGTGTGTCGACGGGCTGAGAGTGGAGCCGTTTGTGCATGAGGCGCTGGGCGACTACCGTAAGATAAGCGGGCTGCGATACCGTAACAGTGAACTGACTGTGACAGTGAGGGGGCGCGGTGATGTGGTGTCGACATTTTCAATTGACGGGGAGGTGACGGCAGAGGCTAAGGTGCCTGCCGATATCAGGGGGAAGCATGAGATAGAGGTGGTGCTTTCGGGCAGCGGAAACGCAAGCGGCGGGGTCAATACGGCTCAGTCTGGCGCTATGCCTCATGCGCCGGAGGTGAAGACGGAGGGGGCGCGGACGTTTACGGTGAGTTCGCCGGAGTCGGGACAGTTTATAGTGTATCTCAACGGGGCGGTGAGTGAGCTGATAGAGCGTAACCATTATGAGCTGTATAATGCTGCGCCGGTGACATCGGTCAGTTTCGAGACCGATGTGTCGAATGAATACACTGGGTATGCGTCGAAAAATTATATGTATATTCCGGAGAAAGACAGTGTGTCGATATTGTGCAGCAGAGTGGCGCCTACGGGCGGACGTGTGCTGGCGAAGAAAGAGCTGTCGTCGAAGTATGTAGAGTCGACGCGCTACAAGAATGCGCGGATATCGTTTGAGTACGGTTCGCCGACCGGAGGGTCGTATTATATACGGCTGCGTTATCTTGACGGGCTTGGAGTGGTAAACAAGAACCGGCAATATGCGCTGAGGATACTGAATGTGAACGGTGATATGGCCGGCATAATGGTGTTGCCGCAGCGAGGACCGGAGAAGTGGAGCGCGGCAGAGGACTGGGCTTCGATGCATGGCCGGACCGAGCCGATCGCTGTGGAACTCAATCGTGGCCGCAATGTGATTTCAATAGACTATTTTGCGCCGGAGGGAATCGCCGGTTTCGATCATGACAGCAATACGGTGATACCGGTGGCTCTTGAACTTATAAGAAAGTCATAAAATATAACTTGGAACACTCTATTAGTAAAGAAGATGAAAAGGATAGGTATATTGTCGGATACGCATTCGTGCTGGGACGAACGTTATGAGACGCATTTCAGTGATTGTGACGAGATATGGCATGCGGGTGATATCGGTGATATGAGCATCGTGAGGCGGTTGCAGGAGATTGCCCCGGTGGTGCGTGCGGTGTCGGGCAATATAGATGGCGGCGAGGTGCGCCGCGCGTGCCGTGAGGTCGAGGTTTTTGAGGTCGAGGGTGTGCGTGTGCATCTGCGTCATATCGGGGGATATCCGGGGAAGTATGCTCCGGGCGTCGAGCAGTCGCTTATCTATGGCCGGACGGGACTTATGGTGTGCGGTCATTCGCACATACTCAAGGTGATGTATGACAGTCGGCTCGGTCTGCTTCATATCAATCCGGGAGCTGCGGGCACGCACGGCTGGCAGCATGAGCGTACGCTTGTCAAGCTTACGATAGACGGGGGTGAGATGCGTGATCTGGAGGTTATAGAGCTTGGGAAACGACGTATATAAATGCGTTATTAAGGATTATTTAAAAAATAATGTAAAAAAAGAGGTATAAAATTTGGATATGTCATAAAATGTGCATACATTTGTGGTCTAAATCTATTGCTCGCATTTGAATAAGTGCGAAATCTTGTGGAGATGCCGCTGTGAAGCGTTGTTGAAACGGGAAATAGATGATGAAAAGGAAATGTAAGTATGATATAATCTTAGTTTGATGTTGCAAACAACATTTTAATCACAAATCCTGCCTTTTGGCTTTAATCCGATTTTCCTCGTGAGAGGAGCTTTCGGATTTTTTTTGTTTATACGGGTTTGGTGGGGGGCGCCCGCTCCGCGGTCTGCGAACCCCGGTTAATCACGGGCACGAGCCTCCGGCTCTCTGTGGGGGCGGCGAAATGTGAGGGAAAGGTCGTTAAGGTCATTAAGGAATGGGATGCAGGTGGTGTAAACCGGCGTCCTGCGGAAGCCTTTTTATTGATTGTCGGTTATCCCCGCAAGCCTCGCCGGGCTCGGCGTGCGGGGTTACGCATAATCGGCGTCCTGCGGAAGCCGTCGGGTGGTGTGTGGCGGGGTGGAAGTAGGTGGGATGTGAGGGAAAGGGTCGTTAAGGTTGTTAAGGTCATTAAAGTCTTTAAGGATGTTAAGGGATGGGATGCGGGTGGTTGTAGGTTTGTAGTTGAGGTGGGTGTGTGTTTTGTGTGTCAGAGGGTTGAGAGGACTTTGTCGAGGTTTTGGCAGGATATGTGGCGTACGTTTATGCCGCGGAATTTGGAGATGGCTCGGTCGGTTGCGGCTATGCATTCGGGGCGCCACCGGCGTGATGATGTTTCGGCGAGTGAAAACATGGCCATTGCGAAGCTCTGTGCGGCGTCGGTGCGCAACTGTGCGTCGGCGTCGGTGACTATGAGGTAGGCGAAGTCGTTGACGCTGAAGAAGTCGGGGTCGGACATTTCGGTGCATATCTGCATGCTTGCCTGTAGTTTTTCGCGGAAGTGGTATCTGTGAACCTGTCGGTCGATGGCTTCGGCGTCGACGTTTTTGGTGTAGGCGAGGTATTTGACCCAGCTTTTGAGTTCGATGAAGCAGAATGTGTGTCCGGAGTGTGATATGGTTATGGCGTCGACAGAGGGGGGCATGTGTATTATGCCTTTTTTCCGGCAATAGATTTCTTTTATTCTGTCGAAGTTGATTACCGGGGTTTTGGCGGGTTGTGTGCAGTAGTCGGCTGTCTGGCACAGTGAGTGGAGCCGGCAGAGGGGGCCGACGAGGGCACGGTGTTGCGTGCGCAGTTTTTTGAATAGTTCCCGGACGGTCATTTTTTTAATTCATAATTCATAATTCATAATTCGCAGTTGAGGGGGCTTTGGGTTGCTATTGTTGCTATTGTTGTTAGGGTTGCTGTTGTTGAGGGGGTGTCAGTCGGGGAGGTCCATTATTTCGTTGAGCGGGGCTGCGAGTTTTATGAATATGCGGTTGAGGTCGTCGTTGACGCATTGTGTTATGGATGATGTGCCGTCCATTTCGGTGAGGTAGAAATCGACGAATTGCTCTGCGCGGAGTTTTACGGCGAAATGGCGTATGCCTTGAATGAAGTAGGGGGAGTGGGTGGAAACGATTACCGGGATGCCTTGTGCGGCGAGTATGACGAGGAACTGCGCGAGGCGTATCTGCCATGACGGGTGGAGGTGGTTTTCAGGTTCGTCCCAGATGAGAGGCCGGTCGGGTGCGACGATTTTGTTGTCGAGGAGAATCTGCAGGAGCCCGAGGCTTTTGACGCCGGATGCGACGTTGAGCGGCACGATGTCGTTGTCGCCCTGACGGAACATGATAGCGTGGCGTGCGGAGTCGTAGAAGAATTCGCCTCCGGCAATCTGCGACAGGGTGGATGACAGTTGCGGCGAGCGAGGGGCGCGCATGTCGGCGGTGTAGCGGAGCAGTTCGATTTTTTCGACGATATCGGCCACATGTGCGGGAAGGAGCAGGGAGGCGGGAGAGTCGGGGTCGCCGAATATGCGGGCTCCGGACACTTTGCCGAGGATGTCGAGCAGGTGGAGGTAGAGCGGTGACTCGATGTAGGTGGCGTCGCGGAAGGCGGGGTGTGCTGAGTGGCGGGTTATGGATGCTTCGCAGTGGCTTATTGTGTAAGACAGCGATGAGTCGGATGCCGTGTCGGAGAACGAGACTTTTGACCCGTCGGCGCTTCCGGATGATATATTGCCGAGAAACTCGCTTCGCAGCATGCTGTCGAGAGCCGAGGCGATTGTGGCGCCGGAGTCGGCCGGCATGGCGATGTATGATGAAAGCGCGTTGATGTCAGACTCGAGCAGGTGACGCAGGGAGGTGTCGGTCACGGCTTCGAGAACCGGAGCGAAGTATCGGTCAACGTCGTCGGCTGAGGTGAGTGATGATATCTCGCTGATAAATGTGGAGCGGGAGGCGGGAAATGCGGATTCGATTTTATGGCCGTCGTCGGAAAGGCGTAACCGGAAAAGCCGGCTGAATATGGGGTCGGCAAGGTCGGCTATGGCGTTGTCGCGCGTGGCTGAAGAGTTTCCGCGCGCTGCGGCGATGGCTTTGAGAGTGGCGAAGAGAGTCTTGCCTATGGTGCTTTTGCCGGTGCCGTTTTCGCCGGCAATGACAGCGAGACCGTTGACGGTGATGTCGGCCTGCCGGACTATGTTGAGGTTGCGTATGCTGAGTTTCATGATAATTGCGGTTGCTTGATTACAAATATAATGCTTGGGCAGGATAAAATCAACAGTCATGTGGCATATTGGAGTATAAAAAAGGAAGAAAAGATGAGTAAATTTTCAAAATAAAGGGGTTTCGGGTGAAAAAATGTAATAAAAAAGTTGTTAATTAAAAACAAATAGCTAACTTTGCAACATCAAAAGACAACAATTGACAAAATAATGACTCGATTTAGCTCATATTATTCTTTTTTTTATTTTTATTTTGACAAAAGATAAAAACAGGGGTTTTATGGCATATAGCTTAATTTGACGTTTAAATGATTAACAAGATATAAAATCCCGTTGTAAAAGGCGGGATTTTTTTTTACTAATATATGAAGCGAAGAGTAACGATACAGGGGGTGGCAGGGTGCTATCATGATGCCGCGGCGAGGATTTATTTCTCGGGCGAGGATATCGAGACCGTGGCGTGTGACACGTTCAACGACATGTTTGACGTGCTTGCGTCAGACGCGTCGATGTATGGAATACTTGCGATAGAGAATACGATAGCGGGTTCGCTGCTCCAGAATCATGAGCTGCTGCGTCAGAGCAATCTGCGCATCATCGGCGAGCAGAAGATGCGGATATCGCATGTGCTTGCCGCGTTGCCCGGTCAGGAGATATCGGAGCTTACGGAGGTGAACTCTCACCCTATAGCGCTGATGCAGTGTGAAAATTATCTGCGCCGTCACCCTAATCTGAAGAAGATAGAGAAGTTTGACACGGCAGGGTCGGCGCGTGAGATAGCGGAAGGCAATCTGACGGGTCACGCGGCGGTGTGCGGCGAATATGCGGCAGAGCTTTACGGACTGAATATCCTTGAGCGCGGCATAGAGACGAACAAGCGTAATTTCACGAGGTTTCTGATACTTGCCGATCCGCTTCAGGCCGAGGAGGCGTCGTTGCGCCGGCCGGTAGACAAGGCGTCGGTGGTGTTCACGCTTCCGCATACGAACGGGGCGCTGTCGAAGGTGCTGACGATATTTTCGTTTTACGACATGAACCTGTCGAAGATACAGTCGTTGCCGATACTCGGCCGCGAGTGGGAGTATCGCTTTTATGTCGACCTGACGTTTGACAATTATACCCGTTACCGTCAGGCAATCGATGCCGCCCGCCCGCTGACAAATGATTTCAAGATACTTGGCGAATATGCCCATTGTGACACAGATTTATGATTATGACAGATATGAAACCGGACAATATAAGACCGGCGTCGCGGGTCGATGCCATCGAAGAATATTATTTCTCGCGTAAGCTCAAGGAGGTTGCCGCGCTCAATGCGGCAGGCGCCGACATCATCTCGCTGGGAATAGGCGGCCCGGACCGTGCGCCGCATGCCGAAGTGACAGAGACACTTGCACGTGAGGCCGGCGATGCGGGCAACCATTCCTATCAGCCCTATACCGGCATTCCGGCGCTTCGCAAGGGATATGCCGACTGGTATAAAAGATATTATGGCGTGGAACTCAATCCCGACAGCGAGATACTGCCTCTGATAGGCTCGAAGGAGGGTGTGCTGCATGTGTC
Source organism: uncultured Muribaculaceae bacterium (assembly GCA_947174275.1). Taxonomy (GTDB): domain Bacteria; phylum Bacteroidota; class Bacteroidia; order Bacteroidales; family Muribaculaceae; genus JAGBWK01. Next base: position 7,507 of record CAMWIJ010000035.1, read on the forward strand.
GCTTGCATTTCTCAATCCCGGCGACGGGGTGCTTGTGCCCAATCCGGGTTATCCGACGTATTCGTCGGTGAGCAAACTTGTGGGGGCGCGTATCGTCAGCTATGAGCTCGACGAGAACAACGGCTGGGAGCCTGATTTCGATGCGCTGGAGAAGAGTGACCTGTCAGGGGTGAAGCTGATGTGGGTCAATTATCCGAACATGCCCACGGGAGCACGTGCGTCAAAGGCGCTTTATGAGCGTCTTGTGGATTTCGGGCGTCGTCACGGCATAGTGATTGTCAATGACAACCCCTACAGTTTCATACTCAATGACAATCCGCAGTCGATGCTTTCGATAGAGGGCGCGAAGGATGTGGTGATAGAGATGAACTCGCTGAGCAAAAGCCACAATATGGCGGGATGGCGTCTGGGCATGGCCGCGTCGAACGCTACGTTTATCAGCTGGGTGCTCAAAGTAAAGTCGAATATCGACTCAGGCCAGTTCAAGCCGGTGATGCTTGCGGCGGTCAAGGCGCTCGGACTTGGCGACGAGTGGTATGCCGAAGTGAATGCGGTGTATGGCGAGCGCCGGAAGGTTGCCGAGGAGATAATGGATGCGCTCGGATGCAGTTATGACGCCACGCAGCAGGGTCTGTTTCTCTGGGGAAAGGTGTCGGACGCGGAAGCGTCGGGCGAGGCACTTGCCGACCGTGTGCTTGACGAGGCGAGAGTGTTTATAACTCCGGGATTTATCTTCGGGTCGAAAGGTGAGCGGTATGTCAGAGTGTCGCTCTGCACACCGGCGGAGCGCATGAGAGAGGCGCTTGCGCGGATTATAAAAATGAATGACAAAACGAAATAACTACGATAATGACAATGACAGATTTACAACCGATAGTTTTTGAAGGAGTGGATGCCAACGCACCGATGGTGATAGCCGGTCCGTGTTCGGCGGAGACGCGCGAACAGGTGCTTGACACGGCGCGTCAGCTTGCAGCCAACGGGATAAAGATATTCCGCGCGGGAATATGGAAACCCCGCACGAAGCCCGGCGGCTTCGAAGGTGTGGGCGCCGAGGGTCTTGAGTGGCTTAAGGAGGTAAAGGCAGAGACCGGGATGTATACGTCGACCGAGGTGGCTACACGCCAGCATGTCGAGGCCGCGCTTGCGGCGGGAGTCGACTTGCTGTGGATAGGTGCGCGAACGTCGGCCAATCCGTTTGCGATGCAGGAGATAGCCGATGCGCTTGCCGATGCCGGAGCGGATGTGCCTGTGCTTGTGAAAAATCCGGTCAATCCAGACCTGGAGCTTTGGATCGGAGCAATGGAGCGCCTTTACAATGCGGGAATACGCCGCATTGGAGCTATACACCGCGGCTTCAGCGCCTACGGAAAGCATCTCTACCGCAACCTGCCGCAGTGGCATATACCTATCGAGTTGCGCCGCCGTCTGCCGAATATACCCATAGTCTGCGACCCGTCGCATATCGGCGGCAAGCGCGAGCTTGTGGCTCCGCTTTCGCAGCAGGCTCTTGACATGGGCTTTGACGGACTTATCGTGGAGAGCCATTGCGAACCCGACTGCGCGTGGAGCGACAAGGCTCAGCAGGTGAGTCCGGATGTGTTGAATTTCATTCTCAACACGCTTGTGATACGTGATGCCAAGACATCGACAGAGAGCCTTACGCTGCTGCGCCAGCAGATCGACCAGATAGACAACGAGATACTCGAGAGCCTTAACAAGCGTATGCGGGTGTCGCGTGAGATCGGCCAATATAAGAAAGAGCACCGCATTCCTGTGCTTCAGGCCGGCCGCTACGACTCGATAATGAAGTCGAGAGTGAAACTTGCCGTGGAGATGGGTATGTCGGCCGAATTCATGACGTCGGTACTATCGGCGATACATGAAGAGTCGGTGCGCCAGCAGATTGATATATTCAACCGTAGATAAAACCGGCGGGCGATGAAGATACTTATACTTGGTGCGGGCAAGATGGGCTCGTTTTTCTCCGATGTGCTTTCGCGCGACCATCATGTGGCAATCTATGATGTCGATGCCGAGCGGCTGCGGTTCACGTTTAATGTGCTGCGTTTCACGACGCTTGACGAGATCAAGGCGTTTGAGCCTGAAATGGTGATCAATGCGGCGACGGTGAAATATACGCTTCCGGCATTTGAAGCGGTGATGCCCGCTCTGCCCAAGGGGGCGATACTTAGTGACATCGCATCGGTAAAGACGGGCTTGCCGGAGTTTTATGCCAATTGCGGACACCCGTTTGTGTCGACCCACCCGATGTTTGGCCCGACATTCGCGTCGCTGAGCAATCTGGCCGACGAGAATGCGATCATCATAAGTGAGAGTGACCATCTTGGCAAGACTTTTTTCAGAGACCTTTACAACTCGCTGCATCTGCATATCGAGGAGTATAGTTTCGAGGAGCATGATCTGACGATAGCTTATTCGCTGTCGATACCGTTTGCGTCGACGCTGGTGTTTGCGGGAGTGATGGAGCATCAGGATGCTCCGGGCACGACGTTCAAGCGCCACATGGCTATAGCGCGGGGACTTATGTCGGAGGATGACTATCTGCTGAGTGAGATACTGTTTAATCCGAACACTCCGGCGCAGCTGTCGAAGATACAGGAGAAGCTTTCGCAGTTGCAGGAGATTGTCGCCAACCGCGACAGCGCGGCAATGGGGCGGTTTCTGCATGACACGCGTGAGCGCCTGAAGTGATTTTGGCTCAAGCCTGAATTGCAGTGCATTGTCTCGGTTTAGTATTGTTGTGTGCGTGTTGCAGAACTCGGAGGAATGCCTCAAAAGAGTAGTGACGCACGGCTCGTGCGTCCGAGTGTTGTGTCTGATAATCAGGATGTTGGCGGACGCACGAGCCGTGCGTCCCTACAATGTGAAGTGCTGCAACACCTTCAAGGTAAAGCCGGGTATTATTATATTGCCATGTGCTGTTATTTCGGCTTGAACCGTGATTTTTATAAAAAAACAGCATCTCCGCTGTGCCTCGTGCGAGGTCGGCGGAGATGCCGTTTTTTATTGCAGGCCGGTCAGCCGCAGATGGGTGACCGGGAGGGTGATTACTGGAGAGTTCCGGCGTTGGCCTTGTCGATCATCGTCTGGTTGGCGGTGATGTAGATTTCGACGCGGCGGTTTTGAGCGCGGCCTTCAGCTGTGGCGTTGGATGCGATGTAGTCCTGCATGGGGAGACCCTGTGCGAACAGACGGTTGGCGCCTACGCCCGAGTTGAGGAGATATGCGCGCACGGCGTCGGCACGTCCGGTTGCAACTCGTTCGTTGACAGACATAGAGCCGGTATCATCGGTGAAGCCGTAGATCTGCACGTTGGTGTCGGGGTTGGTGATGAGCGACTGAGCGAAACGCGACAGTTCGGTTTTAGCCGAAGCGCTGAGGGTAGTGCCGTTGGTGGGGAAGAGAATTCCGCCGTTGAAAGTGACCTTGATGGCACGGAGACCGTTCTGGTCGGTAGTTTCCTCGACAGTGGCCTTGTTGGCGAGTTCTTCTTCAAGCTGTTTCTGCTGCTTGTCCATCTTGTTGCCGATGAGCGCGCCAGCACCTGTGCCGACAGCTGCGCCGATACCGGCACCGATAGCGGCACCTTTGCCACCGCCTATAATAGCACCGAGAGCAGCGCCGACACCGGCACCGCCGCCTCCGCCAATCAATGCACCTTTACCGGTGTTGGTCATTGACGAACATCCGACCTGGACGAGCATGCAGCCTGCGAGAGCTATTGCTGCTGTAAATCTGAAAATTTTCATTGTGTTAAAAATTTAGTAAATATTTGTCAAAATTTTTGCAAAGGTATAAAACTCTGATGTAATAAGCTACATTTTATTCTTTTTTTGCAATAATTGCATACTTTTTGATAATCGGTCCGGTGTATAATGATACCAATCGGGCCACTTAAGTTTAAATATTATACAATTTTTTTTGAAAGATGGTTTTGCGGGTTGATTAAAAATATCTAATTTTGGGATATATAACAGCCATGCGCAGCTGTGGAGACATTGCCGATGCGTCAGGCTGACAAGTAAACCCGAGTATGAATTTCAATATGGCACAATCAACTTCAGCAGGAGAACGTAAGTCGGCATTACTATTCCATATAGCGGCAATTTCGGTTATTGCGGTGTGGGGCGCGTCGTTTGTATCGACAAAGGTGCTTCTTGATGCGGGGCTGCATGCGGTGGAGATATATCTGTACCGTTTTTTAGTGGCGTATCTGATGATACTTGCGGTGTGCCATAAGAAGTTGTGGTCAAATTCGTTGGTTGACGAACTGCTGTTTGCCGTGTGCGGACTTTGCGGCGGGTCGATTTATTTCATAGCGGAGAATACGGCGTTGAATTATACGTTGACTTCGAATGTGTCGTTGCTTACGACGCTGTCGCCGTTGCTTACGACGCTGCTTATCGGCGCGATATATAAGAACGAGCGCCCGGGATTGTGGGTGTATCTGGGTTCGATAATCGCCATAACGGGCGTTGGGTGTATAATATTCAAGTCAGGATTTCATCTGGAGGTAATGCCATTGGGCGACCTGCTGGCGTTGTCGGCGGCGTTTTCGTGGGCTATCTACAGCATAGTGCTGCGCAAGGTCAACGCCAATTATTCTGCCCTGTTCATTACGCGCAAGACGTTTTTCTACGGGCTTCTGACGGCATTGCCGTTTCTCGCATTTGAGCCGGAGACAGCTCCGTTGTCGGCGCTCGGTGAGCCGGTAGTGTTGTTAAATCTGGTGTTTCTGAGCTTGACCGCGTCGGTATTGGCATACGTGATATGGTCGCTGACGGTGAAACGTCTCGGGGCGATAAAGGCGTCGAACTATCTCTATTTCCAGCCGGTCATGACTATGATAGTGTCGGCAATCATACTGCCTGACGACCCGTTGACGCTGATGGGTTGCGTGGGGTGTGCGCTGATAATCGGCGGGGTGTGGTTCGGTGACTACATGACGAGAACCAAGGTGTGATCAGTCCGGCTCCTCGAGGAAGAATTCGGCTTCGGATCTGAGCATTGTCGCCAGAGAGAGGGTCAATGGATTTTTTGCTTCAATCTCGGCGGCTGCGATTGCGAGCGCTTTTTCAGGAGTGATTTTGTTGCCGATCAGAGGCAGCGCAAGCCTCATCGCGGTGTAGCGCGAGAGAGGAGTTCCGGCGGAAGCGAGGCTCTCAATGATGGTGTCGGCGTCGGGACGTATTTTGAGCAGGCGGTGGCACAGGATATCGGCGACTTCAGGGTCGGTGACCGAGGCGCACAGTCTGAGAATGCTGTCGAGGTCAAAATCGTCGTGTCGCCAGAGCATCGGTGCGAGCAGCATGCTTTCGCGTGTGGTGGTGTTGTCCCACAGAGCGGAGGCGAGAGCGGGGTTGTGTCCGTAGTCGGCCGCTATTTCGTTTAACTGAATGATATTCAGGCCGAAGATGATGCGGAAATTGGAGCCGGCACGTCGCATCTGGTCGGCAAGAAGGCCGTTGCGCATGGCGAAGAAACGGCGTTTGAGGGTCTGCATTGTATTAAACGTGGAAGTCATCGGTCACAATTTTGCTGCAAAATTAGTAATTATTATATAACATGACTAATCGTCATTGGCGAAAAATATATATCTTTGTGAATTAAAGACGTATTTCCGGCCGGTCCGGGGATATGCGACTGCCGAGAACCAATTTTCATAACCGGCCTGAGAAGGATATGCCGCGGCAGCATCTGCTGTCTGTTTTGAAAAAGATCAGTATCGGAGAAGCGTGGCACTATCGAGGCTCAGAGCTCGGGAAGTTTTGACAAGAATAGATTATGAGTGAAGATTTGATAAAGATACTGGATGATGACACTCCGTTTCACAGCACTGGCGGAGGTGGAAACGACAATACTCCGGGAAAGGAGAGAGACAAGTATGGCAAGACACCTCGCAGGCGTAAGATAAACCGAATCGTGATAGCGACGATGTGGTCGGTGTTCGGCCTCATTACGGTGCTGTCGCTCGGATTTTTCCTGTTGTCATACAATAACGTCATAGGCGATATGCCTGATATCGATGACCTGAAAAATCCTATCGACCAATATGCTACGGTCATCTATTCGGCTGACGGCGAGGAGATGGGTCGTTTCTACAACAGTAACAGCAACCGAATGTATGCCGACTATGAGGATATCGCGCCGTGTCTGATCGATGCGTTGATTGCCACGGAAGACTCCCGTTTTACCGAGCATTCGGGAGTTGATATCAGAGCGTTGCTGCGAGTGGTGTTCAAGACGGGCGTTGCCGGCGACAAGAGTTCGGGCGGCGGCTCGACAATCACGCAACAGCTCGCAAAGCTGCTTTATACCGACCGGCCGGCACGAAGCGCGTCGGCACGTGCGCGTCAGAAGCTCGACGAGTGGGTGATGGCTGTCAAGCTGGAGCGCTTTTATTCGAAAGAGGAGATTATAAAGCTGTATCTCAATCAGTTTGACTTTCTTTATAATGCCAAGGGCATACGTTCGGCCGCCAATATCTATTTCAGCAAAGAGGCCAAGGATCTTGAACTTCATGAGGCTGCGGTGCTTGTGGGTATGCTGAAAAATCCGTCGCTATATAATCCGGTGCGTAATCCCAACAATGCCACAGCGCGCCGCAACACAGTGTTCGAGCAGATGGTGAAAGCGAAGAAAATCACGCGCGAGCAGGCTGATTCGCTCAAGCAGCTCCCGCTGGGTCTCAAATTCCATCGCATAGACCACAAGACAGGCATAGCTCCGTATTTCCGTGAGGAGCTGCGCAGAATAATGACGGCGAAGCTGCCGGTGCGCTCGAATTATGCGGCGTGGGAGCAGCAGAAATTTGTCGATGACTCTATTGCGTGGGTCAACAATCCGCTGTTTGGCTGGGTAGAGAAAAATCCGAAGCCCGACGGGTCGAAGTATAATCTTTATACCGACGGATTGCGCATATACACCACAATAGACTCCCGCATGCAGAAATATGCCGAGGAGGCAGTGCATGACCACATGTCGGATCTCCAGCAGCGGTTTTTCAAGGAGAAGAAGGGGGTGAAGGGCGCACCGTATACGACCAACCGATCGGAACTGTCGCAGTCGCAGCTTGACAAACTTATAGAGAAGGCGATGAAGGATACGGAGCGCATGCGCATACTCCGTCTCAATCATGCCACACAGGAGCAGATTGACAAGGAATTCAACACTCCGATACCGATGACAGTGTTCACATACGACAATGACAAGGGGTATAAGGATACGATTATGTCGCCGCGTGACTCGGTGCTTTATCACAAGCATATACTACGCACCGGCTTTATGTCGATGGAGCCTGTGTCAGGACACGTGAAGGCCTACGTGGGCGGTCCGGATTTCAATTTCTTCCAGTATGACATGGTGTCGACGGGTCGTCGTCAGGTGGGTTCGACAATCAAGCCGTTCCTTTATGCATACGCGATGGATGAGGGATACACGCCGTGCGATGAGTTCCTTAACGAGCAGCCCACGATATATGACGAGGTGGGCCGTCCGTGGTCGCCGCGTAACTCAGGGTCGTCGCATGTCGGCGAGATGGTGACGCTGCGCTGGGCTCTTACGAACTCCAACAACTGGATATCGGCGCGTCTTATGGCGGCGCTGAAGCCGGCTACTCTCGTGAGATATATGCACAATTTCGGCATCACGAACAAGATTGACCCTGTGCTTGCGCTGTGTCTCGGACCGTGTGATGTTTCGGTGCGCGAGATGGTGGGGGCATATACGGCGTTTGCCAACAAGGGGCTGCATGTGGAGCCTATGTTTGTGACTGCAATTGCGGATTCAAACGGCAATGTGGTCAGCGAGTTTCATTCGAAACAGAATCAGGTGCTCTCGGAAAAAGGATATTACAAGATATTGTCGATCTTGCTCAATGTGGTCGACTCCGGTACGGGTAACCGTCTGCGCCGCGCGCCGTATAATCTTACCGCGCAGATGGGAGGCAAGACCGGTACGACCAACTCCAATTCCGACGGCTGGTTTATGGCTTTCACGCCTGAGCTTGTGTCGGGAGTGTGGGTAGGCGGCGACGAGCGCTATATCCACTTCAACACTATGGCTAACGGTCAGGGAGCGTCGATGGCGCTTCCGATCTATGGCAAGTATATACGCAAGGTTTATGATGACCCGAAGCTGCCTTACAGTCAGTCGAGCCGTTTCTCGTTCCCCGATATGGATCTGTGCGAGCGAGAGTATTATGGTGAATATGACGAAGAGGAGACTGTGGAGGAAAGTTTCGAAGGAGTTTTCGACTGATAATGGTCATTAATGATAATAATAAAAAGCGCAGACTGTCGGGTCTGCGCTTTTTATTATTATCTTGATGGTGTTTTACGAGCCGTGCGTCCGAATATTGCGCCTGATAATCAGGGTATTGGCGGACGCACGAGCCGTGCGTCCCTACTTTTTGAGGGTATTTCTCTGAGTTCTGCAACCCCCTCATGGCGGATTATTTGCGTAGGGGGTCGGTGGAGAATGAGTAGGGTCGGGAGGATTGTGCGGTGCCGCGGATGGTGTCGGGGGTGTCGGAGAGGGAGAAATCGATTACCGCGCCGTTAATGATATCGTCGTAGGTGATGAAGTTGCGGTTGTCAAGATGTCCGTTGAGATGCATTGCGTGGATATAGCGGTTGTCATGACTGTTGCCGGGGGCGTTGATTGTGACGGTGTTGCCGTTTTCAAGATTAAGCTTCATTTTTTTGAAGTATGGCGTGCCGATGGCGTATTGTCCGCCGGCGGGATTGACGGGATAAAATCCCATTGAAGAGAATACGTACCAGGCGGAAGTCTGACCGTTGTCTTCATCGCCGCAGTATCCGTCGGGATCGGCCGAGTAGAGGCGGTCCATCACTTCGCGGAGCCAGTATTGCGCTTTCCATGGCTGCAGTGAGTAGTCGTAGAGATATATCATGTGTTGTATCGGCTGGTTGCCGTGGGCGTAGTTGCCCATGTTCATGATCTGCATTTCGCGGATTTCATGGATTACAATGCCGTAATAGCTTGCGTCGAATACGGGCGGGAGCACGAATACCGAGTCCATCATGGCGTTGAATTTATTGTCGCCGCCCATCAGGTCGATGAGACCCTGCGGGTCGTGGAATACTGACCAGGTGTAGTGCCAAGAGTTGCCTTCGGTGAAAGCGTCGCCCCATTTCAGCGGGTTGAAAGGAGTCTGAAAAGACCCGTCGTCGTTGCGTCCGCGCATCAGGTTGTGCTCCTTGTCGAACAGGTTGGCATAGTTCATGGCGCGGCGTCCGTATATTTCATACTCTTTGCGTGGACGTCCGAGAGCCTGTCCCATCTTGTAGATGCACCAGTCGTCGTAGGCGTATTCGAGAGTGCGCGCGGCGCTTTCGTTTATGCCTATGTTGTAGGGTACGTAGCCGAGGCGGTTGTAGTGGTCGTAGCCGAGGCGTCCGGTTGAGGATATTGTGGGGTGCACGCTGTTGGCTCCGTGAGTGACAGCTTCCCACAGCACTTCGGCATCTTCAGGCGTAGTCAGGCCTTTGAAGCATGCGTCGGCGACGACAGAAGCCGAGTTGTTGCCTACCATGCAGTCTCGGTGCCCGGGGCTTGACCATTCGGGCAGGAAACCGCTTTCGCGGTAGACGTTGGCCCAGCCGGCCTGCATCTCCTTGCCCATCGAGGGGTATACGAGGTTGACAAGGGGGAAGAGGGATCGGAAAGTGTCCCAGAAGCCTGTGCCTGTGAACATGTATCCGTCGTGAATTTTTCCGTCGTAGGGGCTGTAGTGCCTGATGTTGTTGTCGGCATCGTATTCGTAAAGTTTGTGGGGGAAGAGAAGGGAGCGGTAGAGACATGAGTAGAATGTGCGTATATGGTCGATGTCGTCATCTTCTATCTCGATGCGGCCGAGGAGTTCGTTCCAGCAGTCGCGGCCTTCGGCGGCAATCCGGTCGATGTCGTTGCCGGCGAGTTCGCCGAGGTTGATTATGGCCTGCTCGGGAGAGATGAATGAAGATGCGACGCGGGCATTGACAGTGTCGCCACGTTTTGTGGTGAAGCCGACGAGACCGGTGGCGTGGTCGGTGGTGATGCTTTTACGGCTTTCGTCGAGAATGTTGCTGTCGGCAACTGCGGTGTAGGTGAACGGGCGGTCGAATTCTATCACGAAGTAGTTGCGGAAGTTGTCGGGAACGCCACCGTTGTTTTTTGTCGTATAACCCACGATGCGGTTTTTGTCGGGCTGTATCTCGATTGATGATCCGTTGTCGAGGGCGTCGACGACGATATATGCTTCGTCGGTTTCGGGAAATGTGAAGCGGAAGATGGCGGCTCTGTCGGTCGGGGCGAGCTCGGCGGTGACGTCATAGTCGGCGAGATAAATGCTGTAGTAGTAGGGTGTGGCTGTCTCGGCTTTATGCGATATCCAGCTTGCGCGTTCGTTTTCGTCGACTGTTTTTTTGCCGGTTATGGGCATTATGACGAATTGGCCGTAGTCGTTGATCCAGGGACTTGGCTGGTGGGTCTGTTTGAAGCCCCGTAGCTTGGTGGCGTTGTAGTTGTAGGTCCATCCGTTGCCCATTTCTCCGGATACGGGGGTCCAGAAGTTCATGCCCCACGGGCGTGCGATGGCCGGATAGGTGTTGCCTGTCGACAGCTCGAACACGGAGTTTGTGCCGACAAGAATGCTGACGTTGTCGACCGGCGCAGAGGCTGTTGCGGCGGCCGCGCCTGCCGCGCACGATGCTGCGGCAAGCAGTGATAAGATGGTTTTGTTCATGTCGTGTTGATATGTTATGTTTCGGTTTGTCGGGGAGGGGGAGAGAAGGTCGGGGCGGCGTTGATTACTTGGATTCGTGATAATTGCCTTCGGTGTTGACTTGCCAGATGTTGTCTTTTGTGTCGACGCCGTTTATGATGTTGCCGACGCATTCCATGGCGGTGAGCATGGAGTGGTCCATGTTGTTGTAGCGGTGCTGTCCGTTGCGTCCGATGCAGTAGAGGTTGGGGATTGTGTCGAGGAAAGCGCGCACTTTGTCGAGACTGTAGTAGCTGCCGTGGTAGGCGGGATATGCCTTGCGGACTTTGATCTGAACGGAGTCCATGACACCTTCGGCCTTTATTATGCCGATATGCTCGAGTTCGGCTATCGCCATTTCGATGAATTTGTCCCGGGGCATCTGCCACAGGTCGTCGCCTTCGGTGCAGAAATATTCGAGGCCGATCCATACGGTGTTTTCGTAATCTTTCACCATGTAGGGCGACCAGTTGTTGAATATCTGCAGGCGGCCGATGCGTACGTCGCGTTCCTGTATGTAGATCCATGTGTCGGGCACTCGGCCGGCGTAGGTGCGCAGTCTGGTCTCGTTGACAATCTGAAGCCTGTCGAGCAGAAGTCCGACGGTGATGAAGTCACGATATGGAAGGGTTGTGGCCGTTTCCATCACTTCGGCGGGCACGTCTATGCCTTTGAGCGCGGGAATGAGTTCGGCGAGCGGCATGGTTGATATGAAGAAGTCGCAGGGTGTGGTGCTGACGGCGCCCGAGCTGTCGGTAGTCTCTACCGACACTACCTTGTTGTCCGGGCCGATGTTGACAGCCGTGACCTGATGTCCGGTGATGACGGCTTTCTTTCCGGCAAGGTTGTCTACGTCAGCTGCCACGCATTCCCACAATTGCCCCGGTCCATATTTGGGATAGATGAATTCTTCAATAAGCGAAGTCTCCACTTTCGACTTGTCGGAGCGGAAAGGCCGCGTAATCACCTCCTTGAGTATGCCTGACAGCGACAGTCCCTTCACTCTCTGAGAGCCCCAGTCAGCGCCGAGCCTTGATGGGTGAAGCCCCCACACTTTCTCCGTATAGTCCTCGAAGAACATGGAGTAAAGCGGCTTGCCGAAGCGGTTGATGTAGAAATTCTCGAGCGAATCCTCCTTGCGCTTGTGCAAAGTGGAGCTGAGATAACCGCATCCTGCCTTTATTGTGCGCCACAGACCCATATTGGCGAATGTGCGCCATTTCAGTGATATGGGATAGTCGAAAAATTTGCGGAGATAGAATATGCGGCTGACGCGGTCGCGTGTGAGCATCACGCGGTCTTCGACATCGGGGTCAGGCCCCCCGGGAGCCAGTTCGCGCTCTTTGCCGAGAATGCGGTCGTCGATTGCCGGCGCTCCCTGCATCGGCGTTATGTCGCGCCACCATTGCATTATGTTTTCGTCTTTGCTGAAGAAGCGGTGGCCTCCGATATCGATCCGGTTGCCATTATGGTTGACGGTGCGGGATATGCCTCCGATCTCTTCCGATTGTTCATAGACAACCGGAATTATGCGGCCTTTTGTACGTTTCAACAACTCGTAGGCTGCTGTGAGTCCTGCGGGTCCTGCTCCTGCTATTACGGCAATGCTGTTCATTGGTGGTTTTGTCATCATATTGTTGTCCGCGACATTATATCACAAAGATAACAAAAAAATAATGATAAACTGACAATTGCATGCGGTATGCCCGGGCGGTATGAGCCGCGGTGACGGCGCGATTGTGTGAAATGTTAAAAATGGAGGGTGGCATGAGTTGTGTCAATAGGTTGATTTGTAGTTGTTTTGCGGGTTACGTCGGGCGATGGTAATGCTTTTTGCGTCACTGTTAAAGCAAAAATAAAAAATGTTATCGAACATTATTTTCAGGCGCAATGTTATAATTCCAAACCCGAAAATAACCGAGGGAAACCCCACGAAATGATATATGAAGTGTGTTTCGTCCTCAACTAATAATTTTTATGAGATAGAATTAATTTACACGAATTAAAATTTACTAAAATGAAAAAGAATCTACTTTTAGTCATGGCAGGTCTGGGTTGCTTCGGATTTGCAACCAATAGCGCCAATGCACAGGATGCAGTCGTAGTAGAGGAAGAAAGTGTGTATGCGGTTCCCGCTGACGATGTCGATTGCAAAGACAATTATTATTCTACCTGGCACGACAATTGGTTCATTCAGCTCGGTGCCGGTGTAAATGTTCCTTTTGTTGAATATGCGAAAGAGAACGGTGATCCGAAACACCATTTCACAGCTACTTACAATCTCGGCTTCGGCAAATGGATGTCTCCTTACTTAGGATGGAGAATTTCGATGTACTACGGTTCAATCCACTGGGACAACGTGGTGTTCTCTAAAGCCAAAATGGCAAACGCCAACTTCGACCTTATGTGGGATATGTGTAACTCAATCGCCGGTGCAAATCCCAAACGTCCGGTATCAATCGTGCCTTTCGTAGGTCTCGGCGGAACCTTCACTTGGGACTTCAAAGCCGACAAGTCAGTCATCTATAAAGAGGGCATGCGACTGAAACACAATGCATGGACACTTCCTGTATCGGCCGGTATCCAGCTCCGCTTCCGTCTGTGTGACTACGTAGACTTCTTCCTTGAAGGCCGCGCTTCATTCTACGGCGACAACTTCAACCTTGCAGCCTTCGGCGATCCCGTTGACGTTGACATCACAGCCATCGGCGGTTTCAACATCAATATCGGAGGATCTAACTTCAAGACCTACAATCCCTGCAAGGATCAGGCCTACATCAATTCGCTCAACGGTCAGATCAACTCACTCCGCGGTGACCTCGCTGCCACATCAACAGCGCTTGCTGCCGCAGAAGCACAGCTTCCCTGCCCCGAGGCACAGGTTGTCGAGTCACAGACTATCGTAAACGGCCCGCTGTTGACCACCGTACGCTTCACTATCAATTCAGCCAAGGTGTCAGACGAGGAAATGGTCAATGTCTACAACGTGGCAGAATATCTCAAGGCCAATCCGACAGTCAACGTAATCATCTGCGGCTATGCCGACAAGGATACCGGCACCGCAGCTTACAACATGGATCTCTCACAGCGCCGCGCACAGGCAGTGTATGACCTGCTCACCAAGACTTACGGCATTGACAAGGCACGTCTTTCAATGCAGGCAGAAGGCAGCGACACTCAGGTCTACAAGTCGAATGACTGGAACCGTATCGTAATCTTTGTCCCCGCTGAATAAGAGTCAGAGATATAAGGATTTCACAATCAGATAAAGCAATCCCCCCGGAAGCCGTGACTTCCGGGGGGATTTGTCGTAATATGGTGCGCTTTGACACGCAGTGTCTTATTTCACTGTGATTTTGTCGGCGCGGTTGCCTTTGACGCGGACATATACGCCGGGAGTGAGTGCGGAGCCGTCGACTCGCATGCCCTGCATGTTGTACCATACGGCAGGCGCGTCGGTTTCAGATGTGATTTCATCTATGCCTGATTGTGTCAATACGATGGTGGCAACGTTGCTCTGTGCCACTGCTCCGTGGTTGTAGACGGGCACTACGGTGTAGCTGAATTCATAGTCTCCGTCGGGATATTCCGAATTCAGGGGTGAGTCGGTGTAGACTACGCCGTCATGGAGCTCGGTGGTGACGGGTTCGCCGTTGCGGAATATGTGGTAGCCGATTATGGCGAGATCGTCTGGCTGTGACGGAGCGGCTTCGTAGGTCACGTCGTCGATAAAGAGAGCCAGAGTGTCGTAAGTGTTGTGTCGTATCGCAAAATATTTTGCTCCGGCAGGAAGGGTGACTGTAAACTGAGTCCATTCTTCGGGAACGATGCCATCGCTGGTGAAGCCGGTGACAGAGTCAATCCTGTCGGTGAAGCTCGGGGGGGCGTTGTCGGTGGTGGAACAGTATATCTCGAAAGTCTCGGGCCAGGCGACGGTATAGCTTTTTGCCATGAAGGTGACGGTCTGGGCATTGCCCGATAGCTCGGGTGATATCAGCCAGTTGTCGTTGTCAGCGCTCTGAGAGCTTGGTGCCAGCATGAAGCGCTGTCCGCTGTATGCCTCAGCGTCGGCGGCGTATTGCGCGGGGACGTTGGCTGCGATATTGTCGAAGAGCTGGAATGCAATCGGCTGAGTCTGGAAGGGATTGTATAGCTCGCGGAAGATGTTGTAGGTCTTGTTGCCGTCGCCGTCATAGACAGTCCATGCTCCGGCTCCGCTTATCGACATGGGGGTGTATTGCTCGCTTTCGAAATCTTCGGTTACAGTAGCGGGGAGAGCCTCTCCGATTTCAGGATGGCTCCATGTGAGGATTACGTCAGAACCGTCGATAGAGGCCTGAAGGTCATTTACGGTGGCAAAGTTGGCGCGGCTGACCGTAACGTTGGCGGAAGCCTTGTTGTCGGCAGGCACGGCGTCGCCGGCAAGCTCGATGGCCAGCGTTATCTCAAGCGCTTCAGGAGCGTTGAACGGCACGTTGTGTGACAGTGTCACGTCGGCAAACGCGTTGGGAGCGATTTCCGCGAGTGTTTCGGTTGATATGGTCTTGCCGTCAGCAGTCCATACGGCAACGGGCGAGGCGGCGGAGGTGCCGAGGTTTTCGATATGAGCGGTGAAGCTGATGCTGTCGCCGGGCTTTGCTTTTTGTGTACCCTCGAAGGTGACGATGCGCACATCGGTTTCGTCGAGGTTGCGGATGCGGATGTTGTCGACCGGTATGCTCCACATGTGCTCGTCATCGTTGTGGGCGGCTACGAAGCGCAGTTCGAACATCACAGCGCCCATCGGCTTGAACGCGTCAAGGGGAATGCGGGCCTGAGTCCAGTCGTCGGTGGGGTTTTCCTTGAGGTCGATTGATGATATTTGGTTCATCTCGTCGATTTCATGACCGGCATATACCTCTATGATGCTGCCTTGTCCCTGATACCAGAATTCGAGCACGGGGCTTGAGGCTTTGGATATGTCGGCGCGTGTCGAGATGAGTCCGTAGGCCACATCTTTGTCGATAGGCATCCAGAAGTAGAAGCCGCCGTCGCCGTCGTGAGAGGCGAGAGGCCGGGGGCCCTCGGGGTCATCGGGGTCGACGAGCGATGCGAAATATTCGTCGGTGATGGTGCCGTATTGCATGTTGCCTTTCACGACCGAGTTGCCGAGCCACATATCTTCGTAATAGCCCTGTCCGAACGATTCGGTTTTGGGAAGAGCGTCGGGAGTGCCGGCAGTTATGATGTTGGATACGCCGTCGAGTGAATACAGTTCGCCGAATCCGGCTGTCACCTGGTAGGCGTAGAAATCCTGACCTTCGATGTCGTTGTATCCGAGGGTGCATGAAGTGGCCTGAGAGGTGCCGATGGCATCATCGTAGTATGTGCCGAAAGCGTCGAAAATATAGTAAGTGACCTGTGCGGGGTCGACATATCCGCCGTGCTCGCCGATTTCAGGCACAGCGTCCCAGCTGAGTGTGGCTGTCGTGTAGTCGGGGTTGACAGAGAGTCTTACGTTTTCAGGAGCAAGAGGGGTGTCAATACCGCACCAGATTGATTTATATTCGACCATTTCTCCGGCAACGTCGCCCAGATAGGCTACGCCTGAGAAGCGGTTGTTGATGCCTTGGTACATTTCGACATCGTTGATCGTGATGACCTGTCCGGGAGTGACATCCTCATAGACGAATTTGTCGACACCCCAGCGTGAGGTGATTTCAACTTTTGTTATTTCGGTAAGAGCTTCGCCGGCTTTGGTGTGGGTAGGGGCGGTGTACTGAACCGTGGCTTTGAGTTCGCCTTTGGGGGCGAGGGTCCATGACAGCTGTCCGGCGGCAGGCGGGTCGACGACAACGGGCGGCTCGACATGGCCTGTGCGCATGCCGACATTGGCGAGTTTGAGAGTGCCTTTCATCGCCTTTGTTGTGGTGCAATGAAATCCGAGGTAATAGTAGCCCTCTTCTGTAATGTTACAGTTGTGCTCGTATTTTGTCAAGTTTTTTTCAGTATATTGAGTGGCCGGACAAATAACTGTGGTCGCTGCCTCGACGGTCGGGGCTGTGGCGAGGGCGACATTCATCTCGACGGCTGTCGCTCCGGTGCCCATCATGCCTACCTCAAACGATACGACATATTCGCCGGGAACCAGATGTATGGGCACGGTGAACAGCCAGTCGTCGTTTTGGTCGATATTGTCGGCGTTGGGCACCATGCAGGCCGCATAGCCGCTGACAGAACCGTATTGCCATTTGCGGTTATCCTCATTGACGTTGATATTGGTGTAATTCTTTACTTCGGTTCCTGCTTTGCCGAGGTCGTGGGTGAAAGGTACCTCTACTGCGTTTTCCGGGGCTTCGGCTGCCACGCGTGCCGCTTTAAGCGGTTGAGTGCGGGCCGTGACGGCGTGGTGCTGTCGGTTGATTTCCTTGAGTCCGCCTTGAGTCCGTGATGCGGAACGGATTTCGGGGTTGGCTGCGCCGGCAATCAGAGAGCCTGCTACTGCCATTGTCAATAGTAGCGATTTCTTCATAAAATGTGGATATTGATGGTTAGTGCTGACATTGACAGAGGTGTCAATGCCGCAATTGGTTGAAACGTCAGTAGTGGTATATTGCAAAATTATTCAAAATTTTAAACAAATCAAACATTATGATTTGTTTTTATGTATAAAATTGTCATTTGGGTGTGTATATGTGGTTTTTTATGCATTTTGTGAATATGTTATAAAGAAAAAAGAGCCTTGCGATAGATTTCGCAAGGCTCTTTTGGTGGTATATGACCGCGTGGTGCGGATTAGTCCTGGTTGAGGTTTACGCGCTTGAATGCTGTTGCTACGAGACCTTTGGCGGTGCTTTCGAGGTATTGAGCGATAGTCATTTTGGCGTCGTTGATGAATTCCTGGTCCATGAGGCAAGATTCTTTGCAGAATTTGTTTACGCGGCCGATTGCGATGTTTTCAATCATAGCCTCGGGGAGGTTGGCGCGTTTCTGCTCAGAAACCTCTGCCATGATGGCGCGTCCTTTGGCAGCCTCTTCTTCGGTGATCCAGCCTTTCGACATGTTTGATTCGATGTGGTCTTCGCTGTCGAAGTGGTTGGGGTTAAGACCTGCTTTCTTGAGGGCGGCTTCTACGGCTTTGCGTACCTGCTCGTCTTTTGTCTTTTCGATAGCGATGGCTTTCTCAGACTCGAGAACAGAAGCGGGGATGCTTTCGCGGTCAACAGCGAGGGGGTTCATCGAAGCAACCTGCATGGCGACGTTGCGGCCAGCCTGGTAGTCGACGTTCTCGAGGTTGAAGCCTACGATAGTAGCGAGTTTGTTGCCGAAGTGAGTGTAAGAAGTAGTAGAGGGAGCTACGATTACTTCGTAAGCAGAGATTTCGGTCTTTTCGCCGGTTTTACCGGTTTCCTCGACAACGAGGTCGGCAACAGTGCGGCCGTCGATTTCGAGAGCTTTGAGAGCTTCGAGGTCGGCAACGCGGTTGGCGATAGCTGCGTCAAGAATTTTGTTGGTGAGTTCGACGAAACCTGCGTTTTTGGCAACGAAGTCAGTTTCGCAGTTGAGGGCGAGGATAGCGGCGAAGTCACCTTCGTTTTTAGCTATCACGCAACCTTCGGCTGCCTGACGGTCTTCGCGTTTGGCGGCTACAGCCTGTCCTTTTTTGCGGAGGATTTCCACTGCTGCCTCGATGTCGCCGTCGGTTTCGGCGAGGGCTTTTTTGCAATCCATCAAGCCGGCGCTTGTGAGGGCGCGGAGCTTGGTGATTTCAGCCATTGTTACTGCCATAATATTCTGATATTAAAGAAGTGTTTTTAAAAGATTGTGATTAAAAAATATAGACCGACAATCAAAAGACTTGAGTGCCGGTCTATTGTAGATGAATATACCGGGTAGGATATTATTCTTCTGTAGCGGGAGCTGCTTCTTCAGCTACTTCAGCTTCAGCTTCAGCGGCTTCGTCTTTGCGGCTCACGCGGCGGCGTTCGCGTTTGGGAGCGCCTTCAGCGTCGGCGTTGTCGACTTTCTCTGCTTTGTGTTCCTGCAGACCTTCGTTGATGGCTTCGCATACGTTGGTGAGGATGAGGTCGATTGACTTGCTTGCATCATCGTTAGCGGGGATCACGAAGTCGATGTCAGAGGGGTTTGAGTTGGTGTCGACAATAGCGAATACGGGAATTCCGAGACGCACTGCCTCTGCAACAGCGATGTGCTCTTTCATTACGTCAACCACGAAGAGAGCCGAGGGAAGACGGTTGAGGTCGGCGATAGAGCCGAGGGTCTTTTCGAGCTTGGCGCGCTGACGTGAGATCTGGAGTTTCTCGCGTTTTGAAAGGTTGTCAAAGGTGCCGTCTTTCGACATTTTGTCGATAGCGGCCATTTTCTTGACAGCTTTGCGGATTGTGGGGAAGTTGGTGAGCATACCGCCCGGCCAGCGCTCGATCACGTAGGGCATGCCTACAGACTGAGCCTTCTCTGCAATCACTTGTTTGGCCTGTTTTTTTGTGGCGACGAAAAGGATTTTCTTGCCACTTTTTGCTATGCTCTTGAGAGCTGCAGCCGCTTCGTCGAGTTTGGCGGCAGTCTTGTAGAGGTCTATGATGTGGATACCGTTGCGCTCCATGAAGATGTAGGGCGCCATGGCAGGGTTCCATTTACGTTTGAGGTGACCGAAATGGCAACCTGCTTCCAGAAGTTGTTCAAATGTTGCTGACATTTTGTTTTTTTGTTTTGTTTACGTTCTGTGAAATTTAACCTTCAGGTAGGGAACGTGTCCATCCGGAGGGTTTAGATACTAAACATCAGGAGTGAGAGGTGGGGTCACGCTGAGAGCTTTGGCTGATAAATCAGGCTCTCATGCCGCCTGAACAGAAAACGTGTATTAACGTTTTGAGAACTGGAAGCGTTTGCGTGCTTTGGGCTGACCCGGTTTCTTACGCTCGACAGAGCGGGGGTCGCGGGTCATGAAGCCTTCCTTGCGGAGAGCTGACTTGTCCTCGGGGTTGATTTTTACGAGAGCGCGGGCGATGGCGAGGCGAAGAGCTTCGGCCTGGCCTTTGTAACCTCCGCCATCGAGATTTACGCGGATATCGTATTTCTCAGCAACATCAAGGAGCGACAGGGGCTGACGCACGATGTACTGGAGAATAGATGAAGGGAAATAAACCTCAATGGGGCGCTTGTTGATAGTGATGGCACCGTTACCTTCAGAAAGGATTACGCGCGCGATGGCGGCTTTACGACGGCCTACTGCATTAACTGTTTCCATACGTTGAGATTATTTCAAGTTGTTGATGTCGATGACTTTGGGATTCTGCGCTTCGTGGGGATGGCTGGGACCGTTGTAGACGTGCATGTTCTCGATGATGCGACGGCCGATACGGTTTTTGGGGAGCATACCTTTGACTACGCGGATGTAGAGGGGGTGCATGCCGGGCTTGAGGTGTTTGTTGAATGATTTTTTCATCAACACTTCAGGAGTAGCGACGCGCTGTCCGCCGGGATAGCCGGTGTAGTTGAGATATTCGCGGTCGGTCCACTTTTTGCCTGTAAGTTTTACTTTGTCGGCGTTGATAATGATTACGTTGTCGCCACATTCAACGAAAGGAGTGTAGCAAGGTTTGTACTTGCCACGGAGCAATTTGGCGACTTTCGCGCAAAGGCGGCCGAGAACCTGGTCGGTGGCGTCAACCACTACCCATTCTTTTTCGACGCTTTGAGCGTTAGGCATTGAGGTTTTGTAACTTAAAGTATCCACTCTTTAAATGTTTAAAAATTAATTAATTACATATAGCCCATTGTCGCGTGGCGCTCGGCCAAAAGCGCTCCCCGACATGCGGCTTTCCTGATTTTTGGATATAATCGGACTGCAAAGGTAGTGATTTTCTTCCAATTATCAAATTTTTTCGACATATAAAATTTGTCGTGGAAGTGCCGGATGAATGCCGGATGAGTGCTCCCTGATGAATGCGGGTGGATGCGACCGGCGGCGCCCGGTGAATGAGCGACGGAGACAACCGCAAAAGCGCGGTTGCCTCCGTCGATGTAGGTATAAACCGTAAACGGTTACAGTATCACTTTGCTTACTTTGCTGCCTTGGCGCACGATGTAGAGGCCGTGGGAGGGGTTGTTGACGCGCATGCCTTCGATGGTGTAGTATTCGGCGGGTGCATCAGTGTCGGCAGGGAGTTCGATTACCGAGCCGAATGTTTTGCCTCCGATGCGGGCGTGTCGGGCGGTGAAGATGTCCATATCTTCTTTTTCAGCGCTTGATGAGGGGTCTTTTGAGTAGGGCACTGCTGCGTTGTCAAACACGGTGGGGTCGTAGGGTGTCGAACCGATTGCGCCCTGTCCGTAGGTGTCGATTACCATCACGCCGATGCCGTTGTCTTTGATATGCTGTTCGGTGATGCCGAGTTTCGACAGCGGGAATTTCCATTCGTAGAATGAATGTTTTTCGCGGGCAACTTCGTCGATGAGGTCAACGAAACCGTCGTTTGTGCGCAGTTCCTCGGGGTCATAGCCTAATTCGCCTTGTCCCCAGATGTGGTCGATGCAGGGGAGGAGTCCGTCGGCGACGCCATAGTAAGGTTCGCTGCCTAACTGCACGCATGTGGCAGGATTATCGTAGTTTGATGTGCCGTTCTCTCCGGGGAAGAAGAGGGCGGGTTCGCCGACCATCGGCTTGGTGTTTCCGAGCCAGATGCAGTCTGTGCCGTTGTGCATCACGTTGTATTTTCCGTCGGCGTCCCAGATTGTGTTGCCGTTGTCGAGGAGGCCTTCGAATTCTTTGTCGGCGAATAGGTCGAAGGCGATCATGATGCGGCCGTCCATCATCCAGGGACGATGGCGGTCGTTGTCAGATTTTCCGTCGCCGCCGGCATCCCATACGGCATATACGTATTGTACGCCGAGATAGAGGTTTTCGGCATCGTAGGCGGCGTAAATGGCATAAGAGTCAATCACGGGATACTCGTGCTGGCCTTTGAATGCCGATGCGATGTCGCGGGCCACACCCTGGCAGATGAGGTCGTCGTCGGTCCAGTTAGACAGCGCGTTGTCGGCGCGACACTGGTAGTTTGTGTTGGTGTATCTTGTGAATTTGGTGTTGACAGTGCGATTGCTGCCGTTCTTGCCGTCGGGGTTGACGCGGTAGTAGTCGGTGGTGAGAGTGCCGTCAACCATTGGTATGACATCGCGTTGGGTGTAGATGAAAGTCTGAGACTTCTCGACACCTTCGTCGGTTACGGTAAGAGTGCGCAGCTCAGTCGACTCGGTGAAAGTGAGGGGAGAGGTGTAGACCGGAGATGCGGTAGTCGGCATTGTGCCGTCGATGGTGTAGTGGATATCGACAACGGGATTGACCGAGAGTGTCACGGTGATCTCGTCGGAGAAGCGGGTGCCGGTTCTCGGAGATGCAATTACGGTGGCGGTTGTCGGTGCGGGAGCTCCGCTGTAATCGCCCTCGTCGGTTACTTTGCCTTTTTCGCCTCCTGCGCCTTTGTAGATATGGCCTACTTTGGGTGCGCCTGAGTAGTCAGCGGTCTGGTAGGCATCGCCTGTTTTTGTGGCGTGTTTGAAGAGGAAGCCGCTGACGGTCGAGGGGTCGGACGGGAAGGTGTAAGCCCAGATGTTGCCTTCGATGTGGTCGATTTCCACGCCGGGCCAGTTAGTTCCGGGATTGCTCCAGTAGTGGATTCCGACGCTTTCCCACTGCGTTTCGGAGTTGTCGTAATAGATGGTGTAGCTTTGAGCCATCGCAGCCATCGCCGGCAGAAACATAGCCAGCAGTACATAGCATAATCTTGATTTCATGGATGTGATAAAATAAGTATGATATAATTATTTAAGTATATGTTGCTTTCATGGAAATGATGTGCAAAGTTACAAATTTATTTGGAAATATGAAATCATCAGCTTCAGGCTTTTTTATGTGAGGTTGTAACTTTTTGACGCATTGCGATGAGTGGAGGGTGGTAAATTTGCAGTCGAGAGGAGATTGACATTTTGGATTTTTTTTGTAGGAGTGTACGGGTGGTGTGTCCGCGTGTAATTGTTGATAATCAAGTTATTCAGTAGTGATTTTCTTTTAATTATCAAACAGTTTCATTCTTTATTTTTTTGCTTGCGATGTCTCTATTTTCCGATCTTTCTCCGGATCAATCTCTATTAATCAGGCTCAATCGAGTTCAATCGCGCTCAATCCGGAATAATCCTTGGCCAATCATAAAGCAAGAGGGTGTTGCAGAACTTCATATTGTAGGGACACACGGCTCGTGTGTTCGCGTTTAATGTCTGATAATAAGACTATTGGCGGACGCACGAGCCGTGCAATGTCACTAACTTAAGAAAGAGAGAGCTTATAAATT
>CAMWIJ010000036.1 GCA_947174275.1 uncultured Muribaculaceae bacterium
GCTGAGTGGAGGTCGGCGGGGGTGAGGGCTTCGATGCTTGCGGCGATGTCGCGCGGGGTTATCACTTCGTCGCGGAACAGCAGCGAGCGGGCTGCCGACAGTATTGTCTGCTCCGCCGAGGCGGTAGATATGGTCAGCTGTCCGATATACTGGCGTTTGGCGCGGCGCAGTGCGCTGTCTGTGATGATGTTGTCGCTCAGGCGGCGCAATTCGTTTTCGACAAGACGCTTGCAGCGGGGTGTGTCCTCGGGGTTGCAGCCGAAATATATGGCCATCAGGCCGCAGTCGCTGTACATGGCGAGTGATGACTCCACGCTGTAGACAAGTCCGCGGCGTTCGCGCAACGCCACGTTGAGACGTGAGTTCATGCCGGGGCCGCCGAGCATGTTGTTGAGCAACGCGAACGCATGCCGGTCGGGGGAATATAGCGATGGTATCAGTGCTCCGGCCACTGTGTGCCCCTGGTGGTTGGAGCCGTCGGAACGTGTCTCGTCAAAGCGTATGACGGCAGGTGCGTCAGCATGCTGTCGCGGGGCGTTTCCCTCTCGAAGTCCTGCAAACTGTTTCTCGACAAGCCGTGCCATCTTGACGGCGCTTTCGCCGCCTATATAGAACACTGTCATGTTTTCCGCGCGATAAAAGCGTTCGAGAAAACTGCGGCATTCTCCGGAGTGGAAGCCGGCGAGCGACGCGGTGTCGCCCAATATATTGTGCCCCAGAGGTGTGCCGGCAAACATCAGGTCGTCGAAGTCGTCGAATACAGCCTCTGACGGTGTGTCGAGATAGGAATCTATCTCTTCGGCCACGACTTCACGCTCCTTGTCAAGTTCGGAGTCGGGAAACACGGAGTTTTTCACAAGGTCGGCAATGAGCGATGTCGCTCTGGAAGCGTTGCCTCGCGGAAACACCGAATATACGAAAGTCTCCTCTTTGGTGGTGTAGGCGTTGAGTTCGCCGCCCACTGTCTCCATGCAGTTTATGATTGACGAGGCGCGCCGCGAGGCGGTGCCTTTGAATATGGTGTGTTCGACGAAGTGCGCGAGTCCGAATTGACCGGGCAGTTCGTCGCGTGAGCCTGCACGTGTGGCGGTGCCGAATATTTCAGCTACGGTGTCGCGCCTCACATGCACGAAACGGAGTCCCGCGCAGAGTGTCATCACCGTATAGTCTGATTGATTGTCAAGCAGTCGTGCTGTCATAAGCCGTTATCATTAGTCACTGCAGATCGGGGTCTGTCCAAAGCCCGTCGGATTTGATGAGTGCGATCAGACGGCCGAGAGCCTCGTCCTGGGGTATATTGCGCTCCACGCATTCTTTGCGGCGGTAGAGACTCACGCGACCGGCGCCGGCACCTACGTAACCGTAGTCGGCGTCGGCCATCTCTCCGGGGCCGTTGACGATGCATCCCATCACGCCGATTTTCAGATGACGGAGATGGGAGAGCTCTTTCTTGATGGTGTTGACGGTCGACTGCAGGTCGAACATGGTGCGTCCGCATCCCGGGCATGATATGAACTCCGTGCGGGAAAATCTGAGACGGGCGGCCTGGAGTATGCCGAGCGATAGCGCCGCGATAGCCTCGTTGTCAATTGTGGATGATTTGATTGAAATGCCGTCGGCAAATCCTGACAGAAGCAGCGAACCCATATCCGCGGCCGCGTAGACCATGACGGCCTCCGGTGATGTGTCGCGGTAGTCGATTTCTGCAATCAGCGGATTGCGTATGCCGGCTGCTGTCAGGCTGTGCATGGCTCGCCGGAGCGCTGCTGCCGGATTGATGTGCCCGGTGGTGAGTATTATGATTTTTCCCGCTGCATTTTTCGCATCTTCGACAAGGGTGTCGCTGTCGGCCGACAGGCTTACGGAATGCATGGCGGGTATGTCGTCGACTCCCGCTGCCACCGTTGTGTTGCCGCCGCCGATATTGCCAACGGCCTCCGACACGCGTCGTGAAGGTTCGGTGCGGTTGTAGCCGGGATATTCGGCGCCTTCAAGTGACGGCGCTCCGCTCCATGCGTCAAGACGCGCCACAAGCATGGCTGCGACAGGAATCTCACATTCCGGCTCTTCGCTGAGCGACACCCTGACAGTGTCGCCGATGCCGTCGGCAAGCAGGGCGCCGATGCCGACGGCCGAACGTATGCGTCCGTCCTCGCCGTTGCCCGCTTCGGTCACGCCGAGATGCAGCGGATAGTGCATATCCTCTTTATCCATTGCCTCGACAAGCAGGCGCACGGTGTTGACCATCACCACGGTGTTTGACGCTTTGATGGAGATCACGACGTCGTTGAAATCAAGACTCCGGAGTATGCGCAGAAATTCCATAGCGCTCTCCGTCACTCCGGCCGGGGTGTCGCCGTAGCGGCTCATGATGCGGTCGGAGAGCGAGCCGTGGTTGACGCCGATGCGCAGTGCGGTGGAGTGCTTGCGGCAGATGTCGACCAGCGGGGTCAGCCGCTGCTCTATGCGCTTTATCTCGTCGGCATACTCTTCGTCGGTGTATTCCAGATGCTTGAATGTGCGGGCCGGGTCGACAAAATTGCCGGGGTTGATGCGCACTTTCTCCACTATTGCCGCCGCGGTGTCGGCGGCGGCAGGGTTGAAATGAATGTCGGCGACCAGTGGTGCCCCGTAACCGTCGGCACGCAACGCGGAGTGTATCGCGGCAAGGTTGTTGGCCTCACGCACTCCCTGGGCGGTGAGTCTGACAATCTCGCCTCCGGCGTCGATTATGCGCTTGGCCTGGGCCACCGACCCCTCCGTGTCCATCGTCGAGGTCGAAGTCATTGATTGCAGCCTTATGGGGTAGTCGCTGCCTATCGCCACGTTGCCCACCCGTGTGGTTGAGGTCGGGCGTCGCTTGTATCCGAAATCCATTGCTACAGCGGTGTTGGTTATCAGTTGGTCTTGAATTTGTATTCTATTTTAGCGAGCTCGGCATTGGCCTTTACGATTTTCTCTTTCAGGCCGTTGCGGTAGGTGGCAAAGCGTGCGGCGACATCAGCGTCGGTGAGCGCTATCATCTGTGTGGCAAGCACGGCGGCGTTCATGGCGGCGTTGATGCCTACGGTGGCTACGGCAATGCCGGGAGGCATCTGTATGATTGAAAGCATGGCGTCTTTTCCGCCCATTGTGGCGTCGAGGGGCACACCGATTACAGGCAGCGTGGTCGAGGCGGCGATTACTCCGGGGAGTGCGGCTGCCATTCCGGCTGCGGCAATGATGACCTTGAGGCCGCGGTCAGATGCGGTGCGGGCGAACTCTTCGACTTCAGCCGGCGTGCGGTGGGCCGACAGTGCGTTCATCTCAAACGGTATCTCCATGCTGTCGAGAAATTCGGCTGCTTTTTTCATCACGGGCAGATCGGAGGTGCTGCCCATTATAATGCTTACGAGTGGTTTCATGTCGTTGTATATTTTATTGTTGAATGAATTGCGTTGTCAAACTGTAGGTTCGTGCGATCAGACGAGAAGCTCGAGCGCGGTCACCCACAGCGCGCCGTTGAAAAATCCGGCGGCTACCTGGGCCAGAGTGTGCCGGTCGAGTATGAGCCGCGATGTCATCACGGCGCCGGCTATGAGCACTGTCACCACGAAAAGCCATTCGTTGTTGTGTAGTGTGAGATTTCTGAAACAGAGAATGAACGTGAAGGCAGTCAGGCCGCCGGCCGAAGTGGCGTGTCCGCTTATTTTCCATTTGAAATTGACTATCATCGTGACGACAGCGGCAAATGCGGCCGCCAGCATGAATGTCGAGAGCCATTGAGGGGCGTTTATTCTTGAAAGATAGAACGATACGCCGAGATAGGCCATTGCGGCCGCTGCGTAGACGTATGGCCGGTCGTTGCGGTCGTTGAGCGACGGGTGCTTTATCACACCGGCTTTCATCAGAAGAAATATCACGATGACCGGGAGCATTGTAGTGGCTGCGAATGTCAGCATAAGCACCTGCCAGCGGGTGGATGCCGGCGCGAATACGAGATATGTGCCCCAGAGCGATATTATCATGGCGTAGGTGGGCATAATCAGCGGAGAGGTGAGGATGGATATGATCCCCGCGATGGCTTTTGTTATCTTGTCAAGCATTTTTCCGAGTAGGGATGGTTAAATGGTTTTTCGCAGACGGGCCACCGGCAGTCCGAGCCGTTCACGATATTTCGCTACCGTTCGCCGGGCTATGTTGAACCCTTTGTCGGAAAGCATCGCGGCGATTGTCTCGTCGGGGAGCGGAGAGCGTTTGTCCTCCTGCGATATTATTGTTTTGATTGCGTCGATAATCTGGTGTGAGGTGACATCGTCGTCGGCCTTGGGGCGCTCGTTGAAAAAGAATTTGAGCGGGTAGATGCCCGAAGGAGCCATGACATATTTCGAGGCTGTGGCGCGCGAGATGACCGACAGGTCGTAGCCTGTCATGGCCGCTACGTCTTTCAGTATCATGGGACGCAGACGCGTCTCGTCGCCCGATATGAAAAAGTCGCGTTGCAGCGACGCTATGGCTGTCATCACATTTATCAGCGTGGCCTGCCGCATCTGCAGCGTCTTGATGAACGCCTGTGCCTCGTCGCGGCGGGTGCGTATGAATGTGGCGGCGTCGGAGCGCTGCCGCTGTGTGAGCGACGGTGATATGGGGGTGTCGATGCTGAACGAGCGTGAGAGCGCCAGCTCGGGTATGTTGTTGAGCAGGCTTACCGAGATGTTGTTGTCAGAGTCGATGTCGACCTGAAATTCCGGCACAATCTGTCGGCTGCTGTGCTCGATTGCGCTGTCGTTTAGCTGGTTGCCGGGCTTCGGGTTGAGGCGCGATATCACTTCGATGGCGGCTGTGAGCTGCGCGGTGTCTATGCCGAGCATGTCGGCCAGACGGTCGAAATGTTTTTTTGAGAACAGATCGAAATAGTGTGTGACGATTTCACGCGCCGTGATTACCTCGACGGATGGCTGCCGGCGGTTGAGCTGGAGCAGCAGGCAGTCGCGCAGGTCAATGGCGCCAACACCTGCCGGGTCGAGAGTGCGTATTATGTCGATTACCTCCTTCACTTCACGGGTGTCGGTCTCGACCGACTCGGTGAATGTGATGTCGTCGGCGATAGCTTCGGGAGAGCGTTTCAGATAGCCGTTGGAGTCGAGGTTTCCTATGATATATCCGGCAATGTCGAGCTGTCGTGGAGTTAGTGAGTGCTCGCTGAGCTGGCGCGAGAGCTCTTCGCCGAGGGTCAGTTCGTCGTTGACGGCGACGGGGGTGTAGTAGGTGTCGTTGACACTATGGTTGCGGGCCTCGAGCATATATGACGGTATCTCGTCGTCGTTGCCGTAGTCGGCGAGCTGCACCTGTTCGGCAGTTTCGTTGAAGGTGTCGTCGGTCTGTGTGGCCGGGCTTTCGGCAATCTCGAGCGCCGGCATTTCGTCGAGCGCTCTGTCGACCTCGCTTTCAAGCTCGGGTCCCGTCATCTCAAGCATCCGCACGAACTGCACCTGCATCGGGGTGAGCCGCTGCAGTTGTCTCAGTTCCTGCTGTTGTTGAAGTGTCGGTTTCATAGGATGCGTTTCCTGCTGATAAACTTATTGGCAAAGTTAAGCCAATCGTGCTAAATAGCCAAAATTGTCATGTTAATGAACGATAAAAATTCCCTTGCGATATCAAAGCCGGCAATGGCCGGCTGCCGTCCGCTCAATTGCGGGGGAGGGGTTTCCGCGCGAAGGCGTCGATCATCGAGCCGGGGGTGGAGTTGTAGATTTTCACTCCGCGGACTTCGGCGTATTCGTCGATGGCATGGTAGGCCTTGAATGCCAGATAGAAGCTGTAGAGAATAGAGTGGAGGGGATATCTGAGATACTCTTTGCGTATGCGGGTCTCCTCACGGGCATCCTCTTTGTAGAAATGCGGCTGTTGCGAGAGCACATGGTTGTCATCGTCGACGGCAAGTGTGGCGGTCCAGGTGTGGTCGGCTCCGGTGATGAATATCTCGCGGTAGCCCATGCCGATGCCTGTCATGATGGCGGGGATGAGCACGTTGCGCGGACGCGGCATGCCACGGCGCCGGTCAAACGCCCATCTGACGAGCGGGCCGCACCCTTCGATGCCTACGGCGTTGTAATATTCGATGGAGAGGTTGGCGGAAGGGGTGAGCGGGCAGCTTTTGCGCGCCGCAAACGGCAGAAACAGTGTCATCTTCCAGCTGACTGAGGTGATGTTATCGAGCAGCCGGGCCACATTGGCGTCGTCGGGATTGGCGAAGAAATGCGGGTCGGCAAGTATGTAGAAATCGGGACGCAGTTGCCTGAATTCCGAGGTGTTGGCGGCAAAGTTGACCGCCATCGTGTCGACATCGCCCGATGCCAGGTATGTGCCGTAATCGGCTATTGTGGCGGCGAGCGACGGTCCGTTGCCGAGTATCACCAGCGGACGTGTGCGCTCCTTGCGGCAATAGCGTGCCCGTCGGGTCGACAGCAGCAGTTTGCCGATGCTTTTTACCGACTTGGCAAGCCTCATGCCGAGGCTGTCGCGGGTGGAGTCAGAGGCTGTCCGAGTCATAGTCGTGGGTTTTGAGATAGTCGGTCACCGGGGTGGGTTTCATGTCGATGGCGCGCATCAGGCGGGAGTTGTCGAACGTGAGGGTGCGGTATCGCTCGGCGAGCGACTTGCGTCCGTAGCCCGACAGCGGGATAAACTCGCACACGCGGGCAAAAAGCCTGGCGCGTTTGGCCCGCAGGGTGTAGACTCTCTTGTTGCCGATGCGGCAGGCGAGAGCCTCGACGAGATCGTGGCGCGACGGGTTTACTCCGTCGGTGATGTTGAAGGTGCCGGCGATGCCCTGCAGCAGCACCATCGCACGGGCCACGTCGACGGCATGGACCACGCTCAGGCGTGCGGTCTCGTCGTCGATATGGTGGTAGTTGCCGCGGTATATGCTGTTGACCAGCCGGCGCAGCATGCCGCGCATGCCGGTGCCTACGATGGCCGGGCTGCGCAATATTGTGAGGCATACGTCGTGTGAGCCGCACCACCGGCGCAGAGTCTCCTCGGCCTCGAGTTTGCTTTTGCCTGCGGCGCTTGTAGGCTCTGGCTCGCGGTTCTCGTTGATTTCCACCCCTTCTTCCGCTCCGTAAACCTCGGTCGACGATACGTAGATGATGTTTTCGGGAGGATTGCTCTCAAGGCTGTCGAGAAGATTGCGGGTGCAGGTGACATTGAGCGTGTCGAGGTCGCCGTCGTCGCAGCCTCCGAGCAGATGAAACACGGTGCGGTATTTCCGTCGGGGCTCGAATTTTTCTTTGGCAAGGTTGACGGTGTAGTCGTTGAAAGGGGATAGCCCGGCGCAATGGAGCACAGGCGCAGGCTCGGCGGGCAGAGTGCGTCGCAGCTCGTCGACAAGATATTTGCCGAGAAATCCTCCGGCAGCGGTAATCAGTATGTCATTGTCCATGAAAAAACGGTGATTGGCGGTCATGCACGGCTGTCAATGCGGTGCATGACCGAATGATTGAGTTACAAATTTACGTTTTTTATGGCATAACGCAAATTTTATTATTAATTTTGTGGCACTGAAGCGCTATGGAAGAGAACGAAGAAAAAAAACGACCGCTTGAGATAAATATCGGCGAGGTGCTCCGTCAGCGCCTGCCGCGTTACAGCCGTATGATACCCCGCTGTGTGGTGAGGAGTCTCGAACGCACCGTGTGTCAGGATGAGCTCAACCGTCTGCTCCGCGACAATTTTCCGCGGCGCGGCGCCGACTTCTGCCGCGGCGTGCTCGACGACCTCGGCGTGACGGTCAGATTTCACAACACCGGCAATCTGCCACCGAAGGAGCATAAGCGAGTGCTTTTCGTCAGCAACCACCCGCTGGGCGGTCTTGACGGAATGGCGCTTATCGACTTTGTCAGAAATTATTACGGAGTGGAGCCGCGATTTATTGTCAACGACCTGCTCACGGCCATAGAGCCGCTGTCTGACACATTCATACCGGTCAACAAGCACGGGGCGCAGTCGCGTCAGGCCATCGAAGCGCTCGACGAGGCGTTTGCGTCAGATGTTCCGCTGCTGATGTTTCCTGCCGGACTGGTGTCGCGCCGCGGCAAAAAAGGGGTTGTTGCCGACCTCGAGTGGCAGAAAATGTTTGTCACGAAGGCACGTCGCTACTCACGCGATATCATTCCTTTGCATTTCTATGGTGAAAATTCATCTTTTTTTTATAAATTTGCAAAATTCAGGCGTCGACTTGGCCTGAAATTCAATATCGAGATGATTTACCTGCCGCGCGAAGTGTTCCGTTCGAGGGGCAAGACATTCGACGTAGTGGTCGGAGAGCCTGTCTCACACACATCGCTCGGCGACATGTCTCCGCGCGACAAGGCGCAGCAGATAAGACAGCAGGTATACGCCCTCGATAGGCCTTAACGCTTTAACAAAAGAAATCTCTGAAATGCAACAGCCTATAATAGAACCCGTCGACACCACGCTCATCGAGAACGAGCTTACCGACGACAAATTTCTGCGGAGCACCAACAAAGGGGGCAACGCCATCTACATTGTCGACGCTTTCAATGCTCCCAACACCATGCGGGAGATAGGGCGTCTCCGCGAGATTGCGTTCCGTGCGGCCGGCGGCGGCACGGGCAAGGAGTGTGACATCGACAGCTACGACACGATGACCCCGCCGTGCCGTCAGCTGATAGTGTGGAACCCCGAGCATAAGCTTATCATCGGCGGATACCGTTTCATACTCGGCACGGATGTGGAAGTGGGCAGCGACGGCGCGCCGCGCATCGCCACCGCCCACATGTTTGACTTCTCGCCTGAGTTTATCAGCGACTATCTGCCGCTGACCGTAGAGCTCGGCCGCTCGTTCGTGAGGCTGGAGTATCAGTCGACACGCGCCGGCGTCAAGGCCATCTATGCCCTCGACAATCTGTGGGACGGCCTCGGCGCGCTGACTGTGAAATATCCGCAGGTCAAATATCTGTTCGGCAAAGTGACGATGTATCCCAGCTACTCGAAGCATTGCCGCAATCTCATACTTCATTTCCTGCACAAGCATTTTCCCGACAACGAGGGTCTTGTCACACCGAAGTCGCCGCTGGTGACCGACGCTGACAACGAGGCCATCGCAAAAATATTCTCAGGCGAAAACTTCAAGGAGGATTACCGCATACTCAACTCCGAAGTGCGCCAGCAGGGCTATAACATACCCCCGCTTGTCAACGCATATATGGGGCTGTCGCCGACAATGCGCATTTTCGGCACGGCTGTCAACGATGAGTTCGGCGACGTGGAGGAAACCGGCATTTTCCTCAATATCGATGACATATTCGAGGAGAAAAAACAGCGGCACATATCCACCTACAAGGGATAACAGCCGTCGCAAACCGGTAGGCCGGCATTGTGGTTAGTCAACAATATGGACCCCTTTGGGGTTATTTATGATATGATTTCAAAAAAGAATTTCCGGCGCTTAGCCGTTGTGTTGCCTCTGGCTGTCGGATGTATGGCAGGTTTTACGGCTGCCGCTCAGGAGACGGTCGGCTATGAGGCAGAAGTGATGCTCAATGCCGGTTCGGGCGATTTCGCGCCCTATTACATAGCGTCGAACCGCCACGGCCTGCTCACGCAGTCGTCGGGCGCGTTGCTGCGTCTCGAGGCGGAGCGCGGTTTCGATCTGTCGCGGCGTTTCAGCTACGGCTACGGCGCCGAGGTGCTGACCGGATATGCCGACAAAGTCGATTATCTGCGCTATGACCCGTCGGCCGAAGCGTTTCGCGCCCACGGAGAAGGTCCGGCCGCCATACGCCTGCAGCAACTCTACGGCGAGGTGAAATACCGCGGAGTGTTTCTTACCGTGGGGATGAAGGCGCGCGAGTCGGCGCTGTTGAATTTCAGTCTGTCGTCGGGCGACCTTGTGGAGAGCGGCAATGCCCGTCCGGTGCCCGAGGTGCGTGTCGGTTTTGTCGATTTCCAGGATATACCTCTGACTGACGGATGGGTGCAGATACAGGGTGAGATCGCCTACGGCAAGTTTGCCGACAATGACTGGATGAAAGACCATTACAATTATTATGACTGGCATATGAACCTCGGCGCGCTCTACCATTACAAACGCTGCTATTTCCGCACAAAGCCTTCGCAGCCGGTGTCGGTGACCGTGGGAATGCAGACCGCCGGACAGTTCGGAGGCACGACCTACGTCTATACCGACGGGGTGGAGACAAAACGATATGTGGGCCGCACGTCGGTCAAAGATTTCTTCAACATGTTCATACCGCGTCAGCAGTCGGGCAGCCGTTTCTATGACGGCAATTCGCTCGGCTCATGGGACATAATGGCCCGTTACCGTTTCGGCGACGGCGCTCAGCTCAAGGCTTATCTGCAAAAACCGTGGGAGGATGGCTCCGGCATAGGCTGGATGAACGGTTTCGACGGCCTCTGGGGCATCGAATATGAGGCGGCGCAGCCCGATGCCATCGTCGGCGGCGCTGTGGTGGAATATATCGATTTCACCAACCAGTCGGGGCCGATACACTGGTCGCCCGGCGACAGCCCCGGCACCACCATCACCTCAAATGCCACCGGTGCCGATGCCTACTACAACAATTTCCAGTATAATTCATATATGAACTACGGAATGTCGCTCGGCACACCGTTTCTCCCCGCTCCGATCTACAACACCGACGGCTACATGGCCTATATCGACACCCGGGTGCGTGGTTTCCATGCCGGCGTGAAGGGTCGTATCGGCAATGTCGACTACCGTCTGCTTGGCGGTTACCGCAAGGGCTGGGGCGACGGAAAATCGCCGACTGCCGCCACCCGTCACGACACTTCGGTGATGCTCGAGGGGTGTTATACGCTTCCGTCTATGCCGGCGATGCGTGTGAAGGCTCAGGTGGGATTTGACTCCGGCGACATGTTCGGCGACAATTTCGGCGCATGCGTGACTGTGGCTTATCGTGGTTCACTTAATTTCGGTAAAAAATGAAAGTCATGAGATATTTTCAGCTGATGGCGGTGTCGGTGCTGGCCTGCCTGGCGATGACGGGATGCACGCACAATGACGGTGACATCGGCGAATGGTTCGGCGAGTGGCATCTGCAATCGATTGAAATCGACGGCGTGGCCGACGCAGACTATGACGGCGATGTGTTGTGGAAGTTTCAGAACAATATCGTCGATATGGTGATTGTCGAAAAGAACGGACATTCGCGCGAGGAGCATTTCGGCACATGTACCGCCGACGACAGTACGCTTACACTCGACTTCTCGCATTCCGACGACCTCAATGCTCCGGGCACCGGAAAGTATGCCCCGCCGGCGCAGACGTTGCTGCCATCGGGAGTGACGGGTCTGAAGATACTGAAACTGACGTCACGGGAGATAATACTGCAATATGACCCGGCGTCGGGCAAGAAGATTGTCTACACCCTGCGCAAACGTGGCTGAGTTCATGAAATCAATTAACGCGGCGGGGTCTGACCCGGCGCGGCAAAACGGAATTTAAAGATTAAACCAAGATAAAATGTCAATACTTGCAGATAAAAAGGTACTGGTGACCGGAGCCGACGGCTTTATCGGTTCGCATCTAACCCAGACTCTTTTGGCTCTGGGGTGCAAGGTCAGAGCGCTTTGCATCTACAATTCATTCAACTCATGGGGATGGCTCGACGACGTGCGCCATCCTGACCTGGAGATAGTGACCGGCGATGTGCGCGATGCCGCATTCTGCCGTCACATCACCCGCGGTGTCGACACAGTGTTTCATCTGGCGGCTCTCATTGCCATTCCCTACAGCTATGTGGCTCCGCAGAGCTATGTCGACACCAATGTGCAGGGCACTCTCAATATCTGCCAGGGCGCGATGGACAACGGCTGCCGCCGTGTCATCGTCACCTCGACGTCGGAAGTCTACGGCACGGCGATGTATGTGCCTATCGACGAGAAGCATCCGCGTCAGCCCCAGTCGCCATATTCGGCAACGAAGATCGGAGCCGACGCGATAGCTCTGAGTTTCTACAATGCATTCAATCTGCCGGTAGTGCTGGCGCGCCCGTTTAACACCTACGGCCCGCGTCAGAGCGCCCGCGCCATCATTCCGACTATAATATCGCAGATAGCATCGGGCAAGCGCGAGATTATGGTCGGCGACCTGCGCCCGACGCGCGACTTCAACTACGTGGAGGATACCTGCCGTGGGTTTGTGGCGCTTGCCGAAGCCGACGGCATAGAAGGCGAGGATTTCAATATCGCCACCGGCACGGAGATATCGATGGGCGACACATTCAATCTCATCGCGCGACTGATGGATGCCGATGTGCATTTTACCGTCGACGAGTCGCGTCTGCGTCCTGCCAATTCGGAGGTGTTCCGTCTTTGCGGCGACAACAGCAAGATTACCGCCGCCACACAGTGGCGTCAGCAGGTTGACATCGAGGAGGGGCTGCGGCGCACCATCGCCTGGTTTACCGACGGTGACAATCTGAAGCGCTACAAGACCGACATATACAACCGCTGACACGACACCATCTTAACTGAAGGGTGTTGCCGAACCCGGATAATGTCGCCAAAATGTAGGGACGCAACACTTTAAAAATCTTATATCAGAAACATAAAACATAAAATATGAGGCAACCACTTAATGTGCTTATGCTTGGAGGCGCGAAGCGCGTCAGCATGGCGAGGCTTTTTGTCAAGACTGCGGCCCGACTCGGTTACGATGCCGCGATGTATAGCTTTGAACTTGGCGAGGATGTGCCTATCGCATCGGTAGCCGAAGTGATTACCGGCGGCCGATGGAGCGACCCGACACTCATGACGCAGCTGCATCATGCCTGTGTCGACAAGCATATAGATATAATACTGCCTTTTGTCGACGGCGCCGTGGAGGTGGCCGCGAAGTATTGTCAGACCAATCCGCAGGTGTGGTCGCCGGTGTCGCCGCCGGAAGTGAGCCGGGCGATGTTTGACAAAAAGGCGGCCGACGATATTTTGCGTGCCAAAGGAGTGCCGTTGCCAAGGGTTGTCGATACCCCCGAGCCGCAATTCTTTCCAGTCATAGCGAAACCGCGCACCGGGTCGGCATCCAAAGGGATAATGGTGGCGGATAATATCGAGCAGTGGCGTGAAATGAATCTTGACACTGACAGATATATCGTGCAGGAATATATACGTAACCGTAAGGAATATACTCTTGACTGCTATATCGATCACCGCGGAAATATATCGGCTATATCGCCGCGCCTGAGGCTCGAGGTGGTGGGCGGTGAGGTGAGCCGTACGATTACGGTGCATCTGCCTTCGGGTGAGGATATCGCGCGCCGTGCCATCATGGCTGTAGGGCTGCGAGGCGCGGTGACGGTGCAGCTTATCGAAAACACCGATACGGGCGAACTGATGCTTATGGAGATCAACCCGCGTCTGGGCGGCGGGGCTGTGTGCTCGGTCTATGCCGGAGTGGATCTGCCTTACATGATTATAAGCGACTGGCTCGGCCATTATGTGGAATATATGGTGGCTACTCCCGATGTGGAAATGACGCGCTACATGCAGGAGGTGGTGTTCGGTCCCGACAGAAAGGAGATTTTGAAATCTCCGCTATGACCGCAGGGGTGTGGCAGAACTCTGAAAAATGTCGCCAAGCTGTTGGCTGTCAAACGGCTCGTGCGTCAGCCAACAGCTTGGCTGTCAAACGGAAAAAAACGGACGCACGGGCCGTGCGTCCCTACAATATGAAGTTATGCCCCCACATTTATATAACCAATCATTATAAAATTCAATATCCGGATTATGCAAAGGGTAATCATTATCGCAGAGGCGGGAGTCAACCACAACGGGTCGTTTGACCTGGCGGTGGAAATGATAGATGTGGCTGCGCGCGCAGGCGCCGACTATGTAAAGTTTCAGACGGCCATTCCAGAAGAGGTCATATCATGCTATGCCCCGAAGGCTGAATATCAGAAGGAGACTACCGGTGGCGGCGAGAGTCAGCTCGAGATGTGCCGCCGAATACATCTGCCGCTGAGCGATTACGCGCGCCTCGAAGCGATATGTCGTGAAAAGGGTATCGGATTTATGAGTACGCCTTTCGACCTGCCGTCGATCGATTGCCTTGCGGCTCTCGACATGGATTACTGGAAAATACCGTCGGGCGAGATTACCAATCTGCCCTATCTGCGCAAGGTGGCTGCTCCGGGGCGGAAGATAATACTGTCGACAGGCATGTCGCAGCTTGAAGAAGTGGCTGTGGCTGTCGACATATTATGCCGTGGCGGTGTTGACCGCCGCGATATATCGCTGCTCCACTGCACCACGCAATATCCCACGCCCTACGAAGCTGTCAACCTGCGGGCGATGGAGGCATTGCGCACGCTCAATGTCGGAGCCGTGGGCTACAGCGACCATACGCTCGGCATCGAGGTGCCGGTGGCTGCCGTGGCGATGGGGGCGCAGATTATTGAAAAGCATTTCACCCTCGACACATCGATGGAGGGTCCCGATCACCGCGCTTCGCTCGATCCCGATGCTCTCGCTGCGATGGTTTCGTCGATACGCCATATCGAGCAGGCCATAGGCAACGGCGTGAAGGAGGTGGCCGAGGCCGAACGCGGCAATATACTCATAGCCCGCAAAAGCATAGTGGCGCGCCGCGCGATAGCCGCCGGCGAGATATTCACTGACGATAATCTCACTGTGAAACGCCCCGCCGACGGCATCTCTCCCATGCTCTGGGACACCGTAATAGGCCGCCCTGCCCCCCATACGTTTCTCCCCGATCAGCCCATCGAGCTGTAAATCTTTGTAAAAAAATGTGTTATGTTGGAAGAAATAATTCTTTGGACTCTTACTGTTTTGGGGGCGATTGTAGTATTGTCAATGCTTTTTAGTACGTCAGATGTGCCGAACTCCTCTAAAAAGAAATCAAATGACGAGGTAACAGTTAATTTTACTTACGACAACAAGGCGAAAGAAGCGTTTGATTTTTTGAAAGATGCCAAACGTGTCGAGATTGAGAGTGACAGTTTTGAGAATGATGAGGTGGTCATGATGTTGCTCAAATTTGATGATGCGCGTCTGAGAGAAATTATTGAAAATACGCTGCTCTATAAGGATGAATGTAGGGATAAGGCAAGAAAGATATTGGCTCGCAGAACTTCGTGGGAGAGAATTAAGGAATATTCCGATAAGGATCTGATGCGGATTATAACGACGGATAAAGATTTGTATGACGATAGTATGCAGGGCGCCGCCTCAATGGAACTATATAACCGTCTCAGCCCGCTCCTCTATGAAGAAATCCGATCAATGTCATACGACACAATAAAACAGATTGCAAACGGCAACCTGAAAACTCCCGAAGGCATCCGCCTCGCCGCCCGGAAATATCTCTCATCTTCAAATACTTTATAATTGTTATGGTAGATAAAGGTCCCGTTGGAGTTTATATAGTACTTATACTTATAGTTATAATAGTTATAGTTTTATGGATATACAGAGATTATCAAAAAGATCATGAAAATAAAAACGATAAAAATGCAGCAGTTGCTGAAATAACAAAATCGGAAAGTGAAGAGAATACTGATAATATATTGAATAATGAACTATTAGACAAGCCGGTTGATTTGAAAAGGGAGCCTCTGGTCAATAAGCTGATGGGCTATGACAACGCGCGATTGAATAGGATTATTTATAATCCTAAATTATATAATCAGGAAGTTGTCGATAAAGCTATAGAAATACTTGGCCGACGTGAGGCTTGGGAGCAAATTAAGAATTTTACAGATTCGGAACTCCTTGAAATCGCAATGACCGATTCTGATTTATACGCGGCTAATGTAATCGAGGCTGCCTCGATGGAGTTATACCAGCGTGACAGTAAGCTGCTCGCAGATACATTCGCCTCTCTTACGCCCGACACTCTCGCTGCTATAGCTGCCGGCACAGCTCCGGCTCCAGAAGGTATCCGCCTCGCCGCAAAAAAGACTCTTTCCAAGAATTCTCGCCCGTAGTGCATACAGATACCGACGGAAATGACATGTATGTTTTTTCTACAGATTTCACAAGACGCCTCTCCGAAGCTGACCCGGATGGCTTCATACACCCCGGGCTGAAGCCCGGGGTTAACCATAATCATCATGTCTCCGACATGAGCCAGCCTTAATTCCAGACAATCTATTACACACATCATCCGGAAAAACCGACGGCATATACACATGTTGGCAGGTCGGAGACATGTCAAAGACATCTCACCCACCGACAGACATGTCACCCATGTGGTCCCGAAGCACAGTCGGTAACTATACATGTCAAAGACATGAGCTAGCCTTAATTCCAGACAATCTATTACACACATCATCCGGAAAAACCGACGGCATATACACATGTTGGCAGGTCGGAGACATGTCAAAGACATCTCACCCACCGACAGACATGTCACCCATGTGGTCCCGAAGCACAGTCGGTAACTATACATGTCAAAGACATCTCACGCACCGACAGACATGTCACCCATGTGATTCCGAAGCACAGTCGGTAACTATACATGTCGGAGACATGTCATTGTGGTTAACCCCGGGCTTTAGCCCGGGGTGTATGAAGCCATCAGGGTCAGCCTCGGAGAGGCGTCTTGTGGAATATGCTCTACTGCATGTCGCGGGGATCATAATGTAATCCGGCATAGCGGTACATATCCTCCACCTCTTTGTCAAGATGCACGCCAAGATGATGTGTCCTCTGTTCCTTGATGTAGTTTATAACTGCATTTTTTGCCTCAGGAGATAATGTAGATGCGAAGTACTCTGCCGCCCATCCGGT
The DNA here is from genome assembly GCA_947174275.1 of uncultured Muribaculaceae bacterium. Taxonomy (GTDB): domain Bacteria; phylum Bacteroidota; class Bacteroidia; order Bacteroidales; family Muribaculaceae; genus JAGBWK01. Next base: position 16,798 of record CAMWIJ010000036.1, read on the forward strand.
GAATTGTGGGAAACGGCTGTCTGACTGCATCCATACGCTGGATCGCCCTTTTATATTTCTCATCAGTTCGGCGAGCGCCACCGATGGGTGAAGGTCAATGAGCAAGTGGAGATGGTTCTGTATGCCTCCGATGCGTATAAGGTGTGAGCCTGTCGTCGAGATTTCTTTCCATATAAAACGGTATAAATCTTCGGCGTACTCCTGCGGGATGGTCATTTTCCTCTTTTTGGTACAGAATACTATGTGGTATAGGGCGTTGACTTTGCTCATGAGGCAAAGATAGACTATTGTGCCGGTATTGCCAAATATAATGTTTGTTTTTTTTATACCCCCGGGCTAAAGCCCGGGGGTAACCGCAATGACATGTCAGTGACATGTATGTAATTTCATAAGACGCCTCTCCGAGGCTGACGTTCCGAGCACCTGCCCCCGGGCTAAAGCCCGGGGTTAACCATAATGACATGTCTCCGACATGTGTGTATACCGACAGTGTCCCCGGACTGAAGCCCGGGGTTAACCACGATGACATGTCTCCGACATGTGTGTATATGCCGTCAGTGTCCCCGGACTGAAGCCCGGGGGTAATCATAGTGACATGTCGGAGACATGTATAGGTACCGGCGGTGCTTCGGGATGAGAGGGGAAGTTGTTGATGCATTATGACAGGACTATCTTGATTTCGTGGTAGGATATGTGGTCGGGAACTATTTCACGGATATCCTTGAGGGTGTAGGCGGTGGTGAACTGTGCGGCGGCGTTGCGTATGATGAGCTGGTGCTCTTTCGATACGAGGTCGTCGATGTCGATGAGTCCCTGCGAGGCGAGGCGGCCGAGATGGCCGTAGATTGTCGATAGCACGAGGTTGCGCTGTCGTGCTATTTCGTCGGGTGACATGCCGCCTTCGTAGAGGCGCAGCGTTTCTTTTAATGTGTCGACTTTTGGCGTTTTTTCGACTGTCTTCTTCTCTTTGGCAGGTTTCTCTTTGGTTTTTGACCTTTTGCGTGCTGGTTTGCCGTCGATGCTTTCAAGGAGTGTCTTTGCCTTTATGGAGAGGTAGGCTGCGGTTGAGAAGGTGGTGTCGGAGAGCCCTTTGAAGAGGGCGTATTTGCCTGTGACGCTCTGACGCAGTGATGACAGGGCGTTGTTGTAGAGTTCGGCCACGCGTTTGTTGTCGATGTTGATGATGGCATCTTTGGTTATGAGAGATTCGAATATGGCCTTGATGGTGTCGGCGAAGTAGCGGCATGAGTCTGTAATGCGGGTTTCGATGCCGGTGCCTTTGATTTTGCCGTCGTTGATGCGCATTGCTTCGTGATATTGCGGGGCGAAGCGTGCGGCGATGTCGGAGAGCTGTTCCTGAAGCGGACGTCTGACGGCTTTGACGCGTATGAGGAATTTGGGGTAGTGGGAGCTGAGATGCTCGTCGACCACGCGCAGAAACCATTCGTAGTCGCGGCTTATGTCGGTGAATGAGTAGAGCTGGTCAAGGAGTGAGAGGGTGTAGTGCCGGCGCAGGGTGGGAAGCAGGCTTATGTTGCTTTCGGTTTTGCCGGTCTCGGTTTCGATATAACTGTTGACTGACGCGTCGGTGATGAGGGCCTGCGGTCTGACCGGCTCTGACAGTACCATGCCTTGGAGCGAGCGGCATCGGCTGAGGGCTACATAGGTCTGTCCGTGGGCGAACGATGCGTTGATGTCGAGCACTGCTTTGTCGAATGTGAGTCCCTGGCTTTTGTGTATGGTGATGGCCCATGCGAGCCGCAGGGGGTATTGTGAGAATGAGCCTACGGTTTCTTCGCGTATCTCTTTGCTGACGGGGTCGAGGGTGTATTTGTTGTTGTCCCATGCTACGGGGGTGACAACAATGGGTCGGTCGGAGTCGGAGCATGTGACTTCGATGCTGTTGGCGGCGGTTTTTGTGACGATGCCTATCTTGCCGTTGTAGTAGGCGTGGGCGGCTGTGGGGTCGTTTTTGATGAACATTACCTGGGCGCCTTCTTTCAGAGTGAGATCGGGCTCGGCGGGGTAGTTCTGCTCGGGGAAATCGCCGGTTACGGTGCATGAGTAGGTGCGCGGCTGAGCGTTGAGCCGCGTCAGTCGCATGTCGTTGTAGCGCTGGGCGGTGGGAAGCAGGCTTATGTTGCTTTCGGTTTTGCCGGTCTCGGTTTCGATATAACTGTTGACTGACGCGTCGGTGATGAGGGCCTGCGGTCTGACCGGCTCTGACAGTACCATGCCTTGGAGCGAGCGGCATCGGCTGAGGGCTACATAGGTCTGTCCGTGGGCGAACGATGCGTTGATGTCGAGCACTGCTTTGTCGAATGTGAGTCCCTGGCTTTTGTGTATGGTGATGGCCCATGCGAGCCGCAGGGGGTATTGTGAGAATGAGCCTACGGTTTCTTCGCGTATCTCTTTGCTGACGGGGTCGAGGGTGTATTTGTTGTTGTCCCATGCTACGGGGGTGACAACAATGGGTCGGTCGGAGTCGGAGCATGTGACTTCGATGCTGTTGGCGGCGGTTTTTGTGACGATGCCTATCTTGCCGTTGTAGTAGGCGTGGGCGGCTGTGGGGTCGTTTTTGATGAACATTACCTGGGCGCCTTCTTTCAGAGTGAGATCGGGCTCGGCGGGGTAGTTCTGCTCGGGGAAATCGCCGGTTACGGTGCATGAGTAGGTGCGCGGCTGAGCGTTGAGCCGCGTCAGTCGCATGTCGTTGTAGCGCTGGGCGGTGTGGTTGTGGGTGGTGAGACGTATCCAGTCGCGGCCGTCGGGGTTGAAGTCGGGTATGTAGCGTGAGTTGAGGAGGTCGATGTCGTTGCTGTCGAGGTTGCCGGCGCGCACTTTTGCGAGCAGGTCGATAAATTCGCTGTCTTGCTGGCGGTAGATGTGTTGCAACTCAATGGTGACGTAGGGGAGTTGCTGCAGGGCGCGGCTCGAGAAGAAGTAGGGGGTGGCGTAGTGTTGCGAGAGCAATGCCCATTCGTCGGGTTTGGCGACGGGTGACAGCTGCATGAGGTCGCCGATGAGCAGGAGCTGCACTCCGCCGAATGGGAGCATCGGGTCGCGGTAGCGGCGCAGGGTGTCGTCGATCTGGTCGAGGAGGTCGGCGCGCACCATTGATATCTCGTCGATGACGAGGAGGTCGAGGGTGCGTATGAGATTTTTCTTCTGCTCGGCCATGCGGAAGCGGTTGTTGTTGCGGGAGGTGTCGGAGCGGCCCGGCATGTATGGCCCGAGCGGCAGTTGGAAGAATGAGTGTATGGTCTGTCCGCCGGCGTTGATTGCGGCCACGCCTGTGGGAGCGAGCACTACCATGCGCTTGGGGAGCAGTTGACGTAGTTTTCGCAGGAATGTTGTTTTGCCGGTGCCGGCTTTTCCGGTTAGGAATACCGACATGCCGGTGTTTGCGATAAATTGCCAGGCGATGTTCATCTCGCGGTTGCTGCTGTCGTTGTGCTGGGTGCTCGTTGTAGTCATGATTTGTTTATTGTCAAATATCGCAATAATTGTTACTTTTTTTGAAGAAGAGCGGGCGGCGAAACTTTTGTTTGCCGCCCGCTCCGGTTATGCCGGTGTCGGTGTGATGGCCGACACTATTGTCAAGCGAGGAAGCCGAGGAGCACGCCGGCGGCTACTGCCGAGCCGATGACTCCGGCTACGTTGGGACCCATCGCGTGCATCAGCAGGTAGTTGCTCGGGTCGTATTGCAGACCGAGGTTGTTGGAGATGCGCGCCGACATTGGCACAGCCGATACGCCGGCGTTGCCGATGAGGGGGTTGATTTTCTTTGACTTGGGCAACACGAGGTTGAACAGTTTGACAAAGCATACACCTGAAGCCGAGGCGATGATGAAGGCCATGAAGCCGAGGCAGAAGATGAAGATTGTCTCCTTTGTGAGGAATGTCGTGGCCTGTGTCGAAGCTCCTACAGTCATGCCGAGAAGGATGGTCACGATGTCGGTGAGGGCGTTTGACGCAGTCTTTGCAAGACGTGTTGTGACACCGCACTCACGGAGCAGGTTGCCGAAGAAGAGCATGCCGAGCAGGGGAAGACCCGAGGGCACCACGAAGCAGGTGAGGAGCATGCCGACGATGGGGAAGATGATTTTCTCGTTCTGAGAGACGGCGCGAGCCGGTTTCATCTTTATCAGGCGCTCTTTGCGGGTGGTGAGGAGCTTCATGATAGGGGGCTGTATCACAGGCACGAGTGCCATGTAGGAGTAGGCCGATACGGCGATGGCTCCCATGAGGTTTGGTGCGAGCTTCGACGAAAGGAAGATTGCGGTGGGACCGTCGGCACCGCCGATGATGGCGATAGCACCTGCCTGGTCGGGCAGGAAGCCGAGGGCGCAGGCAACCATGTATGCCCCGAAGATGCCGAACTGTGCGGCGGCTCCGATGAGCATTAGTTTCGGGTTGGCGATGAGCGACGAGAAGTCGGTCATTGCGCCGATGCCGAGGAATATGAGCGGGGGATACCATCCGGCGCTCACACCGTTGTAGAGGATGTTGAGCACGGAGCCTTCTTCGTAGATGCCTACTTCAAGGCCTGCGGTGGTGTTGAAGGGTACGTTTCCGATAAGAATACCGAAACCGATGGGTACGAGCAGCATGGGTTCGAAGTTCTTCTTTATCGCAAGATATATGAAGAACAAGCCGACCGCGAGCATGACAAAGTGCTGCCATGTGGCGTTGTAGAAACCTGTCAGATGCCAGAATTCCGTCAGGTTGCCGGTCAGAAAATCACTGAATGTTTCCATTGTTATACAAGAGTGATGTGATTATTCGAGAGTGATGATGGTGGTGCCTTCAAGCACTGAGTCACCGGGGTTGACGTTGATGGCTGCAACTTTGCCGTCGCGTCCGGCATGAATGGCGTTTTCCATCTTCATTGCCTCGAGTATGGCTACGGTGTCGGAAGCCTTTACGGTGTCACCGACCTTGGCGGTGATCTGTACGATCACGCCGGGCAGGGGAGCCTTGACGTCCATGGCGCCTGATGACACAGAGGGTTTTGCAATGATTTTTTCGCCTGATGTGGTGCGTGGCGCGGCCGACGGGCGGGTGGCTTTGACTACGGTTACGGGTGTGCCCTTTTTCTCGAGCTCCACTTTGTAAGGGATGCCGTTGACTTCAACCTGAGCGATGCCGTTGTCAATGTCGCCGATACCTACTTTGTAGATGTTTCCGTTGATTTTATAGTTGTAAGTTTTCATTGTTGTTGAGATGTTGGGATTTTAGCGATTGGGAAGTTCACGCATTGAATAGATTTTAGAGCTCCAGGGTGAGTAGGCTTTCTTCACTTTGCTTATGGTGAGGATTGTCTGCTCGGTGTCGTGAGCGTCGAGGTGCTCGTGGAGCGCCATCACGATAGCGGCGATCTCTTCGCCGGAATCGTGGTCGGGACGGTCTTCGCGAGCGACTTCCCTCGGGGCGAGACCCTGAGATTTCATCTTGTTGGCGCGGATGATGCGGGCACCGATCTTGCTGATGAGCATGAAACAGAGGCACAGCACGAGCAGGGCGGTGAACACGATGCACATGGCCATGATGGTGAGTGCGAGGCCGCTCTTGTCTCTTTCGTGGAATGTGTCGACTTTTTTGTTGGTGTCCTTGATTACGTTGTTGCTCGAGGGGGTGATGTATTTCGACTCGGAGCCGTCGCGTATTTCCCAGTCATCGGGGTTGTTGATGCTGCCTTCGCCGTCGGCTTTGCGTGCGTAAGACTGTCCGGGGGCGAGGTCGGCGGGGATGATGATTTCATCGATAAGAGTCTTGCAGTCGGCATCATAGATGGCGATGTAGTTCTCTTCACCGTCGCGGAGCGTGAAGTTGGTGTGGAATGTGCCGCGCGTGGGCATTCCGTCGGCCCAGAATATGATATGCTGGCGCTTGGGGATACGGGTGTTTACGTCGCCCAGGGGCACTGCATACATTTTGGACTTGTCGATTGATTTACCCTGCACGGGGCGCTCTGTGGTGAGGTAGACGCTCGATATCTCGAGGGGGGCGTAGGTGGAGTTGAAGAGTTCGATCCACGCACCGTTGTCGCCGTAGTCGTCGACTATGGAACCGGTGTTGTTGACCATCACCTCGTTGATGCGCAGTCCGCCGCGGCTCTGTGCGGCGGCCGAGAGGCAACCCATCACACCGACAAGAAGCAATAATAATGATTTTTTCATAAAATAAGATGCTTTTACGGTCAGTGATGTGAATATTACAGAGGAATGTTGCCGTGCTTCTTGGCGGGGTTTACTACCTTTTTGGTGGCGAGCTGCTGGAGGGCGCGTATCACGCGGAAACGGGTGTTGCGCGGTTCGATGACATCGTCGATGTAACCGTATTTAGCAGCGTTGTAGGGGTTGCAGAAGAGTTTGTTGTATTCGGCCTCTTTCTCGGCGAGAACGGCTTTGGGGTCTTCGGCAGCCTTTGCTTCCTTGGCGTAGAGCACTTCGACAGCGCCTGCGCCGCCCATAACTGCGATTTCAGCGGTGGGCCATGCGTAGTTCATGTCGCCGCGGAGCTGCTTGCAGCTCATCACGATGTGGCTTCCGCCGTAGCTCTTGCGCAGTGTGACGGTGACTTTGGGCACAGTGGCCTCGCCGTAGGCGTAGAGGAGTTTTGCGCCGTGGAGGATTACGCCGTTGTATTCCTGGCCGGTGCCGGGGAGGAATCCGGGGACGTCGACGAGTGTCACCAAAGGAATATTGAACGCGTCGCAGAAGCGGACGAAGCGTGCGCCTTTGCGTGATGCGTTGGAGTCGAGCACGCCGGCGAGATATTTGGGCTGGTTGGCCACGATACCGACAGCCTGGCCGTTGAAGCGGGCGAAGCCGATGATGATATTCTTGGCATAGTCGCGCTGCACTTCGAGGAATTCGCCGTTGTCGATGATGGCGCCGATTACCTCATACATGTCGTAGGGGCGGTTGGCGGCATCGGGAATAATCTCGTTGAGTGAGTCTTCGAGACGGTCGATGGGGTCGGTGCATTCCACCAGGGGAGCTTCCTCGAGGTTGTTCTGCGGCATGAAGCTGAGAAGCTTGCGTGCGATTTTGAGGGCTTCTTCGCCGTCTTCAGTAGCGAAGTGGGCCACGCCGCTCTTGGCTGAGTGTACTTCGGCACCACCGAGGGCTTCCTGGGTCACGTCTTCGCCGGTCACGGTCTTTACCACCTTCGGGCCGGTGAGGAACATGTAGGAGATGCCTTTGGCCATGATGGTGAAGTCGGTGAGGGCGGGAGAGTATACCGCACCGCCGGCGCAGGGGCCGAGGATACATGAAATCTGGGGAATTACACCAGAAGCGAGGATATTGCGCTGGAAAATCTCGGCGTAGCCTGCGAGGGCGTTGATGCCTTCCTGGATGCGGGCGCCGCCCGAGTCGTTAAGGCCGATGACGGGAGCACCCATCTTCATGGCCATATCCATGATTTTGCATATTTTCAATGCCATTGTCTCTGAAAGAGAGCCGCCGAATACGGTGAAGTCCTGGGCGAAGACGTAGACAAGACGTCCGTCGATTGTTCCGTAGCCTGTAACGACGCCGTCGCCGAGATATGACTTTTTCTCCTGGCCGAAGTTGGTGCAACGGTGGCGCACGAACATGTCGAGCTCTTCAAAAGAGCCTTCGTCGAGAAGTTGGGCGATGCGTTCGCGGGCGGTGTATTTGCCGCGTTCGTGTTGTTTCTGAATGGCTTTTTCACCGCCGCCGATACGTGCTTCGGCGCGCATGTCGATAAGCTCTTTTACTTTTTCGAGTTGGTTACTCATAATATGTCAAATATTATAGGGATATAAAATATCTAAAGTGTAGAGAGTCGAATTATTATTTGTTGGGGTCTTCGCAGAGCTCGATGAGAGTGCCGCAGGTCGATTTGGGGTGAAGGAATGCGATGTTGAGTCCTTCGGCGCCTTTGCGGGGAGCTTTGTCGATGAGACGGCATCCTTTTTCTTCAGCTTCGGCAAGCGCGTTGGCTACGCCGTCGGCCATGGCGAAAGCGATGTGCTGTATGCCGCCGCGGCCGCCGTTGTTGGCGATGAATTTGGATATTGCGCTGTCGTCGGAAGTGCCTTCAAGAAGCTCGATTTTGGTCTGACCGACTTTGAAGAAGGCGGTGCGTACTTTCTGGTCGGCCACTTCTTCGATAGCGAAGCATTTGAGACCGAGAATGTTTTCGTAGAAAGGGATTGCCTCGTCGAGCGAGGGAACGGCGATGCCGACATGTTCGATGTGAGAAATGTTCATGACTATATGAAAATTTAAGTTGTAAACGGGTTGAAGCCGGAAGCAATGCGCGGTTGCGGCACTATCCGGCTAACAAAGTGCAAATTTAACAAATAAATCGACACAATAATTAGAAAATGCAAAAAAGTGGTAAAAATATCAGTCAATAAGAATCTTCGGATAAAAAGAGACTTCAGGCTGAAATTATGTAAGAATGAGGGTGCCGCAAAACTCAAAATATACGAAATAAATTATAGGGACGCGATTCATCGCTGTTTAGTTAATGTGGCGACGGCGTAGCAGAACTCCCAAAATGCGAACCAAATTGTAGGGACGCATTTTGGAAGTTCTCACCTCAAAATTTGCTGTGATTTTCGACCGTTTTTTACAGTTATGCAACGTCATCGTGGCATTGCCTTTTGTTTCAGTATATTACCCGAGGGCGAGACGCCCTCGCCCCGGTCAGCTTTGCTGCTGTTTCTGACCGCCAAATATTGTTTTGCCACACTTACATGGATACTGATAGTTGGTTTGGTCCGGGATGATAAGTAACTGTTCAAAATTATTTTATACCAACCATTCTCATTATTTTAATATTCTGTCGGAGTCTTTTCCGACAGAATATTAAAATAATTTTGAACAGTTACTTATGATTATTCTTTAACATCAAAATTTTCCTTTAGTCTGATGTATTTTTCATAGTCATTGGTTTTGCCCGAGCGCTTGGATAGGAGGGCCATGTAATGATACCAGGAGGAGCGTGTGTCGTTGCTGACTCCCTGCAGGTCGAGCTGCGTGATATTCTTTTGGAGTATTTTCATGGCCTTCTTGGGTTTGTCAAGGCCATGACCGGCTATGTAGGCTTGCATGATCGTAATCAAGCAGCGGGTATTGTCGGTTTCGGTTGCGGGGTTTTTCGTCAGCTCACGACTGCTACGGTCAAGAATATCGACGGCTTCGGCTGTGCGGTGGTCGAGCGTGCATATTAACGAGGCTTTTAAGTAATCTATGTTGGCGAGAGTGGCTAAATCGGCATTGGAGATGTCAAGCGTGCAGATGCGGTCCAAGATGTAGATTATGCCGTCGCGTGCGGTAAGTTGCGCGGTAGTGTAGGCAGTACTGTCGGGCCACTCCCAGTAGTCTTCCTGGTCGTCAGGAAAATAGTGGCTCATGACAGCAATAGCGGCATCGAGAGCCGCGTCGGCCGGATAGCCGGTATTTTCAAGAAGCCAGTCGGCTACTTCGGTTTGAGTGGGGTTGGCAATAAAATAATCGAGTTGGGATCTGTATATGCCTTCCCAGTAATCTTGTGCGGCTACGGAATCTATAGTCAAGGCTTGTTTTACATAGCGGTCGAACCGCTCGCTGTCATTAAGGCCAATAGCGCATGACGCAAGTCTCAGGGTAAAGTCGGCTAACGAATCGGGATAGCTTTTGAGGGGGGCGCGCTCGAAGTATTCAATGGCGGTTTTGTATTCATCGGCGTTATAAAGCGTGGAAAGGAAGTCGGAGAAAAAGACATCTTTGAATTGCTGAGTCAACCGGCTGTAATTGGTCAGCAGTGAGTCGGCCGCGACTTTGTAGCGGTCAATCTCTTTGGAGGGGTCGTAGAAGCAGCTGAGTTCGGCCAAGGGTGTAAGATACGGTCGGTATTTGTCGGTCACAATCATCAGCGTGTCGCCTGCCTGCATGCGTGCCGAGTCGCAATCCGTTCCGGCATATTTGGCCTTGGCCATTTGTGTGTAAGCTATCATGTTGAGCGACCGTACAAGCTCCGGACCGTATTCCTGTATGGCCGGAAAGGCATTGGAAAATTTGTAGAGGATAGCGGGAGTGAGAGCCATGGGGTCAATGTGTCCCATAAACTCGACGGCAACATCATCGTCGCCCTGGAGCTTGGCGTAGTTGGCCCAGGCAAACAGCATCATCGGGTATTTGTCAAACAGTCCCTGTGCTATCAGTTCTTTTGCTACCGGATATGTCTCAGCCATTCTTTTATTAATAGATTCCAGTGGAGACTTGAATTTAGGCAGTTTCTGCGAGGGGATTATAGGTCCGACCAATCGGCGACGTTTGCTTTCTCTGAGTATTGAGTCGAGAGTCTGATTGGCTGCCGATAAATTCTGTATGGTATGCCCCAATGCCGGCAAAAGACGGATTGCGCCACCGGATACGGCCGTGGCCTGTCGTGCGGCTTTCTCCGCGCCTGTAGCTTTCGATGCGGCTTTCTGTACGGAGGTAGCTACTTTTGAGGTTGAAACGGATGTTTTAGGAGCGCGCGCTACTGTTGTCACTACGCGCGAAGTCTGTGCTATGCCCGATATTCCGGACATAAATACACACAGAAGAATGAAAATAACCTTTCTCATGCTTTTGAATTTTACCAGTTGTCGCCTCTGTCCGTAAGCCATTTCTGCGCACCTTTATGCCCCTTTGCAGCGGCTTGTTTCACATATTTTAATCCCTCCCGGAGGTCGGGTTCGAGAGATTGGGTGCCGTTGATCAGCAGCAGGCCGTAGTTATACATTGCATTGGCGTCGCCATTCTCGGCTGCCGGCATGAGCCAGAGTAGCGCCTGGTCAGGGTCGGGAGCTACGCCATATCCTCCCATCACATAGATTGCGCCTACTAATCCGTTGGCGCTTGCCATTCCCATTTCAGAGGCTTTCTTAAAGTAAATGAGCGCTTTTTGATAATTGGGAGGGGTGGTCTGATCGCCGAGATAATAAGTCATTGCCAGGAGAGGGGTTGCACGCTGGTCGTAAAGAATGCCTTTTTCAAGATACTGAATTGTTTTTTGGGCGTCGGGCGTAGATGAAAAGCCGGGGGCATAAAGGTTGCCGGCTAAAATCCAGCCTTTGGGGAGTCCCATTTCTCCGGCTTGCACGTATAGTTTTTCCGCACCGGCTATGTCACCGGCTTCTTCAAGTGCGATTCCGGTGTTTATCAATGTAGTGGCGTCGGTGTCCTGTGCAATCGCTGAAGAAAAGCCGGAGGCAAAGGCGATGATGGAAATGATGAAGATTTGCAAAGATTGTTTCATAATGTTGTGGTTTTAAGTTGTGGACGGTTTTTTCGAACATCCAGAGGAATTTTCATCTGTTCGATGTATTCTTTGAATTCCGACATGCCTTCGGCTACTTCGTCGAGTGTTGAATTGTACAGTTGATTGGCTTTTTCATCAGACGGCGCCATTTCCTTTACTACGGCAACGCCTTTTTCAGGGTTATATCCATCAACGCTATTGTCGCATAGAAGTGCCATGAGGTTATACCAGGTGTTTTGTTTGTAGCCCGCGTCGTAAGCTTCCTGATAATATTTCAGTGCGAGCGATTTGTTTTTGGGCATAAACTTGCCGACATGAAGAAGATAGGCATAAACTGCTTTAGACGGAAGGTCGCCATTGTCGGCTGCCCGTTTGATGTAGCGGACACCTATCACCGGGTTGCATTGCGAGGCGCTTTCGCTGATATTCAGCACTCCGTAACGCCGCATAGCATATACGTTGCCGTTGTCGGCAGCTTTCTTATAGTATTGAATAGCATTGATGACATCAAGCGGCATGTGTCCGCCGTGGTCGTACTCCAGAGCAATGGCAAAGTCGATTTCCGGAGATGTCATGCGGGTGCGTGCTTTCAGCAGAAAGTCGACACCTTCCCGGATTTCCGCCTCACTTCGCGCCCAGTCGGTGAGCATCATGCCGAGTACGGCTTTGGAGATTGGGATATCTCCTTCGGTGGCTGCTATGCGCATGTATTTTATGGCTTTTTCAGTGTCTTGTTCGACCCCATCGCCATCCTTGTACATAAGTCCTAAATAGTGGGCCGATTCGGGATGCCCGTTGTCGGCTGCCATGCGGAAGAAGTTGGCCGCCATCGGTTTGTTGACCTCCCCGTTCAGGTTGCCCATGTAGTTCATGTGGCCGAGATTGTAGGTCGACGGATTATAGCCTGCTTTTGATGCCTTGATATAATAGTCTATGGCTGCGGCTACATCCTGCACGCAACCCAAAGGCTGTATCAGCATGAGGGCCACATTGTGCATAGCCTCGGGGTTTCCGGCATCGGCCGACTGCTTATAGAGCAGAAAGGCTTCTTTATAGTCCCGGTTCAGGTATGCTTGTTGAGCTTGATTGAATATCGCATCGTCGGTTTGCCCCAAGGAGGCAATGCATCCCGATACAATAAATAATAGCGATAGAAGACAGCGGTTCATTGCGGACTTATTTTATGGTTGGTATTTGTCGGATTATCTCAAGCATGAGCAGATAGGCTTCCTCCATTTCCTGCAGGTCGGCATACTCGCGGGTGGAGTGGATGTCATGCTGGCCGGTGAACACGCACATGCCGCCGTTAAGTCCTTTGGCGGCAAACATCGAGGCCGTGGTGCCTCCACGCTCGTCGGCAAACGTGATTTCCTTGCCTATTTTCACAGCTGCGTTTTCTACCAGCGATTGGGCTTGAGGATGCAGAGTGTAGGCCACATTCTCATACTGAAGGTCGTCGTAGACTATTTCGACTCTGACATTGGGGAACTTGCGCTCCGTATCGGCAATGGCGCCTGAAAGCATGCGGTCAAAGAGTTCGCCTTCCGACTTGTCGAAGTAGCGTACGCGTGTCTGTACGGTCACGTTCGCTCCGTCTTTGTCAAAGCTCCACGGGTGGATGTATCCTTGTGTGCCTTCCGAGTTTTCCGGACGACTTTCTACAGGAAAGTAAGAGATAAAGGTGGCGGCGGCAGCCGTGGCGTCGCCGAGTTTCTGTGCTTTTGCATCGCCGGGATGTGCTTCGCGGCCGATGAACTTAACGTTGAAGCCGCGGGCGGTGAAGTTGGATTTTGTGATTATATTTCCTTCCGGGCCGTCAAGGTCAAAAAGAATGTCGGGGGAGAACAATCGGGAATCGATGCCGTCGGCAGCGCGGCCTACATCTTCGTTGGGACAGAATGCAAATTGCAGGATGCCATGCTTTATTGATTTGTCGCTCAGGATAGTGCGTATAATTTGAACCGCTATTGTGCAACCGCACTTGTCATCGGCGCCCAACAGTGTTGTGCCGTCGGTACGGACGATGGTGCGGCCGTTGCGTGTATCGACAATCGGTCGGATGTCGCCGCCGGCGGCTTCGGGTGTGACATCAAGGTGGCAACTGATTCCCATAGTGGGGCAAGTTGTACGTATGTTTGCCGGAATGGTGACGTAAAGGTAATTTGCTTCGGAGAGTCGGACCTCGACTCCGGAGGCATGAGTTTTGGATACGGCATCTTCGATATCGGCCTTTAATGCCAGTGCCATGTTGTGCTGACCTTGTGTGCAGATACTGTCGTAGTTTGACTGGCTGTCGATTGATGCATACCTGACAAAGCTGTCAAGCATACTCTTTTGAACTGGACTTTGGGCTGCGGCTCCAAGCGATACTAAAAATGCAAGTGCTGAGAGATAGTGTTTCATGGTGTTTTTCTATTGCCGCCGGACCCACCTCTTCGGCAGTGTGTTAATAAAAAGAATGCTCTAAGTTTGCAGCAGCAAAATAAGAGAGTGGAAAATTTATCTTAAAAAGGCC
>CAMWIJ010000037.1 GCA_947174275.1 uncultured Muribaculaceae bacterium
GCAACAATCCCAATCTTACAAACCAGAGCGGCGTTCATGCAGCTCGCCAGTTCGACCTCCCCCGTCTACAAAGAAAACGGGGCCGGAGGCTACATCGAATTTCGAGCCTACGACCCCGAGCGCGGGAAAATGCGTCGCAAGACTGTTAAACTAAATCGGATTAAGGGCTTAACCAATCGCCGAACATACGCCCGGCAAGTGATTAAGCGGTTAACAGATTTCTTACAGTGTTTGAGGAGGCTGTCAATAGATATGAGTCACACGTAGAAAAGATGATGGCAAGCGGATATTTTATTTTTTGTCTTGCGTACAAGACAAAAAATGCCTAATTTTGTCTTGTACGCAAGACAAAATCAAAATGATAAAATCAGAAATTCTACGCGAGGTGATGCTTGAAAACCGTGAAGAGGTTATGCGTCACGAGGTTATCAAACGAAGAATATCGCTTGACGGGTTTGACCGTCAGGTGTTGGTTGGTGCTCGTCGCGCCGGCAAATCCTATATCCTTTATGGAAAGATTCAGGAATTGATTGCTGCGGGATACACTTGGGATGAGATAGTATATATCAATTTTGAGGATGAACGTCTTGTCGGAATGACAGTCGATGATCTTAATATGATACTTGAAGTTCACTCCAGATTGAGTGAAAAACGCCCGATACTGTTCCTTGACGAGATTCAGAATGTTGATGGCTGGGAGCGTTTTGCGCGCAGGATAGCTGACAACAAATTTACAGTATTCATAACAGGAAGCAATGCGAAGATGCTTTCCACGGATGTGAACGCAGCTCTCGGTGGCAGATATATGACACGAGAAGTGTTCCCTATGCAGTTCGATGAATATCTTAAGGCCAATGGCAAAAATCCTGCCGACGACCTGCTGACGGCTACAACAACCGCCCGTGGAGAATTCATGAGTCTGTTCGAGGAATATTTCCAGTTCGGTGGCTTCCCTGAATGTGCAACGCTGCCGGTGAAGCGCGATTATCTCATGAGCCTCTATCAAAAGATATTTCTTGGCGACATCGCCGCCCGCCACAGGATTGAGAATATTTTTGCCCTTCGAATTCTTTTCCGTAAACTGGCGGAAAGTGTAAAGCAACCGCTGTCATTTACGCGTGCGACAAATATTGTGGCCTCGACCGGAGCGAAGATAGGCAAAAGCACGGTGATAAACTATCTGGGCTACGCTTCTGAAGCGTATCTTATACTGCCGGTCACCAATATCGCGGACAGTCTTGCGGATAAGGTATCCAATCCGAAATACTATTTTATCGACAACGGAATAATCTCCCTGCTTGCTCTTGACATCCGTACATCGCTGCTTGAAAATATGGTGGCTTTGAAATTGATTTCGGGTTATGGGTCAAAAGATGCCGTCTATTTCTACAATCATGGAATTGAAGTGGATTTCTATATTCCCCAGACGGAGACCGCCATTCAGGTATGCTACACGATGAATGATGCCGAAGGCACTTTTGAGCGAGAAACCAAAGCATTGCTAAAATTGCAGTCTCGATTGTCGTGCCGTCGCAATATAATTGTGACCTACGATGATGAAGGGATTGTAGAAATGGAGGGCGTAAGGATAGAAGTTATCCCGGCATGGAAATTTTTGCTCCGGTCATAGGCTCCAAAGGTACGATAGTAATTTGATATTGCATTGTGTAAATTGGCCGGCAGGGAGAGCCATACAACATATCATGTGCAACATATCACGCTGAAATCCGATATGTTAAGAGTATGTTTACTTTTAAACCAAATTAAATATTTGAGTATGTTCGATTAATTTTTGATTTCATCACAAAGGATCTTTTGGGCTCTTTTTTAAAGATTTCATCAGTCACGATGCCCGCATCGCTCCCTCTTCAACTTTAAAAAATCCCTCCCAACTTCCGACTGTTTTGCCACTGACAAACAGCTCGACGGTAGCTTTATCGTTAGTCTCAGAAGGATATTTTTTCATTATCGAACCATGGGAGTACTCTTTTCCGACGCCGTTGCCGAGCACGTCGGGCAGCCTTACGCAACTGACGGCGCCGTTTCTCAGTCAACGCTCCTGATGGAGAGTTGTTGCGTGGAGAGACTTTAATCGCACTAAGGATAAGAACGACAAATAAAATTAAAATCCAAATTCCCATTTCTTAGATATTAACGTTTAAACTTCTTGGGAGATTGTTTCGTACAAATTTACGCAGAAAATTTCAAACGGCAGAAAAACGACTACAAAAATCGAATGCACATTTATTTGCATAATTGCATATAAATCGATATCTTTGCCACATTATTACATATTTGCAACCAAGATTATATCTTTTTAATACCATTTTTTTATTTACATTTCTAATCATTAAGAGAAGATGAAAAAGTTTTCCCGCTTGCTGCTGGGGACGGCTGTGGCAATGTCTGCGCTGTCGGCCAATGCGGCAACCTTTGTCGGAGACCGTACGGATTTCCGCGACGAGACAATCTATTTCACCATGACAACGCGTTTCTATGACGGCGATCCGACCAACAACACCTATTGCTGGGACGGAGTGCTCAACGTCAACGACCCCGAGTGGCGCGGCGATTTCAAAGGTCTTATCGACAAACTCGACTACATCAAGGCTCTCGGTTTCACCGCCGTGTGGATTACGCCTGTCGTAGAAAACGGCTCGGGTCTCGACTATCACGGCTATCACGCCATGGATTTCTCGAAAGTCGACCACCGCTATGTTGCCAAAAGCGCTACTGACGCCGACGCAGATGTGGCTTTCCAGACTCTTATCGACGAAGTGCACAAGCGCGACATGAAACTCATTCTCGACATCGTGCTCCAGCACACCGGCAACTTCGGCGAAAACTATCTCTGCAAGATGTTTGAGAAAGATTATACCCAGGATCTCGGCGACATCAACGCTTCGATGAAAGTAGTGCCCCAGAGCGAAGGCGGCATGCTTCCCGCTGATTACCCCGACATGCAGCCTGCAGCCCAGTACGGCACGCGTCTGGCGATGATGAAAAACTCCGATTTCACCAACCGTGACATCCACAACTACTGGCATCACAAGGCGTGGTTTGACTGGGACGACCCCTCTCGCTGGTGGGGACAGATTGCAGGCGACTGCGTTGACCTCAACACAGAGCACCCCGGCGTAAGCTCATATATCGTCGATTGCTACTCGCGCTTCATCAAGATGGGTGTCGACGGTTTCCGTATCGACACCGCCGGACATATTCCACGTCTCTCGTTCAACAAGAACTTCCTCCCGCAGCTCATGGAAGCCGCCGAGTCATCGGAAGCTAAAGCAAAGCGCGGCAACACGCCTTTCTTCATGTTCGGTGAAGTTTGCGCCCGCTCGATGGAAGTGATCTATCGCGGTGAGAACTATAACTGCTCCCCCTGCTATTACACCTGGAAAGAGTCGAAAGACTATGCTTGGGACTACGACCCCGCGTCATGGGACTCTGTAGTGGCTATCCCCACCGAGACCGAAGGTTCTCAAGATTACGAGACAGTGAGCGGCCACACCAACTGGGAGTCAGTGCACCAGCAGGCAGCCGATGACCTCGGCCACGCCGCGTCCATCCTGCGCCGGAGCGACAACGCCACTCTCAAAGGCAACGACTACCACACTCCCGACCACTCCGACTTCTCGGGTCTCAGCGTCATCGACTTCGCCATGCACTGGAACTTCAACTCCGCAGCAGGTGCCTTCGGTGTCCACGGCGAGGACTACCTCTACAACGACGCTACATATAATGTGGTGTATGTCGACTCTCACGACTATGCACCCGACAGCAACTACCGTTTCTCGAAAGATCAGGAGACATGGGCTGAAAACCTCTCGCTGATGTTCTCTTTCCGCGGCATCCCCTGCATCTACTACGGTTCGGAAGTAGAGTTCCAGAAGGGTATGCCTATCGACAAAGGCGCAGTGCTCGCGCTCAAAGACTCAGGCCGCGCATATTTCGGCGGATATATCGAAGGTGATGTCGAAGTGACCGACTTCGCGGAATACAGCGGAGCCACCGGCAACCTCGCCTCTACGCTTTCTTATCCCCTTGCGCTCCACATACAGCGACTCAACAAGATCCGTGCCGCAGTGCCCGCTCTCCGCAAAGGTCAGTACTCTACCGAGGGCTGCTCAGGCAAACTCTCGTTCAAACGCCGCTACACCGACGACAAGGTTGACTCATACGTGCTCGTGACAATCTCAGGCAGCTCGACATTCACCGGCATTCTCAACGGCCGCTACGTCGACGCCATCACCGGCGACGTGCAGAATGTGACCAACGGCACACTCACCGCCAATTGCTCAGGCAAAGGCAACATGCGTGTCTACGTGCTCAACGGCACAGGCAAAATCGGCGATGACGGCAAATATCTCTATGCCGACGCTCCCGCAGCTGAATCATGGACAGAATGGCCCGACGAGACCATGCCTGAAGAAACATGGACCGTGAAACCCACCCCCGGACAGAGCGGAGGCGGCGACCGTGTAGAGCCCGATCCCGTGATTGCTCCCTCTATTGAAGCCGACGAGCAGGCAATCTTCTTCTATCATGAGTCATGGGCATCAGCCACAGCATGGATCTGGGACAGCAAGACCAACTACACCGGTGGAAGCTGGCCCGGACAGAAACTGCAGTATCTCGGCGACAATATGTATAAATGGACATATACCGGCACAGCCGAAATTCCCGACAATGCGCAGATTATATTCAGCAACGCAGGCAACGACCAGTCGCCGGCTAAAGACAAAGGCGGATATAAATTCGTCAACGGCGGCGTCTACCGCATCGGCGATAGCCTCGAGCCCTACGATGTCATCACACCCTCGGGTCTGAGCGTGCGTCTGAGCCCCAACGGCGGCACATTTGTCGGCACTCAGGAAGTGACTATCACTGCCTCGGGCGAAACCTCGGCATGGTATAAAATCGGCAACGGCGAGCAGATCTCTTTCAACACCACAGCCAAATTCACCCTCGGCGCCGATATGGCCGACGGTGAGTCAGTAACCGTAAGCTGGAGCGCTACCGACGGCATCGAGACCAAAACCGGTTCAGCCGTATATACCAAGGTTGACCGCAAAGCAGTGGTATGGCACATCTATTTCGACAACAGCCAGTCAAACTGGAGCGCTGTCAACTGCTACATCTACAACAATGACAAGAGCCATCCGTGCCACGAAATCACCGGCGGCTGGCCCGGCAAGGCAATGGTTAAAAACGGTGACTACTACGAAATCACCATCGAGACCGACGGCGCTCTCGACGAGTGCAACGTTATCTTCAACAGCGGCAGCGGACAGCAGTCGGGCGATAATGTGAAGGTACGCAACTACGGCGTCTACACCTCCAAGGGTGATACAGGCCTCAGCGGCGTCAGCACAATCGTGACCGGCGACGACAGCGATGCTCCTGTTGAATATTACAACCTCCAGGGCGTGCGCATCGAGCGTCCCGCATCGGCAGGCGTCTACATCGTCAAGAAAGGACGCACGGTCAGCAAGACAATCATACGCTAAGCGGTATATCCGCCATAAAAATAATAACGAGGCAGTCTAACAGGTAGGCTGCCTCGTTTTTCATTACTCCAAAAATTTCGGATGGTGTCGCAGATCTCTCTTATTTCTTGATGGTATCCGAGTTCTGGTTGTAGGCTTTTGCCACGCACTTCCATTCGCCGTCGAGTTTGAGGAGCAGAAGGAAGTCAGTGAAGTCGATTGACCCGCCCCAGCCCTCTTCGAGGACCCGCACAACGGCAACGGTCTCTTCAACTGCCAACACGTCAATACGGGCCTTGAAGTCGACTCCGGCTCCTACGGTATCGACATTGTGGTAAAACTGCTCGATTGAGCCGCGCTCAACACTGCCGTTCAGGATGCCGAACAACACGGCATCGTCGGTGAACAGAGACTTTGCATACTCGCTGTTGCCTTCCGCAACACTCTTGACAAACTTCCCGGCGGCCCGGGCCACTGCTTCATATTCTTTGATTTCGTCTCTCATATCTTTAAGTATTTGTTTGATTTTCTTTACCAAGGCAAAGCGCCAAGGCTATTACTGAATGCAAAGTTACAGTGGTAATATCTAAAAATCAAGTACCGAAAAATTATTCATATACCGAAAAATTATTCGGTATATGGAAATTAGACAGTTATTGACTAATTTTGTCGCAGGAAAGAAAAAATAGAACTAAACCGATGGCATACGAAAAGAAAATACCTGTGGATCTGGATTGTCCGTTGCGGCTTACAATGAGTCTGATCGAGTCGAAATGGAAGTCATGTATCCTTGACGAATTGAGAAACGGAGAGCCGCAGCGACCCAGTGAGATACACAGATGTCTGCCCGAGGCCGCTCCGCGAGTGCTCGACATTCAACTCAAGGAGATGGTGGAGGACGGGCTCGTAACGAAAACAATCTATCCGGAGCTTCCTCCGCGCTCGGAATATAAGATCTCCGCGCTCGGACTATCTCTGATACCTATCATCGACCTGATGCTGAAATGGGGCGAGGAACATTTCGATATTTTCGAACGGAAATATGGTGGTAAGTGTGGCAAGTGAAAGTGGCACCCTCTATAAACGGCAACGCCCGGAAGAAAGAAGCGGCCATGAGATTTTTTAACCGGACATCGATAAATCAGAATACTTGGTTACGATCGGATGTAAAACCCGGTTAAATGGTTAATGAGCAAGAGTGCAAGAGCGGAGGTTGTGAGGCGGGAATAGGGGCGGGTGCTGCAGAACTCCAAAATTTCGGTTTGCGATGTAGGGACGCACGGCTCGTGCGTCCGGTAAAAGGCTGATAATCAGCGCTGTTTTGCGGACGCACGAGCCGTGCGTCCCTACGTTTTGGAGTTCTGCAACACCCACGTTATCTTGAAGAGTGTGAAAATGTCACTTTATGAGAAATTTAAGAGAGGCGGGAGCGAAGATTGCCGATGCGAGCGAAGCCATGTAGATGCCGGGGTGGGGCAGGGGCACACTGCCGTTGCCTGTCACTTCGGAGCGGTGTATGAGCATGCCGGTGGCATTGTAGATGCTGAGTGTGGCCGGGGCGTTGTCGGCGCAGTAAGCGAGCGCACGTGTCTCGGGAATAAGACGGCTGACATTGTCGGCTGTGACGGCTGAAACTGAAGCCAGGTCGGCGGGACGGAATGTGGCTGATGCGAATTGTCCGGCAGCCTTGCCGTTGTCGATTGCCTGCACTCCCCATTCATATTGTGCGTCGTCATTGGCGGCAATGCTCAGAGAATAATGAGTCGGCGCGATGGCAGCGGTGAGTTCGGTCACTTTAAGGCGGCCTGTGGCGATATCGGCCGGTATGGTCATGTAGCATGAAGTGTCGCCGGCCTTGCGCAGATAGAAATTATAGCGCAGGGCGCTCTGCGGAGTGTTGTCATCTTCGGGAGCGTCCCAGCTGAAGGTGAATTCTCCGCGGGTGGCATCGTATGTCACTTTCAGGTTTTCCGGCACTCCGGGTGCGTTGTTGACAGCTTCTGAGGTGTTGGTGTAGAGCGACGCGCCGCAGTCTTTGCCGCAGCTTGAAGCCTGTGCCCAGCCCATTGACCAAGCGTCGAGGCGTCCGTCATTGTTGTAGTCGACAAAGTGGGAGTTGCCGTGGCTGATGCGGTCGAAAGAGAATTTCTTGCCGAACGGGTCGTTATACCAGCCGCCGAACGGTTCGAACACGAAGTCGCCGCAGTTGAGATAGAGCCATGTGGTTATCTCATGCTCCGAGCCGTGGCCGCCGATAAGTATGTCGGGCAGACCGTCGCCGTTGACATCGGCCACATCGGGAGTGGCGCCGTCGACACCCTCGAAGCCGCATTCGGTGCGGGGCACGAGCGAGAACTGACGGTTGCCGTTGTTGCGGTAGATGAAAATCTCCTTGCTGTTGCCTGAGCCGTAGTTGGCATAACCGGTCACAAGTATGTCGGTGAGGCCGTCGCCGTTGAGGTCGGCGGGCATGCACGATGAGTCGTATGAGCCGAAAAAGCGGCCGGGCATCTCGCTGAATGTGCCGTCGCCGTTGTTCCAGTAGATATGCAGGTTGCCTTCAAGCGGGCCGTAGCCCGAAGTCATGATGTCGAGGCGTCCGTCATTGTCGAAATCGGCGAAATATACCGAGCCTCGTGTCAGGCCGGGTATTGGGGCGTTGCCGTCGAGCGGCAGTTTCTGTAGCTCGAATCCTTTCCCTTCGAGATTTTTGTAGAGCGAGAGCACGCGACGGTCATTGCGTATTATAGGGTCGCCGTTATAGTCGGTGCCGATGTAGTCGTCGTGTCCGATGACAACGATGTCGGTGTATCCGTCGTTGTTGTAGTCGCCGGTCGACACCCAGTGGCGGGAGCGGCCTCCGTCGAGAGGATTGTAGATCGGCGCTATGCCGAAGGCTTCGTCGGCGTTGACGTCGGTGAAGTTGCCGTTGCCGTCGTTACGGTAGAGATATGAAGATATGTAGCTGATGTTGTCGCAGTCATAGTCGCGGTTGTTGAGGCCGGGCATGAACAGGTCGAGATTGCCGTCGTTGTCGAAGTCGAGCCATACGGGGTCGGCATAGTAGCATGTGGCGATGTTGTTGCTGACTGTGGTGAAGTTGCCGTCGCCGTTATGCTTGTATATTAACGTACGGTCACAACCACCGTTGAGGTGGTTGTGACGTCCGGAATAGAGGAGTTCGAGATTACCGTCATTGTCAATATCGCCCCAGGCCACGTTTGAGCGGTCGGCCGTGTGGGAGAAATCGGTGGCAGTCACCTTCTTGAACGCAGGGGCTGCGGGTGAGGTCGGTTCGGTGAATTCGCTGAACTCCGTAGGGGTGTAGTCGGAGTAGTCTTCGGTGTATTCTATGTCGAAGTCGCCGAATATCGATATTCCGAGGTCCATTATCTGTCCGCCGGAGCTCTGACGGCCGCGCAAGGCTATGAGGTTCCATTCTCCGGGGCGTATTGCCGCCTTGGCCTGGTCGGAAATGTCGACAGGCACATAACCGCCGGTATATCCTCCGCGTGAGGCCGCCCACACTCCGTTGATGTAGATTTCTATATCCTCGTCATGGAATATCACGAAGCGCATGGCATCGATAGCCTCTGGAGTCAGTTCGCCGAGCTTGAACCAGCGGCGCATCACGATGTCGCGGGTGTTCCACTCGGTGCCTACAAGATTTTGCGATGACCCTACATTGGCGCCGAATGCCGCTTCGCCCAGAGGCCACGAAGAGTCGTCAAACCCTTTTTCCTGCCAGTGGCGGGGCACGTCGGAACTGAACGAGTAGCGCCATTTGTAGCGGTGGGTGGCGCTTGTCGATATGACCGGAATGGTTTTCATGTCGCTGTTGGGCATGTCGAGCACTTCGAGTATCTTGGCGCGTATTTTGGCGGGATTGTCAGTCTTGAGCACCTTTCGGTCGTAAGTCAGGAAGCCGTTTTTCTCGATTTCGACATCGGCGATCTGCGTGTAGACCGAAGCGTTAAGCCCCATGTAGTAAAGGTCCTTGATTTCGTCGCAGAGCATGTTGAAATAGTCGGTGAAATCGCTCTTTGTCTCTACCACCGTATATTGGAAGTCACCGCCGGGCCAGATGTGTCCGGGCTCCTTGAGTGTGATGCCGCCCATTTCGCCGCACACTGCCGCGCGTGACGCGTGGGTCGGGCATGACGGATGCGGATAGCTGTGCGTGTCGATTATGTCGCCGATTTCATGGTCGGTCCAGCCGCTGGCGTTGCATATCAGCGAAGCCTTGCCGAATCTCGAGGGCGACAGACGGTTGACATTGTTCTGTACGAGTGTGGTCACTTCCGGTGTATCAAACTGTCCCCAGCCTTCGTTGAACACCACCCAGTGCACAATCGACGGGTGATTCTTTATGGCGTTGACTATTCTCACGGCCTCGTCCTTGAAATTGGCTTTGGCTATCTCCTCGTAGCCTTTTACAACATTGCCCGAGGGGAGGTCCTGCCACACGAGCACACCTTCGCGGTCGCAGAGATAATACCATCTGTCGGGCTCGACTTTGATATGTTTTCTTATCATGTTGAAGCCGAGATCTTTCGTGGTGCGGATGTCGTAGAGCATCGCTTCTTCCGACGGCGGAGTGTGAAGTCCGTCGGGCCAGAAACCCTGGTCGAGCGGCCCGATCTGGAATATCTGCTCTCCGTTGAGGAAAATTCGCGGAAATCCGTCGACAGTCTTGACTTCTATCTTGCGCATGCCGAAGTATGACGACACCTTGTCGACAGCCTTGCCGTTTTTCTTGAGGGTGATGTCGACATCATAGAGATAGGGGTCTGACGGGCTCCATACATGCGCGTCGGGCACTGTGATGCGCAATATGTTTCCGGCCACGCCGTCGCTTAGCGATGCCACTTCCTTGCCGTCGCGGTCCTTGACGCTGACATCGACCGAGCCGCCGGCTTCGCTTGCGGTGACTTTGAGGTTGAGCCAGTTTTGCGACAGTGTCGGCTCCATCTCCAGCGAGGTTATATATGACTCGGGAGCGGCTTCGAGCCAAACGGTCTGCCAGATGCCGCTCGAGCATGTGTACCAGCATATCGACGGGTTTTTCGACTGCTTTCCGGTCATCTGTCCCTGCACGCCGGTGTTGTCATAGATGTATACGGCGAGTTCCTGCTCTGCGGCGTCGGGATTGACGGCATCGGTTATATCAAAGAAAAACGGGTCGTATCCGCCGGTGTGGCGTCCAACCTCTTTGCCGTTGACGTAGGCCTTTGCCTCCCAGTCGACAGCGCCGAAATGCAGAAGCAGGCGTTTGCCTTTCATAGTTTCGGGCACGGTGAAGCTGCGGCGATACCAGTAGCACTGTTCGTCGCTTTTCTCCATGATGCCTGACAGCGCTGATTCGATGGGATAAGGCACAAGAATGCTTTTGTCATAGTCAAAGCCGGGGCTGTAGGCCTCTTCAGGCACACCTTTGCGGAGCTCCCAGATGCCGTTGAGGTTGAGCCACCCCTCGTCGCGCACCATCTGCGGGCGCGGATATTCCGGCAGCGGACATGATGTGTCAATCTGTGATGACCAGGGGGTCATCATCGGCGCGGTCTTCATCTGCCATTCCGGCGCGTCGGCCGAGACATTCATTCCCGGCAAGCAGGCAAGAAGAAGTGCGCAGGCTATCAGTTTCTTGTTCATGATATAGTTTTTATGCGGGTTTGATTATTGATTGATGTCGGTTATGGTAATTGACTGGAGGTCAAACAGGCCGTTGTCGGCACGCAGGTCGAGATACTCGACATCGGCGTTTATCGTCACTCCGCCGACTGTGATGTCGGCAAACCTGTCGGTCGGGCCGTCAAGGGCGATTTCTCCGGTTATATCGGAGCCGTTGGCGCTCAGGTGAAACTTGGTGTCGGCCGAGCGGGGTCTTATGCGGAACGTGATGTCATACCGTCGGTCGGCGGTGGCGTTGACACTGTAGCGTATCCAGTCACGGCGGCTGATTCCTGTGATATATCCGCCGTCGGCCACGACAGGCGCGTCGGCTCCGTTTTTATGATAGGCGTAATTCTCTCCGCCGTTGTTATATTTCACCGCATCGATCACTAAGGAGCCGCCGCCGACGGGCAGCATCGGCATTTCTCCGGCCGGTGTCCCCCAGTTGCGCACGGGGCGTATGGTGCCGTCGGCATTATATTCAAGCGGGTCGATGCCGACGCTTCGGAGCTCGTCGCGTCCGGAGGGATTGCTGACATGATAGAGTGCGTACCATTTTCCCTTGTATTCCACAATCGAGCCGTGGTTGGTGCCGCATCCGGTGGGGTAGATGTAGACCCCCTTGTCCTCCCACGGCCCCAGCGGAGAGTCAGACATGGCATAGCGCAGGCAATTTCCGTCGCTGCCGTGATTGTCGCTGTGCGACAGATAATATTTGCCGTTGTATTTGTGCACCCATGTGCCTTCGTGGAAGTCGACAAGTCCCTGCATCGGCTGCATCTCGCCGTCGAGACGGGTCCAGTCGTCGCGGCGCAGACGGCCGCCGGTGCATTGTCCGCCCCCTCCGTTATAGATATACGGCTGTCCGTCATCGTCGACAAACACACATGGGTCGATAAGCGACGGAGCGCCCTCCACGTAGCCTGCCGTATGGAAATCCGACACGGGGCTGTCGCTCACGGCCACGCCAACGCGCCAGTCATGGCCACCCCACGGCAGCGGTTCGTTGACATGTGGAAAATAGAAGTAATATTTGCCGTTGGCCGGATTGTAGGCGCAGTCGGGAGCCCACATCCATCCTTCGATGCCCCAGCCTGACTGGCGTTTCACATCGTCTGACGACAATATTTCGCCATGGTCGGTCCAGTTGACAAGGTCATCGGTCGAGAACACATGGTAGCGGTCCATGCGGTCGCAGCCCTGCGGGGGCTCGAGGTCGTGGCTCGCGTAGATGTAGAGACGTCCGTCTGCCCATACATGGCCGGAGGCATCGGCGGTATACATCGGACCGATGCTGTCGGTGCCGTACATCGGCGATGGAAATTCAACGAAAAGAGGATTTTTCATCTCCATCGTGATCGGATACCTGATTTCATTGTCGGCCTGTGCGGCGAGAAACATGCAGCCGCAAGCTATTGTGATAATCGTTTTTTTCATTGCAGATATAAGGTGATGATGGATTAGTAGCAGTCTTTTCCGGTATTGCGGGCCGCTGTCGCGGCTCCGTTTGTAAAATTATCAATTCGACACGAATGTTTCAAACATGCTTGGTCAAAAAAATAGCACAATCGTATCGTATGAGGGTGTTTCCCGGTTATGTGACACCCTGAGACAAAGATGAAGGCAAGACGCTCCTTCACGGAGAATCCTGCCTTCCTGCATCTTTGCCGGTGAAAATGATTGCTATGAGAGTTCTTGACAACCGGCAAAGAAGTTTGCTGTATATTTTACATCAGCGTGCGGGTCGTTACTTCACAATTACTTTGAATGATTTCACACCGTCGGCGTTAACGGCGCGGAGCAGATAGAAGCCGCGTGCCATTTCCAGCGATGACTCACCCTCTACGGTGGCTGAAGCCACGCGCTGTCCGTTGAGCGAGTACACTTCAACGTTGGTGGCGATGTCGGCCACGACGATGATTTCTCCTGACGCAGTGAACACTTTCACGTTGTTGTCGGCTTTGTCTTTGGCTACAGAGTCGACTGAAGATGCTTCAACAGTGTCAAGGTAGATGTCGAATACATTGGCGCCGGCGGTGCTGTTGTAGGTCTGGTTGTAGACCATGAAGAGGCTGTGCTTGCCCGAAACGGGAGTCACGATTGTGCCGGCTGTTCTCTTGCGGGTGCCCCATGCGCCGGTTCCCTGCATGCGCACCTGGCAAATCGGTTCGTGGTCGGCGAGAATGTCGTCGAGGTTCTGGTCGAAATCATCGTCGGTGTACATGAAGTCGGGGTCGAGGTCGATGTAGAATGAGAAGTTTGACTGTTCGATCGGACCTGCGTAGGCGGGTTCGCAAGCGTGGTTGACGATGATGCGCTTGTAAGAGCCGTTGCCGAGGTCGATGCCGTCGCCGGTCTCGTCGTAGAATTCGATAACAGTACCGTTGCGGGTATAACCGATGTTGCCGGCTGATTCATACTGGCCTTTGCAGCGTACGGCGTAATACCAGGGGTTGCCCTGACCTTCGGGGCAGTCGATGAAAGTCATGTGGAATGCGTCGGCCGAGGGCTCTACATCTTCAAGTATCACACCGCAGTCGGTTGCGATAGGCCATACGTTGTCTTTTACAAACTCAACGTAGCGGAGGTTGATGGAGCCGCCGACCCATTTGCAGATTACTTTGTGGGTGCCGGTGATGGCGGGCATATCTTTTGCGAGATTGATGAATACTTTGCCTTCGAGGTTGCGGCCTGCCCATACTGATGTCAGCATGTTGGATTTATTGACTTCGTCGAGATACACCTCGATGTAGTCGCTGAGGTTTTCGCTCCAGTGGGTAAGGCTGAGCACAATCTGCTTGTAGTCGCCGTTGCCGAAGTCTACATTTCCGTAGTCAGCCATAAAGCCGTTGTTTGTCCAGCCCCATGCGTCGCCGTCGAGGCGTGCGTCGGGAAATTCGTCGGGGTTCATCGCTGTCGATTCGGCAGAGTTGATGCGCAGTGAGATGTCGCCGTAGCCTTCATATTGGTCGGGCGAGAGCAGGGCGATCATATCGTCGATTGAGGGATTGCCGTCCTCATCGAGATTGCGCACGAAGTCGGCGGGAACAAGTTCCTGCTCGTAGAAGTTGACCGAGCGGATGTTGCCGGCGCCGATAACGAATGTCAGATACACATTCTGTTTGCCGGTAGGTTTGGTGAATTCAAGACCTTCGATTGCGGGGCCGTTGCTCCACTGGTCCTGAGGTGTATTGCATGAGAAATTGGTGGCGTATGTCACGAAGTTGTCATAGCCGCCGGTTTCGTTGAGGGCTATCTGGGTGAAGGGAACGGATGACTCGTAGTCGGGGCCGGCATGGAGTATCGCCCAGCCGTCGCAATACCATCCGTTGGCGAGTTCGATAGATGCCGCCTTGTAGTTGTTGCCGTCAGTGCCGAAATCGACTTCTCCGAGCTCCACTTTGGTGTCGGCACCTGTCCAGCCGATATATCCGCTCACTACATTGAAGTTGGCTCCACTGTCAAAAATTTTCACATCGGGATTGTTGTGATTCAGCGGAATCGAATGGCTGATCTTCGGGATACTCAGTTCTGCCGAGGCTACGTTGCTGCTCAGCATCATCAGGCCTGCGAGACCTGCGGTAATAAAAGTAAACTTTTTCATATTAAAAATAGATTGGTTAACGTTCACATGGTCGTGTTTAAGGTAAATTGTTTTTTGTGGTATTATGTGACAACGCAAAAATAAGTCATAGCGGAGCCAAAGCCGCTTACGCAGCGCTCAAAAAATGTAATTATCGGTGCAAATATGTTAATATGTCATTTTTTTGCCGGCTTTGACTTCACGGAGCACGAGCCTGAGAGCAATCCGGGGGAGCTGACTGTCACTCTGATGTCGCCGGGAGTGAATGTCGTGCGTACCGCCACGCGCATCAGTCCGCCTTCGGCCTGTAGCTCGGTGTCGCCGGGAGAGTGGTAGCTGAGATCTTTCTCGGGTGTGACATAGAAGTTATACGACCCCTTGTAGGTGGCTTCGCCGTCGATGGCGAATGTCAGCATATTGTCGGCGTGCGGACACCGGTTGCCGTCGCGGTCGACAATCGTCGCGGTGATGATGAATGCGTCGGAGCCGTTGGCGAGCAACGGGAATTCCGATCCGTCGGGAAGGCTTGGTGCCGTGTAGCGCTCCACTTTTATTGCGTAAGGCTCGCCGGCCGAGTGCACGCTCTCGCTGCACACTCTGTTGCCCTCCGCGTCGAGACCGACTGCCTCAAGCAGGCCGGGCTCCCATTCCACACCTTCCCACGTGCACCGCCGGGTGGCGGGGTCGGGGGTGACGGTGCCGATGCTGCGTCCGTTGAGAAGAAGTTCCACCTGCGGGCAGTTGCTCCATGCGTCGACGGTCTGTGTCCCCGAATAATTCCAATGGCTTTGCAGTGCCACGCCCGGACGCTTGTCAAACGGCACCCACAGCGCGTCGCGGTAAATGCGATATTTTAGTTTGGGGAAGCGGTTGGCATCCATGGCGCATGACCCGAGACTCTTCTGGTCGCGCTTGCCGTTGAGATAGATGGTATATCCTTCGCCGTAGGTTTCGGCAAGCATCCAGTCAATCCACCCGCATGCGTGATTGTTGATATCGTCGAGATAGTTCTGTACATAATATTGTGAGAACGCCTTCTCGTTGTCGTAGTCGAAGCGGGCTATGCACCAGCTCGGATTGCCGCTCCAGTTGGTGCCGTAGACCTCGGCGTTGAGCGACGGATAGTCGGGATGCTTCTCGTAGCGGTTGGTGTAGCCGATGACGATAAGGTCGTCGGGGTTCCAGTGCTCGGGATAGCCGTCACGGTTGAGCACGAGGCGCGGGGCGATGAAGTCCCATCTGTCAACCTCCTCCTTGGTGTAGGAGGGCCAGTAGCGTTCGCCGTCCCAGGGCAGACCGTTGTTTGATTCCCACACCGCCACGCAGGGATGGTTGCGGTAGGCTATGATAAGGTCGCGGTCATATTCGCGCTTGTAGGTCAGTGCCGGCTCGTCTTTGAGTGCCCACTCGTTGTCGCCGCTGTTGACTATGAGCATCACGCCGTATTCGTCGCAGGCGCGGAAGGCGTCAGGAAACGGTGCCTGATGGCCGACACGCAGGGTGTTGCCGCCGCATGCCGCGATGCGGGCCACATCCTGCCACTGGAATGTCTCGGGCAAGGCGGCGCCGAGTCCGGGGTATATGTTGCGGTTTCCGAAGCCGCGGAGTATGCACCGCTCGCCGTTGACGTAGCAATGGTTTTTGTCCCACGTGATGGTGCGTATGCCCATGCGTTCGGTGCGTGTGTCGGTGGTCTTTCCGTCGACTTTTACCTTATAGGTCACGTCATAGAGATATGGCGTGCCGGAGCAGCCGACGGGATACCACAGCGTGGGGTCGGCGATGGTGTCGGTGTGGTCGAATGTCGTGGTCGAGCGCGGGCCTATGATGCTCCGGTCGGTGCGGCTGAGCACGCACCGGCCGTCGGCGTCGGTGACCCTGGTTTCAAGTTCGGCTCTGACAGGCCGGTCGCCGGAGTTGGCGACATTGGTCAGCATTCTTACCACGGCGCGGTCGCTGTCGGCCGACAGTGTGCCGTGATATGTGCCCCATTGGTTATGGGGTGAGTAGCAGTTGCTCGGGATGTAGACCGGGTCGGTCACGTGCATCATCACCTTGCCTACGATGCCACCCATCGCCTGTCCGAAACCCTCGTTTTCGGCAAATCCGGGATAGGTGAAAAATGTGTCGCGGCAATTGGATACGCGCACCGCCACGGTGTTCTTTTTGCCGCAGACGATATATGGCGTTATGTCAACCTCAAACGGTATCGAGCTGCCCACATGCGTCACGGGCGCGGGCTGCGCGACAGCGCTGTTGCCTTTCACGGGGGTGCCGTTGACATAGACTGCCATGCCGATATTGACGCCGTAGAAATGCAGCGTGACACGTTTACCCTTGTAGGAACGCGGTATGTCGAGACTCTTGCGATACCACACCTCGCCGCGCCAGCAGCGTTCGCCGGTCGAGGCGTTGAGGAAGGTGTCGAATTCATTGAAGCAGTGCGGTATGCCGACTTCCTCCCATTGGCTGTCGTCATAGCCCGGAGCGCTCATCACGGTGTCAGACACAGCGACGGAAGGCGGCATCACCTCAAATTCGGCCAGCGCGCCTCTGACGCTGTTGCCCTGCGCGTCGGTCAGATCTCCGATTTCCACGGTGGCGTATCTGAACCGTGTGTCGACAGGTATGGTGAATGCCGTGGCCACGGTGCGCTGGAAAAATCCGACAGTATTCTCTATTTCGGCTATATCGTTCTCTTTCACGAGGCTGAAGCAGTCGGCAAGAGTGACATCGCCGGAGCGCAGCGGATTGCGGTTGTCGTCGTAGAGCGTATAGGTCAGGTTGCCGCCGTAGATGCTGTCGCCGGCAAATGTGAGCGTAAGCCTGTCGATGGCATGAACCCCGAGCAGGTCGGCGCTGATTGACGATGCTGCGCCTACGTCGGCCGATGTGTCGCGTTTGTCGTCGTTGATGCTGAAGCTGACGTTGCCGTCGACGGTGACAGTGCCGTACTTGAGCAGGTTTTCCGCGCCGTCGATAATTTTTGTGAAGCGCCACGGAGTGTTGCCGATATTGATCGACTCACGGGCGGTGGCCGGCAGAAGCGCGGCCGCTGACAATAATATGGTGGCGATGCGTTTCATTGCTGTGGCGTCTTATCTTACGATTACTTTATGTGCCGATTTGTTGCCGGCGGTGTTTACAGTGACGATATAGACTCCGGCCGATGCCTCGACTGTAGCAGTCATGAAGTCAACGGTGACATTGGCGGTCATGATGCCCGATGCGGTGTGCACGGTTGCAGTGGCGCCGTCGGGTGCGGTGATGTGTATACGGCCTTCGCCGCCCTCTACAGTCACGGCCGCGTCGTCGGTGACAATTGTGCCGACCCCGGCGATCTCTATTGCAGATGAGGCGAACTCGCCCCCCTGGTTGGCGGCGTCGATGGCCTGCACTCCCCATTGGTAAGTGCCGTCAGAAGGTATTGCCATAGTGTGTTCGCAGCGGCGTATCGCTCCGTTGGTGGCGGCGACGCGGATATATCCGGTGGAGATGTCGGCGGGAAGTGTCGACATGATTTTTCCGGTGGCGGTGTCACGCAGATAAAGGTTGTAGCGCAGTGCGGCGGCGGGAGTGGTGTCGTCGGCGGGTGCGTTCCATGAGAAAGTCACAGTGCCGGCGTCAGTGTCGGTCACGGCATTGAGTCCATCGGGCGCAGCGGGCGGGGTGTTGGCTTGCTGGCCTTTGTCGGCGCCGGCGTTGAGCCACAGCTCGGTGCTGCAGCCGTTGCCGCACTCTCCGTTGCACCAGCCCGAGAACCAGGCGTCGAGGTTACCGTCGCGGTCGACGTCGACAAGATGGTGCGTGCCGTGGGTGATGCGGCTGAAATGACCTTTCTTGCCGAACGCGTCGTCATAGTGTGCGCCGTATGAGTCAAACTCGAAGTTGCCTTTGTTGACATATATGAGCGTGGTGTGCTCGTGATTGCGGAAATGGCCTCCGACGAGTATGTCGGCAAGCCCGTCGTTGTTGACGTCGCCGACAGCTATCTGTGTGCCGTCGCAGCCTTCGAACTGATCTCTTGACAGCATCTCGAACTTCCGGTCGCCCAGATTTTTGCATATATAGAAGTTTTTGCCGCCGTTGTTAAGATAGTGGCCGCCTAAAATCAGGTCGGGCAGTCCGTCGCCATCGAGATCGGCAACTGTCGACGTGCCGTTGGTGACGGGGTGGAAGTGGTCGGCGTGCTCGGTGAATGTGCCGTCGCCGTTGTTCCAGTAGATATAGGTCTCCGATGTGCGGGTTGAGCCGTAGCCTGTGGTGAACAGGTCGAGCAGTCCGTCGCCGTCAATGTCTTCGAGCACTACGCAGCCGTCGGTGAGACCGTGGAACGGTGAGGTGCCGTCGAGCGGGTTGGCGACAAGTTCAAATGTGCCGTCGCCGTTGTTGTGATACAGATAGACCGCGCGCACAGCCTCCATCGGCTCGTCGGAGTCATAGCGTGCCGCCTCGTCAAATCCTTGCATGACGATGTCGGGATATCCGTCGTTGTCGTAGTCGCCCACCGAAATCCAGCTGTGCGACTTGCCTCCGGTGTTGCCGTTGTAGAGCGGGCGCAGTCCGTGTCCGCTCACCTCCTGAAATGTCACTGCGCCGGTGCTTCCGGTGCTGACATTGCGGTAGAGGTGCGCTCCTATGAGGCTCAGGTCGGTGTCGGCGTCGCGCCAGCGGTAGCCGTAGTTGTCGAGACCGGCCACGAGCAGGTCGATGCGACCGTCGTTGTCGAAGTCAATCCATACCGGCGACGAGAAGGCTGTGCCTTTCAGCACGCCCTTGCTTCCGCGGCGGAATGTGCCGTCGCCGTTGTTGTAATACAGGTTGACCTGCAGGGTGGAGTTGTTGATATGAGTGTTGCGGTCGCTGTAGAAGAGGTCGGGGTAACCGTCGTTGTTTACATCGCCCCACGCGGCGCCGGTGTACTGGGCGTGGTAGAACTGATACTGGGGGTTGCCGGTAGTGGTCGAAGATGTCACCGGCGATGCCGATTTTGTGAATTTGACGTTATCGGCCGGAGATTGTGCCGTTGCGGCGGCTGCGGCCAGCATCACGGCTGTTGTCAGCAGGGTATGTTTCATGGCTGTCAGATTTGTCAGTAGTGGAATTTATTCTTGTGAGAGAAGTGTCACATCAGGAGTGGTGCCGGTCCAGCTTTCGCTCCAGGGTATAGTCATGCCCTCTTCCGAAAAGCTGATAGGGAGCCAGACGTAGCGCGAGTCGACGAGATCGTCTTTTTTCCAGCGGTCGAACATTGCCAGGAATGAGCCGTCGGGCAACGGCAGCGCGAATGTGCTCTGGCAGTAAAACGTCTTGTCGGCGTCGACGCCGGTGCATGGATTTGGAAGCAGTCGATACGGACCCATCACGTTGTCGGCAACGGCGTAGGCCGCTTCGTTGGGCGACCATCCGGAGCATCCCGACGTGATGATGTAGTATTTTCCGTTATGTTTGAATATTGCCGGAGCCTCGCGTGACTCTCCGGCGAAGTTGCGGGTGAATACACCGGTCTGTTTCAGGTAATCGTCGGTCAGACGGCTTATGTAGAGCGTGGCGTTGCCTTCCGACGAATAGATCAGATAGGCGTGTCCGTCATCATCTTTGTAGACGGTGAGGTCGCGGCTCTCGGCATTGTTGGGGCGCACCGCCTCGATGAAGGTGAACGGCCCGGTGGGGGAGTCGCTGACGGCCACACCGGCGGTGGCCTGCCAGTAGTTGGCATTGTCGATGTGCATCCACATCACAAACTTGCCGGTGTTGTCGTTATAGACGACTTTGGGGCGCTCGACCACCATAGTCGGGTGTATGTCGGAGTTGGGATTGGTGTCGTCGGGCGAGAGCACTATCCCTTCGAATTTCCAGTTGATAAGGTCGGTCGACGAGTAGCATGACACGCCGGTGAAATCGGTGCGGTAGCATTCCCAGCCCACATCGGGCGAACGATAGGTCTCTTCGCCCTTGTATTCGCCATACCAGTAATATGTGTCGCCGTGGCGCATTATGCCGCCTCCGTGGGCGTTTATCGGATTTAATGATGTGTCGAGCCATACATCGCCGTTGACCGGAGCATTGTCGCCGGCCCACACGCAGGCGGTGGCAAAGAGTGAGGTTAATGTTAATGTCAGTCGGTTCATTCGTTAGGTTTTTTTTGTTCGCGCTGACGCTTCTCGAATTCCTTGGGCGTCATGCCGAATTGTTTCTGGAATATCTTTATGAAATATGATGGCGAGTTGATGCCTACGATATAGCACACCTCTCCGATGCGGTAGGAGCCTTCGGTGATGAGGTCGGCGGCTTTCTTGAGCCTGATGAGGCGCACGAAGTCGGTGGGCGAGGTGCCGATAAGGTCTTTCAACTTGCGGTGGAGCGACGAGCGTGACAGGTTGACCTGGTCGGCAAGCATCTCCACACCGAAATTGGGGTCGGTGAGGTTTTCCTCTATGCTGCGGGTGATTTTGTCGAGCAGCGCCTTGTCGGCCGAGCTCATGCCTTCATTGGTGATGGAGGTCATGAACGGGTTGCGGGAGTAATTCTGGCGGTCGCGCATGCGCTTGTCGAAGATGGCTTTGATCTGTGCGAGCAGATGCTTCATAGAGAACGGTTTCTCGATATATGCGTCGGCGCCTTCGGTCAGACCGGCCACTTTTGAGTTGAGGTCGTTTTTGGCTGTCAGTATTATTATCGGCAGGTGGCTCACTTCGATTTTGTCGCGTATGGCGCGGGTGAGTTCCATGCCGTCCATCCGGGGCATCATCAGGTCGGTGACAACCATGTCGATGTGGGTGGTGGAGTCAGTGATGATTTCAAGAGCCTCGGCGCCGTCGGAGGCTGTCACCACATTATAGTGCCGGCCGAGTTTTTCGGCAATGAAGCGGAGCACTTCGGGATTGTCCTCGACGAGAAGTATGACCTGAGGGTTCTGTGAATTCTTTTCAGCCGGCCTGTCGATATCGGTGAGCGGGCTTTCCGGGATGTCGCCTGTCATGTCGGTTTCAGCGTCGGCTTCCGTTGCGATTACGGGCGTGGCGCTGTCGTCGCACAGGCGCAGGCGCAGGGTGAAGCAGTTGAGATTGTCGGTGATGCTGTAGGTGAGTGTGCCGCCCATCAGTTCGGCGAGTGAGCGCGCCAGGTTGAGGCCGATGCCTGTCGATGAGTCGGCGTTGGCGTTCTTCTCCATCTGGTAGAAGGGATCGAAGATTTTGTCCTGATATTCGGCGGGTATAACGTCGCCGTCATTTAACGTGCGCAATATCATGCAGCCGTCGTCGGTGTGCATGTCGATGGCGATATGCGCGTGGCCGTAGCGCACGGCGTTTGACAGCAGATTGTTGATGACCTTGATTATGCCGTTGCGGTCGCCCTCGACGCGGCAGCCCTGCTGCGGCATCCTGACATCCGTTGAGATGCCTTTGCTCTGCATGAGCGGCTGGAATTCGTTGATTTTCTCCTTTAGAATAGAGGTTATCTCCACACTTCCGAGCGACAGTTTCATGCGGTTGCTGTCGATTTTGCGGAAGTCGAGAAGCTGGTTGGTAATGGTCATCAGTTCGTTGGTGCTGCGTTGCATCGTGCGGAGGCTGCGCGATATCTCGGGGTCGCCGATATTCATGTCGAGAAGCGACTCGAGCGGTCCGTTGATGAGGGTGACGGGGGTGCGTATCTCGTGGGCTATTTTGACATAGAGGTCGAGTTTCGAGCGGTAGATTTCTTTCTCTTTCTCGTCGGTGAACTGGCGTTCCTTGTCAAGAGCCTTGCGGCGCATGCGGCGGCGCCACAGCATGAACGCGGCGAAAAGCAACGATGCGGCTATCACGACATATACGATGATGGCGAGACTGCTCAGATACCACGGCGGAAGTATGGTGATCGACAGGGTCTGCTCCCCTTCGCCCCACACTCCGTCGGAGTTGGAGCCTTTGACATGGAATGTATAGTCGCCGGGAGGCAGATTGGCGTAGGTCATCGACTTGTTGTCGGTGGTGTAGACCCAGTCGGCGTTGACGTTGTCCATGCGGTAGGCGTAGCGGTTGGATGCCGCGTCGATATATGACAGCGCGGCAAATTCAAACGCTATGATATTTTGCGTGCACGGCAGGGTGATATGAGTCGTGCCTGTCACCGACTGCTGCAGAGGCGAGCCGGGATCGTTGGGCGATATCTCCTCGTTGTTGATGATGAGTCCGGTGATGTAGACCGGCGGAGTCACGCCGTTGGTGCTTATATTGTCGGGGTCGAATGACACGAGACCTTCCGAGCAGCCGAAGTAGAAACGTCCGTTTGACGCCTTGAGCGCCCCTTTGTAGCTGAACTGGTTGGATGGCAGTCCGTTTCCGGTGTTGTAGACGGTGTGTGTGCCGTCGGCCGGGTTAAATCTGACAAGGCCGTTGTTGGTGCCGAACCACAGATAGCCGTTCTTGTCCTCAAGCATCTTGTAGGCGGTGTCGTCGGGAAGCCCTTCGGCAAGGCTGAATGACCTGAAAGTCTCGTCTTTGGGGTTGAACACGCAGATGCCGCCGCGGTCGGTTGAAAACCACAGTTGTCCGCGTGAGGTCTCGATGACATTGCTCACGGAGTTGGAACTGAGCGACGCGGGGTTATCCTCGTCGTGGGTGTAATGCCGTATCTCGCCTGTCGACGGTGTGTGGCGATACACGCCGTTGCCCATCGTTATGACCCAGATGTCATGGTTGGAGTCTTCCATGATATCGAAGTTGTAGTTGAGCCCGAACTCGGGCATGTGGGTCATGGGCACGGCGCCGTCGGCCGACTTGTAGATGCTCCATCCGTTGCCGAGCCACACGTTGTCGTTACTGTCCTGACAGAGAGCGTAGATACTCTCCTCGTTGATGCCCAGGTCGGCTGCGGAGCGGTGGCGCACCTGTCGTGTGGCGCAGTTGATGATGTCGATGCCGTTTTTGAAATATCCTACCCACATCTCGTTGCCGCGACTGAGCAGAGTGAGAGTCTTGTCGTCGTGGAGACGCAGCCCACCGGTGGAGGTGCTGTTGTTGTCAAACAAACCGGTGGATGGGTCGAGTATGCTGACGCCGGCGTCCTCAGTGGCAAGCCATATCTTGCCGTCGGGCGACTCGGCGATGTCGCGCACGCGTTTGCTGGAGATGGAGTTGCCTGTCACGGGCACATATCTGATGAAGTTGGAGTGGAATGGCGAGAGATAGTTGATGCCGCCGAGGTTTGTGCCTATCCAGATGCCTTTCTCGTTGTCGCGGAATATCTTGCCTATCTGGTTGTCGGAGAGAGTGGCGCTGTTCATCGGGTCGGAATATATCTGAGTCACGTCGCCTGTTTTGGTGTCGATGATGAAAACTCCGGCCTGTGTGCCCACCCATATCTTGTCGTCGAAACTTTTGACGTCGCGTATGATTTTGTAGTGTATCTGCGGAGTGTTGAAGTCGGTGACCGAGTTGCGGCGCTTGTTGAAGCGGCGCAGGCGTCCGGTGTGGCTGCCGATGACTATATCGCTGTCTATGTCGGCCATGCAGTAGATATTGTCGCCTTTGAGGGTGTTGCCGTCGCTGTCGCCAAGATATTGCTCGAAGCTGTCGGTGTTGCCGTCATAGCGGTATATGCCGTTTCCGTTTGTGCCGATCCACACTTTGTCGCTTTTGTCGATGCAGATGCTTTCGGCGCTGCCGTTGTCGGGCTCGTCGACCGAACCGAAACTGTAGTGCTTGAGCGCGCCGTCGACGCGCAGGCAGAACACTCCCTGGTTGGGGAGCACCATCCAGATGTTGCCGTCGTTGTCGGCCTTTATGTCTGACACCCAGTTGGTCATCTTCACGCCGTCGTCGGCGGCACTGTCGATGTAGCTGAACCGCTCGAATTTCGGGTCGAGGATGAATACTCCGATATCGGTGCCGACGTAGAGTGTGTTGTCCTCCCGGCTGTGCAGGGCGCTGATATTGTTGTTGCGAATGTTTTTGCCCGTGTCATGACAGTCAAACACTTTTATCGTGCGTCCGTCGTAGCGGTTGAGTTTGTTGCGTGTGCCGAACCACATGAAGCCGTCGGGCGTCTGCGCTATTGCCTTGATGTCGGTCTGCGACAGTCCGTTCTCCTTGTTGATATTTCTGAAATAGAAATGATGTGACGGCTCCTGTGCGGCGACACACAGTGCAATCAGACAAAACAGTATGGAAAGCAGATACTTTTTCATGGGCGTTAAGGATTGCTCAAAATTAATAATGTCTGTTATTTTAATCGGCTCAAAAAATATAAAAATAGTAGAAAGGCGGCTTCAGGGGCGCTTTCGTGCTATAAAATTAAGCTAAATATTATATTTATTAAGCGGGGTGTGTCGGAATTTTAACATAATAATCCCGACATTTGTGAAAAACAATACCTAACTTTGAATGCCATGAAAAAGAAATTCCTGCTGATAGCGCTCGCGTTGGTGCAGATGACAGTGGCGGCCACGGCCGCACGTCGTGTGTTGCCGTTCAACGACGGGTGGTCGTTCTACAAAATCTCTGATCCCGGCGACGTGTCGGAAGTGACACTGCCACATTGCTATAATGCGTCAGACGGCACCGACCCCCGATATTATAGAGGTGAGGCTGTCTACACCAAAGTGTTTGACGCTCCCGAGGCGGCCGGCGGCGAACGTGTGTTCATACGTTTTGAGGCGGCAGGTTTTCAGGCCGGCGTCACACTCAACGGCGTGGAGCTCGGACACCACAAGGGTGGCTTCACCGCGTTCTGTTACGAACTCACCGACCTCCTCCGCCCCAAGGGGAATGTCATGGAGGTAACGGTCGACAACCGCAAGGATATGACCATAGCGCCGATTAACGCCGATTTCACCATGTTCGGCGGCATTTACCGTCCCGTGAGTCTGCTTGTGCTGCCGAAAGTCAACATCACCCCGATGGATTACGCCTCGCCGGGCGTGTACTTCGAGCAGCTTGAGGCCACTGAAAAGGCAGCGCGGGCCGCGGTAAAGGTGCTTGTCGACGGTTTTTCGGAAAAACAGCTCGAAAAACTTTCGCTATCTACCGAACTTGCTGATGCCGACGGCAATGTTGTGGCCCGCTCGTTGTCACGCGGCAAGATTATGCATAATGGTTTTACGGCCATTGCCGACACAATCGGAGTGGCAAATCCGTTGTTGTGGGACGGACGCCGTTCGCCGGCGCTTTATACGCTTACCGTGGCTTTGGCCGACGGCGACCGTATAATTGACGAAGTGACGCAGACGGTGGGTTTCCGCACTGTCACTGTCGACCATGGCAAGGGACTGAGTCTCAACGGCCGTCCCAACAATATACGCGGAGTCAACCGCCATCAGGACCGTCCCGGCAAAGGCTGGGCCATCTCCGAGGCCGACCATCGTGAGGATATGGAGCTTATAAAGGAGATAGGCGCCAACGGCATCCGCCTCGCCCACTACCCCCACTCCGAATATTTCTATGACCTCTGCGACCGCGAGGGTATGCTCGTGTGGGCGGAAATCCCCTTTGTGGAGCAGGCTCCCGACAACGAGGAGTTTGCCGCCACCACCAAGAGCCAGCTCATC
The DNA here is from genome assembly GCA_947174275.1 of uncultured Muribaculaceae bacterium. Lineage (GTDB taxonomy): Bacteria > Bacteroidota > Bacteroidia > Bacteroidales > Muribaculaceae > JAGBWK01. Next base: position 26,282 of record CAMWIJ010000037.1, read on the forward strand.
GAACTTATACGCCAGAACTACAATCATCCCTCGATATTCTGCTGGAGCCTTTTCAATGAGCTCGGCGGAGAGCCCGTGGCTCTTGTAAGCGAACTCAATGACATCGCCCACGCCGAGGACGCCGGCCGATACACCACTGCTGCATCCAACAGTGATAATTCGCCGCTCAACGATATTCCCGACATTATGGCCTACAACACATATCCGGGCTGGTATTGGGCCGATCCGGCCACGATGCAGTATGCCATCGACTGGAAATACCGGCCTGAAAAGCAGCCGCTTGCCATCAGCGAGTATGGCGCCGGAGCGAGCATACGCCACCACGGTTTCCTTACCGAACATCCCGAGCCGGGCGGTGAGTGGCATCCCGAGGAGTGGCAGGCTACCGTGCATGAAATAAACTACCGCGAAATCGACAAGCGCGATTTCGTGTGGGGCACTTTCGTCTGGAATATGTTTGACTTCGCCAGCGCCGGGCGCACCGAGGGCGACACCCACGGCATGAACGACAAAGGTCTTGTGACCTACGACCGCTCCACTCCCAAAGACGCCTTCTATTTCTATAAGGCAAACTGGAATGACGAGCCGATGGTGCACATCGCCTCCAAGCGGTATGACCACAGGGAAGGGGATGCCCGTCAGATGAAAGTCTACACCAACTGCGACGGCGTCTACCTGATACACAACGGTGTCAGATATTATCCCGACGGCAATCCGCAGGCTCACGTCTATACGTGGGACAACATACCCTGGGCAGAGGGCGACAACCGTTTCACAGCCCACGCGGTGCGCGACGGAAAGATTTTTTACGATAACTGCATGACAACTTACAGCAAATGAAAAAGTTATTCACAACATTACTGCTTCTTGCGGCGACAGTAGCCGTGCATGCCGGGAAAAAGAGTGCCGTGGATTATGTCAATCCGCTTGTAGGTACGGCATGGGAAGGGGAGGGTGGCACAGCGCCGTTTGTAGGCCGTCCGTTCATGATGACAAATTTCCTGCCACAGACGCGTCAGAACAAGATGGGTTCGATGGCCTACGTCTACGAGGATAAGGAGATTATCGGATTTATGGCGTCGCACCAGCCCACGGTGTGGATGGGTGATTACGGCTATGTGTCGCTTATGCCTCAGACAGGAAATGAAATAAAATACCTGCCCGAAGAGCGCGGCCTTGCATTCGAGCACGCCGACGAGAAGTCGACCCCCTATTATTATTCGGTCAAGATGAAAACGCCTCAGGGGAAGCAGCTCAAAGGGGAGATGACGGCAGCAAGCCGTGCAGCCATAATGCGCTTCACCTTCCCCAAAAAAGAGAAGGTGCAGAATATCATAGTGCAGGGCATCAATCTCAATCCGGCGCTTGCTGACTGGGCCAACGACTATGGTCCCCGCATTGAAAAAATACACGGCTATATCCATGTAGATACAGTCAACAATGAGATATGGGGTTATAACCCCGACAGGCAGTCGGCACAGATAAGTCCCGATCTGCCCAACTTCAAAGGATTTTTCGTAATCAAATTCAACCGTCCGATAAAAGGCGTGATGACATGGGACAACAATGAGGTATATCCTGCAAAACTGAGCCATAAAGGTACGCGGATGGGCGCGGCAGTGTCGTTTGACAACCGCTCGGAGGTCGTAGAGGCGCGCATCGGCACCTCTTTCATCAGCGTCGAGCAGGCGCGCGAAAATCTCGAGCGTGAAATCGGGTCGAAACCTTTCAGTGAGGTCATGACCGAGACGCGCGACGCCTGGAATGACAAACTTGCCAAAATCGAGCCTTCGGGCATCGACGACAACACAAAGACCATATTTTATACGGCGATGTATCATTGCTATCTGTTTCCGCGCGAGTTTTCGGAATACGGACACTATTACAGCGCTTTTGACGACAAGGTGCACGAAGGCATCAGTTACAACGACTATTCGTTGTGGGATACATTCCGTGCCTATCATCCGCTCATGACTATTCTGGAGCCGGAGTTGACCGGAAACTGGATCACTTCGTTATTGCAGATGTATAATGAGGGCGGGTGGCTGCCGATGTGGCCCAATCCGGGCTACACCAACATAATGGTGGGAACGCACGCCGACGCTGTCATCGCCGACGCCTTCATGAAAGGCATTCGCAACTATGACACGGAGCTTGCCTACGAGGCTGTGCGCAAAGACGCCATGGTGCCCCCTGACTGCGACACGCAGCGCCGTTACGGCGACCGTGACCGCTGGACGGCCTATGAGGCCCGTGCCGGTGCCAGCTATTACCACTCGCTCGGATATATCCCCGACGACCGCACCGCCGAATCGGTGTCGCGCACGCTCGAATATGCCTACGATGACTGGTGTGTGGCGCAGATGGCGCGCGAGCTTGGCCGTGACGAGGACTATGCGCGGCTTATGGATATGTCGAAAAACTACCGCAACATCTACAACCGGGAGAAAGGTTTCATGCTCCCGCGAAAATACTCAGGCGAATGGATCGATCTCGACGACCACAACCGCACCGGCCTTACCGAAGGCTCGAAGTGGACATATCTTTTCTGCGCGATGCACGACATCCCAGGCCTTATTGACCTGATGGGAGGGAACGAGGCTTTCGCCGCGAAGCTCGACCGCAACTTCGAGGAGGGGCATTACCGTCACGACAACGAGCCGGGTCACCACTACATCTATCTTTACGACTGGTGCGGACAGCCGAAGAAGGCGCAGGAGCTTGTGCGTCATCACACCCGCGTCAATTATCCGAATTCGCCCGTTGTCAACGGCAATGATGACTGCGGACAGATGTCGGCGTGGTATATATTTTCGGTAATGGGATTTTATCCGGTGGCTCCAGCTTCGAATACTTTTGCCGTCGGAGCTCCGCAATATCCTGAAATCAGAGTGAAAGCAGGCGCTGACGGCCACACGCTCACCATACGTGCCGACGGTCTGTCGGAAAATAACAGATATGTCGCCAGCATAGAGATAGACGGTGTCGCCCACAACGGTAATTTCCTGTCGTGGGACGATATCTCCAATGCCCATGAAATAGTTTTCCGCATGACTGATTAGAACTTTCTGTCATATATATTTTAATAGAAACAACGAAGCCGTGGCAGAGCCGTTGCAAAACTTCTTGTAGGGACGCACGGCTCGTGCGTCCGAAATATTATACTGATAATCAGAGTGTTGGCGGACGCACGAGCCGTGCAATGTCACTAACTTAAGACTAAATTCCACGT
>CAMWIJ010000038.1 GCA_947174275.1 uncultured Muribaculaceae bacterium
GCCTCCGGCTGCAAAATTCGTCGCACCGTTCATTCTGATATAATTCTCCGCCTTGTCAAGATAACACTGGCGCACGGTAAACATCTCCGAAAGGTCAAGCTCCGGGCCGCCCTTACGCAATATCTCGTTCTCAAAAAACGAAGTTCCCGCAAAACACCAGCACGTGCCGCTCTTGTTCTGATCCTTGACCGGCGTAGTTTTCAACACCTTCACATCGGTGAACACAAAGCCTCCCGTCGAGTCATTCTTCTCTTCCTTTACATCGTCGGCCGACATCGGAAACACCGCCGACAGAAGCATCATCGCACTTAAAATTTTCTTCATGGTCTGTATACTGTTTTATTTATTGTTTTCTCCTGATTTTCATGTCGCCTGCCGGTCCGCGACAGCGACTCCTCATCTAACCGCATGCAAAGTTATCATTTTTTATTATTTTTTTGCGTCAAAAAGTTTCTCTCTTATGATTTTTATCACATTTTTCTTACCTTTGCCTCTGACATGACACATTTCTTGCATGCACACAATTTCAATAGCAACTGATCAAGATGAATAAAATTATCCATAAACAGCATTTCTCGGAAAACGTCGTTCAGCTCATCGTTGAAGCCCCGATGATTGCACGCTCACGCCGACCCGGACACTTCGTCATCGTCATCGCTGACGAAAAAGGCGAACGAATACCTCTCACCATCGCCGACTCCGACCCTCAGGCCGGCACAATCACCCTCGTCATACAGGCAATCGGCGACTCCACCCGCAAAATATGCGCCCTGTCGCCCGGCGACTGCCTCCACGACGTCGTCGGACCTCTCGGACGCGCCACTCATATCGAAAACTTCGGCACCGTCGTATGCTGCGGCGGTGGCGTAGGAGTAGCACCGCTCCTCCCGATAATCAAAGCGCTCAAACTCGCCGGCAACAAGGTCATCTCCGTGCTCGCCGCGCGCACACGCGACCTCATCATCTTACGCGAACAGGTCGCCGAATACTCCGACGAACTCATCATAATGACCGACGACGGCTCCGACGGACAAAAAGGCCTCGTAACCGACGGCGTCGAATCTGTAATACAGCGTGAACATGTCGACCTCGTTGTCACAATCGGACCCGCCGTAATGATGAAATTCGTTTCCCTCCTCACAAAAAAATACGACATCCCCACAGTCGCATCTCTCAACACCATAATGGTCGACGGAACAGGCATGTGCGGAGCATGTCGCGTGACAATCGACGGCGTCATGAAATTCGTATGCGTCGACGGCCCCGAATTCGACGCACACAAAGTCGACTTCGACGAAATGATAATGCGACTCCGCTCCTACTCCGACTGACAACAACAAAAGCCCCCAAAAAGTCAAAACCACAAAAAGCCCCGCAGGCCGATTGTGAATTACGAATTGTGAATTATGAATTGCAACAACTCACGCGACGCACAATGGCGTCAGCAACTACGCGACCAGATATCTGCAAAAGAGCGCACCGCAATACCCCGCGCCAAAATGCCCGAACTCGACCCCGCCTACCGCATAACATGCAATGAAGAAGTCAACCAAGGTCTCGACGCCTCACAGGCAGTCACCGAAGCCACCCGATGCCTCGACTGCCCCGACCCACAATGCATCACCGGATGCCCCGTAGGAATTGACATTCCCGGATTTATCAAAAACATACAGCGGGGCAACTTCCGCGAAGCCGCGCTCGTGCTCAAGGAGACATCCGCACTCCCCGCCGTCTGCGGACGCGTTTGTCCACAGGAACGACAGTGCGAGTCCCGATGCATCTACCTCAAAATGAAAAAGCCCGCCGTCGCAATCGGCTACCTCGAACGCTTCGCTGCCGACGCAATGCAGCACTCCGGCGACGACGCTATCCCCGCATGTCTCCCCTCCAACGGCATGCGCATAGCCGTAATCGGCTCCGGCCCCGCCGGACTCTCGTTCGCAGGCGACATGATTAAACTCGGCTACGACGTCACCGTCTACGAAGCCCTCCACCAGATCGGAGGCGTCCTCAAATACGGCATCCCCGAATTCCGACTCCCCAACGCCGTAGTCGACGTCGAAATAAACGCCCTCGAAAAAATGGGCGTAAAATTCGTCAAAAACTGCATCGTCGGAAAAACACTATCCTACGACACCCTGCGCCAAAACGGCTTCGACGGCATATTCATAGCTTCAGGAGCCGGACTCCCGCGATTTATGGGCATACCCGGCGAAAACCTCATCAACATTCTCTCATCCAACGAATACCTGACCCGCATCAACCTGATGGGAGCCGGACGACCCGGATGGGCGACACCCGTGCCAAAAGGCGCCACCGTAGCCATAATCGGAGGAGGCAACACCGCAATGGACTCCGTTCGCACAGCCAAACGAATGGGAGCCTCACGGGCAATAATCGTCTACCGCCGCAGCGAAGAAGAAATGCCCGCCCGACTCGAAGAAATCAAACACGCCAAAGAAGAAGGCGTCGAATTCCTCACACTCCATAACCCGATAGAATACATCGGCGACGACAAGGGACACGTCCGCACCATGCGCCTGCAGCGGATGCAGCTCGGAGAGCCCGACGCCTCAGGCCGACGCTCACCGGTTCCCATCCCCGGCGACATCATCGACATCGACGTCGACGTCGTGGTAGTCAGCGTTGGCGTATCACCCAACCCGCTGATTCCCGACGCATTCGACGGTCTCGACATCACCCGCCGCGGCACACTCGTTGTCGACGACACCCTCCTCACCACACTCCCGCGCACCTACGCCGGAGGTGACATCGTTCGCGGAGGAGCAACCGTAATCCTCGCAATGGGCGACGGCCGTGCAGCAGCAAAAGCAATGCACACCACCCTCACAAAAAAATAACCCGAGCCCAATCCCAACCCCAACAATCCGTCAGACAGGTCACCCCATCCCCCCTCCGACCTGTCTGACCTCTCCAAGCCCTCCGATCTGTCTGACTGGTCTGACATGTCTGACCTGTCCGACTGGTCCTCCCCCCTTCCCTTCGCCCAAAAATCCCCGAGCATCCCCAAAAAAATTTGGCAATCTCCGAAAAAATCCCTACCTTTGCCCTCACAACACGCGCATGTGGCGTAATTGGTAGCCGCGTTAGACTTAGGATCTAATGTCTCAGGACGTGGGGGTTCGAGTCCCTTCATGCGCACCAAGCCCTCTGTAATTCAATAATTACAGAGGGCTTTTTATTTACACAAAACTCCGAGACCCCCTTGCGGTCCCGGAAGCAAAACAGTGATTAGCGGATTTCCCCGGTGGATGGCAGGGAAATCCGCTGCCCCCCAACCAGGAAACGTTGTGCGAACGAGTCACCACACCAACCCGGAGGCTTCCGCAGGACGCCGATTTACACCACCTAACCAAACTCCTTAGCGGAAGCAGGGACGGGGGCGTCTCGCCCCCGTGGATACATCGGAAAGCCGCAGGCTCGAGCCGTAATTAACCGGAGCGCCGCAGATCCCGGCCATCCCATCAGAACGGATAGCCTATCGCCAGGTGGAAGGCCAGCGACTTGCCGAACGACTCCATGTTGTAGTAGCCGTGTTTCCCCGTATCATACGGGGCATGGATACCGATGCCGAGGTCACCTCTGATTACAAGCATCGAGATATCAAGACGAAGCCCTACGCCCGTACCCGTCGCAAGCTCCTTGAAAAACTTCGACCCCTGAAGTTCTCCACCCGGACGCTGCGGATCCTTCTTAAGAAGCCACACATTACCCAAATCGAAAAACAGCGCCCCGTGCAACGGACCGAATATCGGAAAACGGTATTCGACATTAAACTCAAATTTAAACGTACCCGTCTGATCGAAATACCCGTTTATATCGCTCTTTGGCGGACGGTAACTGCCCGGACCTATCGAACGCACCGTAAACGCCCTCACCGAGTTAGCTCCTCCGCAATAAAACTGTTCAGTATACGGCACCTGCGACGCATTGCCGTAGGCATGCGCTGCCCCGACAGCCGCGCGCGTCCAGAGCCACTGATCGCCGACAAGCCGCCGGCCGTAAACCACCTGCGCCGTCCCTTTTATAAACTGGGAGAACGGCGTGTGAAACAATTTCTTCTCACCCTTCTTCCCGCAAGCCTCATATATAGCCCAGAAAAGATTGCCCGCCTCAGTCACCGACACATTATACCTCACCGTGTTGTCACGGCGGAATGTCCGGTCGTAAGCATACGTATACGACATCTGCGGAATGAACTGCGACCTGAACGACAGCGCTATCGCAGGATTGGCCGCCGTGATTGAATCGAAATCAGCCGTAGTGTGCAGCAGATTGGTATATGTCAGCTTGAACACCGTCAGATTGTTGTTGACAAATCGCGACGACATCCAGTCGTAGCCGAACGACGCGTTAAACTGCGCCATCTTGAAATAATGCGGACGGTTGAGAAGATCGGCGTTGAGCGACACCCGCGTCCAGTTCGACGAATACTTCCTGCGAGGTATGAACTTCGGCGCTATAAAACGCGGAAACGACAGCGCCCCCGTGAGTCCAACCTCATACGAATTGAACACCGACGAACTTCCGTGCCCCGTCTGCCACTCATACGACCCCGTAAGATTGACACTCAGCTGCTCTCCGCCCCCAAACATGTTGCGGTTTGTCATCCCCAGCGTCACACCCGGGCCAAGATACGAATTCGACTTCGACGATACATTGGCCTCTATCGACGTCTCCAGCGGCATGTCAAACGTACACGATATCGCCACATCAAGCGTCGGATCAACCGCAAGCGTATCCGGCAGCGCCGTGATCGAGATCGCATTGAATATGCCCAGACGAGCCAGATAACTCTGCGTGCGGTCCATGTCACGCACCGAAAAAACCTTCCCGCGGCCGAATGTCACACATTCGTCCATCAGATTGCGGCGAAACTTCGACGGCATCATCTGTATCAGTGTGCCGCGGTCCATCTCAACCGTGTCAGCCTCGCCGCCGCCTCCGTTACGGAACACATACATAGTCACATTTCCCGTGCGGAACCGCTGCCGCGCAAGCAGAGGCACTTTCGGCGCCAGCGTCATGCGCAGAGCTATGTTTCCGGGCTTCTGCAGCGAGTCGGCAAGATATTCTATGAACTCAGGCTTGAAATAATAATACCCGCGGTTGCGCAACGAGTTGGTGATACGCGTCCTCACCGCCTGCAGCGAGTCGGTGCAATAACGCGCGCCGCTGCGCAGATAAGGCTCCCGGCGAGCCAGCGAGTCAATCGCATGACTCAGATGACATGTGTCAGGCAGCAGCTCTATCGAGTCGAGCAGATAAGGCTTGCCGGCATTGACATTATATGCAATCTTTGCCTTGCGCTTGTTCTTGCCCGACACAAGCTCATAGCTGCTGCTGCCCCTGAAATATCCGTTATTGTCAAGTATCTCGTCAATCATCTTGGTGCGCACCTCGGGCCTCACCTCCGACACGACTATCGGTTCCTGGGCAAACTTGTTGTAAAACCATTTCTTCAGTCCCGACTCATGGCTCCCCATATTGTTGTAGACCCACAGACCCAGCGGAAAAAACATCAGAGTCTTTTTGTTGGCGGGAGCATTGACCGCATCCTTGATATTGTCGCGCAGACCGTCGGGCAGCGCATCAGCCTCCGGATTTCCGTAAGTCACCCCCTTCAGTCCGTTGTAAAGTATCTCACCATCCTCCAGACGGCGCGTCGTGGAGCAGCCCACGCTCAGAGTCAGCGTCAGTGCGGCGATTGAAAGCAATATAAGTTTAGTTCTGATTCTTCTCATCTTCCTTTACAATTACGGGTTGTCTGTCAATGTTTTTTTCATTGGCCGGAGTCTGCTCCTGCGGCTTTGCCATCAGCTTGCGCAATATGTCGCCGGCCATTCTCACCGCGCCCTCCTGCGGAAGTGCGGTTGCCTGCGCGCGGCTCTTGCGAAACAGGTTGCGGAGCGTGCGCAGCTTGCGCTTGTACACGAAGCCCACGCCCGTCTGCGTCACCTCTCCCTCGAGTATGCTCTCGTAGCCCGTATGTCTGAACAGACGCACATACATCGTGCCCGACTTGTTGAGCAGATACTCGAACGATATATCATTGACCAGGTTTTGCGAAAGATTTTCGTTGGCATCGGCGTCAGTGCTGTAGTTTCCGCCAACCACCACCTTGAAGCGGTCGTCAAGAAAACTCTTCGACACCTTGTAGCTGTAGCTCGTGGTCGTCGACGACGCCCCGTCGAGCGTGCGCTCATACTGGTCAATGCCAAACGATATGTCCACTCCCTTCACATTATTCGCCATCCAGGTGTTGAGTTGCGACGACAGGAAACTGTAAAGCGGATTGCCCGAAATATTGGCATTGCCCTTCGTGCCCGGTCCGGTGTACATGTTGTAGAGAAGAAGGTTCATCGCCTGGTTTGCACGCTGCTCGGGCGACATCGACTGAAGCTCGTTGCGCACCGTGATATCCTCGTCGGTCTCGAGGTCAAACGCCACATCCATCTCATTGAGTGTGCCGTTGACACGCAATATAACATCGAAATTCACCAGGCGCGAGTTCTGTCCGTCCTGCGTCACATTGGCCTTGATTACATCTATGGCCGTCACGTGAAGCTGCGGATTGGCCATGTCGCCGTTAAATGCCACATAGCTTCCTTCCTGGAAATCAAACAGCTTTTCCGACATCAGCGGAGGTGTATATCTCACAAATCCGCCTGTTATGTTAAGGCGTCCGGTAGTGCGCGTATCGCCCAGCGGATTCATCGAGAAGTCAAGCACGCCGTTTGACTGAAGCTGCACACGGTCCTGACCGTTCGACGACAGGTCGACGCCTATCACCGAGCCCTCCTCAACATTGAGTATTGCCGTCAGATTGAGCATCATGCCGGGCGACGCTACCGTATCGGCCGTCGCAACCGCCGTAGTGTCGGCGAAATTCACAAACCTCACCATGTCGCCGGTGCTCTGTGACGACAGCTGCGAGCTCGCCTCGGGCATTACGTAAGTGACATTGGTGCCCTCCTTCACAGCGACATTGGCACGGGCGTTTATCAGATGCATGTCACCCTTGGCCTGGGCGTCGACCGAGATAAACGCTTTGCCGTAGAGATCGCTTCCGCGGCGTTTGTCATTGCCGACCACCTGCATGTTGTCGGCTTTGAGCCCGAGGTCAAGAGCGATATTCGACAGCGACCGCATATCGACCGTGCCGGTGATTTCAAGCGGATTGTCATTGACTCCGTAGATTGAATACCGGTCAAAACGTATCACATTTGAGTCGACAGGTATCTTCTCCTCGCTGAAACGGAATGTCGTGCCAATCATGGCTGCCTTCACCGTAGCCGAGTCAAAGTCGAGATAGCCGTCAAACAACGGTGCCGACATACTCCCCGTCACCACCATGTCGCCGCTCAGATAGCCGTCGAGTGTGGCAGCTCCGCCAACAAACGGATTGGCGATATCAAGCGGCAGACGTGTCAGCGCGAAGTCCAGACGCATCGGGTCGCTTAGCGTAGTGTCATTGAGCGCTCCCGATGCCCTCATCACCTCGCGGCCGTCGACTTTCAGCCCGGTGACGGCATTGATTGCGCCTGACCGCGACGTGGTGACATCGACATCGAGTCCGAGTGTACCCACTCGTTTCTTCCCGTAAGTGAAGTCGGCAAGCGTCACCGTGCCCGTGCCGTTGAGAGTGCCGGGCGCCATGGCGAAACTCATGTCGGCCGACAGCGCGCCGGTCATCGGCGGTGCATACGGACTGAGCGAAAGCCAGTCTGCGATCTGTATCTTGTCGATATCCACATTTATCCTCTCCTGACCGCCGTCATCAATCGAATCATGCTCCGTATATATGTGCAGACGGCTGTCATTGTTCTCCATCAGCAGATTTGCGTCGAGATGATACGTGCGCGTATTGACACTGATGAAGTTGTCGTCGTTGACCGTCCACTGCTTGTATCCGATAATCGGGTCGGTCGGGTCGAGACGCAGCCTGAGTGTCGAGTCTGACAGCTCTATCAGGGCGCCTATACGATATCCAGTGTCATCCTTGATATTGCGCTGGCTCACGGCCATCATCACCTTGTTGCCGCCGATATATCCCTTTCCCGCTATATGCGCGAAGTCATCCATCGTGCCCGGCTTGTTGTCAACCGTAATCTCATAGTTCAGACGGTTGCCCTCCTGCAGGGCGTTGAAATCTATGCGGTCAAAACGCGTGCTCCCGCTCACAAGCGTGTCGACCGACGCCGTGATGCGTATGATGCTGTCATTGTCAGCAGCCAGACGCACCCGGCTGAATGTCGTTCCCGTCGAGGCAAGATAATCATGCACAGCGTTGCGCTCTCCCGCATCGATTTCGAGATTGAACGCCGGCAGACGCCGCTGCAGCTCCTCGACATCGATATCGCGCGTATCGACCATCGGCCCGACAAGAGCCATAGCCGACGAGAAGCGCGATGCCACACTGTCGATTGTCATCGGCGACATGAACTTTATTTTCAGATCCTGGTTCTCGACATGAGCCACAGACATGCTGTCGCTGCCGGAGAAGTCGATATTGAAATCCTTCGCGGCCAGATGCGTGTCGCCGAGGCGGGCGTCGACACTGTGTATCTCCAGCTCCGCATCTATATCATGGCTCGACGGTGTCATCCTCACCGTGCCGTCGACCGATGCCGCCACCTCCGACAGCGTGTCGGTCACACCAAGCGCATAGAGGTCAATCTTGCGGAAATCGCCGGTCATCGACCAGTCGTAACTCTTGCCGGAAAGATTACCCGACGCACTCAGATTGCCGTCGATCACTCCGTTTGACGACGTGACACTCAGGTCGGCGTTGCCGTCACCCAGGTCAGCCACCACTTTCAGGTCATGTATCGAATATCCGCGGTAACCCACATCGATAGCATCGACAGCGGCATACATGCTCGTGGTGCGGCTCATCGGGTCAAATCCGCGGCCGCGGGCATCTACCTTGGCTGTGACATTCCCTATACCCATGCCGGGAAGGAATGTGCCCACGGGAAATTTATCCGCGTCAAGATTGATTTCATATCCTTCGGCACGCGAATTCCACTTGCCGTCGAGAGCAAGCTCACCACCCTGCGTGAATGCCTTTATCGTTCCGTCTATTACGCCGCCGGCCATATCGGCGCTGCCGTCAAGCCTGAGCGGCGGCAGATGCGTGGTTTTGCCGAGCTTGGCATCCATCAGTGTCGGTTTCATGAAATTGATATCATCGAAATCGCCGTCGATATCGACATGCCCCGAAGCGCGGTTGAAATCCGTGATATCCTTCACGGCTCCCGCTATCTTAACATCGAAATAATTGCGCATCGACACCTCGGCGCCGGCTATCCTGAGATTTGACAGCGTGCCCGAAGCATCCACCTCAACTGCAAGTTTGCGGTGACGCGGAAGCATCTCTATCGTCTGTGCTGCCGACGGAAACGCCGTCTCCACATCCACCGGGTCAATCTGCGCCTTGAGCGCCACCGACAGCGGAGCATCGGCCGACGACATTCCGTAGGTGGCATCAAAATCAAATTCCGACGCAAGCGTGCGCAGTCTGAAATCCTTAGCCTCAATAGCCGAAGAATTCATGGAGAAAACACCGTTGCCATAGAGTTTGAGTCCGGAGCGCTCCACTGCCGTGAGTTTCTTCAGCGGCACACGCATATCGGCGCCGCGCGTATAAAACGAGTCTACCTCAACGGTGAGACTGCTCACATCGATATATTGCATGTCGAGACCCGGCTGAGGCTTCACCCCGGCTGAGGCATACAGCCCCTTGCCGTTGTCAAGCAGCAGATGTCCCACCTGTATGCTCCACGGCACAGTGTCGGTTTTTGCCACAGTGTCGGCAACCGCCGGCTGACGCACATCAGCAGCCGTGGCGTTGCCGGTTATATAGCGCCCGTCGATTCCGTCGAGCACCACATCCTCGACTCCAACCGTATGGGCGCCCAGGTCAACGACTCCGTTCACAAGCGTGAAATTATCGAGACGGGCACCTACGCTGTCGCCCGTATCCGCCATGTTCATTTCAAAACCGATGTCGCCGAGAGTAATTTTCTTTCCGACAATACGCCAGCTGACCGGCGCCGACTCGGGCGACGGCGGTGTGCTGTCATTTCTCAGTGCAATCTTTATATTACCCCCCGACAGACTCAGATTGTCAACCTCGACAACCTGATTTTTGAGTCCGGTGCCGGCATTGATGAGCTTGGCGGCGCTCACACGCGCACGTATATAACTCGCCGAATCCGGAGTCCCCGATTTATAATATATATCTTTCAGGTCGATACTGCCTGCCTTCACATTGCCACTAAGCAGCGGCAACACCTTGACACTGACATGAGCGTCGCCGGCCATAAGCATCGTATCGCCCTTCTGCATCACCTCAAGCCCCCTGACATCGACATCAAGCGGAAAACTCAGACGAAAGCGGTCGACCGATACCGACATATCATCACCGTTGATCAAGGCAAGCACCCGCGGCACCAGAAAATCCTGCACCACAGGTATATAAAGCGCCGTAACCAACACTAAAACGAAAAGCAGCACCGACACCAGTGTCAGCCATGCCGCTTTCCATATCTTCTTCCCTATGCTCCGATGCTTCCTTTCCAAAACAGTAAACAGTTGAAACGTTGAAAATTATTATGGCACGAACCGGACATCATACCGGACCACGGCACAATCCCTCCGTGCCTGACATGCAGGTGTACCCCCTGTTCATCCCTCATGGGAGCACTGACCCCTGCCTGCCTTTATAACAATTTTACACATCATTGGTTCTCTCGGAGAGGATTATCAGCCGAGCGATACCATTCAACGAATTTTCCGATGCCTTCGTGAAGCGTGTGACACGGATGATAACCGATTTCAGTTTCGAGACGGCTCGTATCGGCGTTGGTCTGATACACATCGCCCGGCTGCATCGGCAGAAACTCTTTATTGGCCTCATGTCCCATAGCCTGCTCTATCTCGGAAATAAAATCCATAAGTTTCACAGGGTGCGAGCAGCCGATATTGTAGACGCGCGCGCTTGCCTTCCCCTCCTCTTCGGCCGGCGGGGTGTCGATTACCTTGATAGTTCCCTCGACGATATCGTCGATATAGGTGAAATCACGTATCATGTCACCGTTGTTGAACACCTTGATGGGTTCACCCTTCTCAATCGCTGTCGCAAAGAGCATCGGCGACATGTCCGGACGTCCCCACGGTCCGTACACCGTGAAATAGCGCAACCCTGTCACCTTTATGCCATACAGCTTGCTGTAGGCATGCGCCATAAGCTCGTTTGACTTCTTGGTGGCGGCATACAGGCTCACGGGCGAGTCTACCTTGTCATCCTCCGAGTAAGGCACTTTCTCATTCGTGCCGTAGACCGACGACGACGAGGCATAGACAAGATATCCCACCTTGAAATTGCGGCACGCCTCAAGTATATTGAGAAAACCGACAAGATTGCTCTGCAGGTAGGCATACGGATTTGTTATCGAATACCTCACGCCGGCCTGAGCCGCAAGATTGACCACCTTGTCAAATCCTTCCTTGGCAAAAAGCGAGTCAAGTCCGTGCTTGTCGTCAATCGACAGTCTGACAAACCGGCAGTCGCCGTAGAGACTGCTGCGGAGCTCCTCGCCCCACTTCACGCCATCAGCTCCTATCTCGAATCCGGCGCTGCGCAAGCGTCCATACTTCAGTCTGACATCATAATAGTCGTTTATGTTGTCTATGCCTACCACGCTGTCGCCTCTTTCGGCAAGCAGCATCATGAGACGCGAACCGATAAATCCGGCCGCTCCGGTTACCAATATCTTCATTGCTCTGTAATTTTTACAACTTGTTTTATGTGCATATATAACAATCGGTCAGCCCATACGGTTGACACACGGTCATTTCCCGCCGCCAAGCGCCTTTTCATACACCTTGACGGTAGCCTCGGCGATGCGATCCCAGTTATAGTTCGTCAGATCATAACAGCGCGGAGTGGCTCCCCGCTCAAGTTTCTCCTTTATCTTCGCGGCAAGCGCGTCGACATCTCCGACAGGGAAGAAATCGTCGGGCTCCAGCTCCTTTATCCTGTTGGCCGGAATATCGCTCACCACCACGTCAAGCTCCTCGCTCATAGCCTCGAGCAGTGCGATCGGAAGCCCCTCGTGATATGACGGAAGCACAAACAGCGCCGCATTGTGCCCAAGCTGGTTGAGCTTGTCACCCTTTATAAATCCGGTGAACACCACTCCCGCCTCACGCCCCATGCGCTTCAGCTCCTCGCTGTATTGGTCGGGGTGATCGCTGTCGCCGGCTATCGCAAGCTTTATATCCTTGAGATTTAACTTTCTGTATGCCGCGATAAGGTCATGAAAACCTTTCTCCTTGACAAAGCGGCCTATAGTCACTATATATTTGCCGGGCTCAAGACCGAGCGATTTTATATAAGCGTCTGACTCCGGCGTTGCCGGACGGTTCACTCCGTTATATATCAGGTCGGTGTCATCGCGTCCGTATTTGTCACGCAATATGCCGGCTATCACGGTCGATATGACTATCACCCGGTTGGAAAAACGCGTTCCCCACCGTTCGCCTGTCTTTAGCACCAGTTTCGCCATGCGACCCCAC
Source organism: uncultured Muribaculaceae bacterium (assembly GCA_947174275.1). GTDB lineage: Bacteria > Bacteroidota > Bacteroidia > Bacteroidales > Muribaculaceae > JAGBWK01. The sequence goes on from CAMWIJ010000038.1 coordinate 12,607, forward strand.
TTGCCGCGGTCATAGTCCGGACCGTGGTTTGTCATCACCACCTTCATGCCCAGCAGACGCGCCAGCGGCACCATGATTGACGGTCCGATGGCATGCACGTGCAGCACGTCGGCTTTCATTCGCCGCGCCTTGATGACGGCAAGAAACGTATGTATTATCGCCTCGAAACTCTTTTTCTTCGGCGTGTAAAGGTCGACCAGCTTCACACCCTTGTATTCCTTGCGTCTGTTTTCTTCCTCTACATAACAGCGGCGGCGTATCACCGTCACATCATGTCCCATGGCCGCTATGCGCGGATACAGGTTCTCGCAATGCGTCTCAACCCCTCCCGATATGTCGGGAATGCCACGGGTGCCTGTCACTACTATCTTCATCGGCCGAGTATTTTTGTTATCAGATTATTGTAACGCTCCGCAAAAAGCTCTTTTGTGAAATTGGCTTCAAGAAGCTCCTTGCTCCGGCATCCCATCTCCCGCCGCTTGTCGCCGTCGGCAGCAAGCTCTGCAAGATGACCGGCTATGGCCATGTAGTCTCCGGTGGCTGTGATATAGCCGTTTACGCCTGACTTCACAAGCACATCGTTGTCGCCGACCGAGGTCGCCACTACAGGCATATCGGCATTCATACCCTCCATGATGGAGTTGCTGATACCCTCAAACAGCGATGTCGACAGATATATGTCGGCCTGCCGCAGCTCGTCGGCTATACGGTCGGAGTTTATCAGTATGCGGGTTATCTCCTCTATACCCTCTTCCCTGAGCCATCCGCGCACCTGCTCCTCAAGCTCGCCGTAGCCTATGACGGTAAACCTCAGCTGCGGACAACGGCGCGAGGCCTCGGCCACAGCCCTGATTGCAGTGCGGTAATCTTTCTGAGCCACGAAACGCCCCACGGTTATGACATTTACCGTGTCGGAAGTCTCGCGGTCTCTGTAGCTGTCAATCGGGTCAAAACAGTTGGGTATCACCTCTATTTTGCTCCCCTTGAAGCCTTTTGACGCAAAATGGCGCCTGCCTGACTCGCAGTTGCACACCGACATCACGGCTCCGGTGCGGTTGAGCAGCGCATCGGCGATATGCTTCGACAGCGGAAGCCGCGAATTGCGCAGACCGGTCACCACTTTCGTGGCAGTGCCGCGCGCGGCTCTGACGCTGTAATAGTTGGCCGCCGTAAGATATGAGAATATCAGGGCGGGCTTCTCGTCGAGCACCCACCGGCGGTATTGCTTCAGGCGCTCTTTTCTCTCGCCCTCAAACTTCACTATTTCCACTCCCGGCGAAAGCATGTCTAGATACTTGCGGTGTATCTTCTCGCCGTTGAGTATTATAAAACTGACCTGATGGCGCTCCGCAAGAGCGTTAGCCAGCATAACGGCCTGCTTCTCAGCCCCGCCGCTGGTCAGATTTTTTACACAAATCCCTATTTTCGGCATTGCGGTAGATATATGGATGCAATGCGCTCAACGGCCTATGCAATGATACGTAAATCCCTGCTGCGCAAGCTCCGCGGGGTCATATATATTGCGTCCGTCAAGCACTATCGGCGTGCGCATCGCATGCTTCACGACACCCCACGACGGCAATCGGAACTGCTTCCACTCCGTCAGCAGAAGCAACGCGTCGGCATCAAGCACGGCGTCATACATATCTTTTGCATAGATCACTTTGTCACCTACACGACGGCGGCACTCATCCATGGCTATCGGGTCAAACACCACCACTTCGGCGCCGGCCGACACGAGTTTGTCGATCAGCACGAGAGCCGTCGCCTCGCGCATGTCGTCGGTCTCGGGCTTGAACGCAAGCCCCCAGAGCGCTATACGCTTTCCCTTGAGTGCTTCCTCGCCGCCCAGTTCTCTGACAAGTTTTTCGTAGAGTATGCCTTTCTGACGCTCGTTGACGGCTTCGACCGCCTTGAGCACCTGCATGTCATAGCCGTTGCGCTCGGCTGTCTTTATAAGTGCCTTGACATCTTTGGGGAAACATGATCCGCCGTAGCCGCATCCCGGATAAAGGAACTTCGAGCCGATACGCACATCGGCGCCTATACCCTTGCGCACCATATTGACGTCGGCGCCGACTATTTCGCAGAGATTGGCGATATCGTTCATAAACGATATGCGCGTCGCAAGCATCGAGTTGGCCGCGTATTTTATCATCTCGGCCGACGGTATGTCGGTGAATATCATACGGTTGTTGGTGAGCATAAACGGGCGGTAGAGTCTGCCCATAAGCGTTTTGGCTCGCTCCGAGTCGACACCTATCACCACGCGGTCCGGACTCATGAAATCCTTGATTGCCGCGCCCTCCTTGAGAAACTCCGGATTTGAGGCTACATCAAATTCGATAGCCTCGCCACGGCCTGCAAGCTCCTCTTCGATAGCTTTCCTGACCTTGGCCGCAGTGCCAACCGGCACGGTCGACTTGGTGACGAGTATCGTATATTTCTTTATATTCCTGCCGAATTCACGCGCCACATTGAGCACATACTGCAGGTCGGCCGAACCATCTTCGTCGGGTGGTGTGCCGACAGCGCTGAACACTATGTCCACATCGTCGAGACACTCCGCGAGCGACGTGCTGAATTTCAGGCGTCCCTCCTTGATGTTGCGCGACACCATCTCGTCGAGACCCGGCTCATAGATGGGTATCTCACCGGCCTTCAGCCGCTCTATCTTGTTGGTGTCTATATCAACGCATGTTACATTCACTCCCATCTCGGCGAAACATGTGCCCGAAACGAGTCCGACATATCCGGTTCCTACTACTGCTATATTCATGACAGGTATATATTTTTCTAATTGTTGGTCGTGTATTATTTCAATATGGCATAAGAGAGTGCTTGGCCGGCGGCATCGCCGCTAACCGCACACGCATCGGCTGCATCGCCGTCTATTTCTTTCCTTTGCGGCGTCCGCCACGGTGCTGCGAGGCTTTTTTCTTTGCCGAAGTGGCGGCAAGCGCCTGCTCCACTGTCACGGTCTTGCCCATGGAGTCCTCGCCGCGTTTCGATGCATTCGGGTCGACAATGGCAAAATCGAGCTGCTTTTTGTCGAGGTTCGCACGGGCCACTTTCACCCTGATATTGTCGCCCAGACGGTAGCGGTGGTTGTTGCGGCGCCCCACAAGGCAATAATTTTTCTCGTCGAGGTCATAGAAATCGTCGGCAAGGTCGCGCACAGGCACAAGTCCCTCGCACTTGTTGTCATTGATTTCGACATACAGCCCCCACTCGGTCACTCCCGATATCACGCCGTCATACTCCTCGCCAAGATGGTCGTTCATATACTCCACCTGCTTGTATTTTATCGAGGCACGCTCTGCATTTGCGGCAAGCTGCTCCATATCCGACGAGTGCTTGCACAGCATCTCGAGTTTCTCGGCATTGACCGTGCGTCCTCCCGAAAGATACTTCTCGAGCAGACGGTGCACCATCATGTCGGGATAACGGCGTATGGGCGATGTGAAGTGGGTGTAGTAATCAAACCCGAGACCGTAATGGCCGATATTGGTAGTCGTGTAGATTGCTTTCGCCATCGAGCGTATGGCAAGCGTCGACAGGAAGTTCTCCTCCCCTTTACCCTTGACGTCGGCAAGCATGCGGTTGATCGACTTGTTGACCTCGCGCGGAGTGCCGGATGCTTTCACCTTGTAGCCGAACGTGCGCGACAGTGTCGACAGATCTGATAGCTTGCCGGGATCGGGCATGTCGTGCACTCGATAGACAAACGCCTTCGGTTTCTTCTTGCCCTGAGGCATCCCTATTGCCTGCGCGACGGTCTTGTTGGCGAGCAGCATGAACTCCTCTATAAGTTTGTTGGCGTCTTTCGACTCCTTGAAATATACCCCCGTGGGGTGGCCGGTCTCGTCGATGTCAAAACGCACCTCCATACGGTCGAACTCCACCGAGCCTTCATCATATCTCGCCTTGCGCAAAACCTTGGCGAGACGGTCGAGAGTGACAAGTTCCTCGGCGAAGTCCCCTTTGCCGGTCTCTATCACTTCCTGAGCCTCCTCGTAGGTGAAACGGCGGTCGGAACGGGTGACCGTGCGTGTTATCTTGCTGTCGAGCACCTTGCCGTTGTCATCCATCGTGAATATGCACGAGAATGTCAGTTTGTCCTCGTCGGGACGGAGCGAGCAGATGCCGTTGCTCAGATGCTCGGGAAGCATCGGCACAACTCGGTCGACCAGATAGACCGACGTGGCGCGCTTCTGCGCCTCGCGGTCGATTATGGTGTCGGGCTTGACGTAGTGGGTGACGTCGGCGATATGCACGCCGATTTCCCACTTGCCGTTTTTCAGACGGCGTATCGAAAGGGCATCGTCAAAGTCTTTGGCATCCTTGGGGTCGATGGTAAATGTCGTCACACCGCGCATGTCAAGACGCTGGGCCACCACTTCAGGAGTGATGCCGGCGTCGATTTTCTGCGCTGCCTTGTCTACGGTTTCGGGATAAATGTACGGAAGTCCGAATTCGGCCATGATGGCGTTGATTTCGGCATTGTTCTCCCCTTTCTTGCCCAATATGTCGATAACCTCACCCTTGGGGTTCTTGGCTTCGTCGGTCCACTCGGTGATTTTCACCACGGCCTTGTCGCCGGTCACACCACCCTTCAGCTTGGCTTTGGGAATGAATATATCTGAAGCGAGATATTTTGAGTCGGTCAGCAGATAAGCGAAATGCTTGTCGACCTTGAGTGTGCCGATAAACACCTGCGGCTTCCGCTCGATGATTTCCACCACCTCAGCCTCAGGCTCCGCTCCGCGGCGGCGGGCGGCGATGCTCACGCTCACACGGTCGCCGTTGAGGGCATGCATCGAATTGCGCTCTGCCACGAAGATTGCCTCGTTGTCATCGTCGATGATTACGGAGTTCTTGCCGTTGCTGCGGCGCACGAATGTGCCTGTGGCATAGCTTGAGCGCGATGGCGACTTATATCGTCCGGGGGCCGTCTCGAGCAGATCGCCGTCAAAGGCAAGTTCAGCCAGATAAAGGGCCACCGCACGCTGACTGATGGGTGAAGTGGCATTGATGGCATGCGCCACCTGCTTGTAATTGAAGGTATTGTTACCTTGCTTGCTTATATACTCGTCGACCTGCGCACGTAGGCGGTCGTCTCCTTTTCTGGAATATGAACGAACCATTTGTTTCTCTATGTTTGTGATATATTTTTATCCCTCTGCCGCTGCGGGTAAACCGCGGTGACGAATCATTACAATAGCTGTCGCTGTCATTATAACAATTTCACACGCGTCATGTTTACCACGGCCTCTCTGATATCCGTGTCAGCCGTCTCCACGACGCCGACACCGCGCTATGCGTCGATGTTGGCGTAAGTGGCATTCTGCTCGATGAAGTCGCGGCGCTGAGCCACATCCTCACCCATGAGCATTGAGAACACGCGGTCGGCCGCTGCGGCGTCGCTAATGGTGACCTGCTTGAGCAGACGATACTGCGGGTCCATGGTGGTTTCGCGCAACTCCTGCGCGCTCATCTCACCGAGACCTTTGTAACGCTGCACCTTCACGCGGTCGCCGTTCTGGGCGATACAGTTCTGGAGCTGCTGCTCGTTCCAGCAGTATTCCAGCACTTTATTGCCCCTCGAGCATTTATACAACGGCGGTGTGGCCAGGTAGAGATAGCCCTGCTCGATTACCGGACGCATGCGGCGGAAGAAGAATGTCATCAGCAGCGTGGCGATGTGCGATCCGTCGACATCGGCATCGGTCATGATGATAATCTTGTGGTAGGCGAGCTTCGAGAGGTTGGCCTCCTTGGAGTCATCCTCGGTGCCGATTGTCACACGCAGCGCGCGGAACATGTTGGTGATTTCCTCGTTGTCGAAAATCTTGTGGTCCATCGCCTTCTCCACGTTAAGGATTTTACCGCGGAGGGGAAGAATGGCCTGGAAACGGCGGTCGCGGCCCATCTTGGCGGTACCGCCTGCCGAGTCTCCCTCGACGATGAAAAGTTCGCAATCCTCGGCCGTACGCGACGAGCAGTCGGCCAGCTTGCCGGGCAGACCGCCTCCGTAGAGTGGCGATTTGCGCTGTATCTTGACGCGTGCGTTATATGCCGCATGGCGGGCCTGCGCGGCCACTATCACCTTGTCGACAATCGTGCGTGCCTGCTTGGGGTGCTCCTCGAGGTAGTTGCGGAGTGTCTCCGACACTGCCGTCTGCACGGCGCCGATCACCTCGTTGTTGCCGAGTTTGGTTTTTGTCTGTCCCTCAAACTGCGGCTCCATCACCTTGACCGACACTACCGCGGTAAGACCCTCGCGGAAGTCTTCGGCCGAAATATCCACCTTCACCTTCTCAAGAAGTTTGTTATCTTCAGCATATTTCTTCAGCGTCTGAGTCAGACCGCGGCGGAAACCTGTCAGGTGCGTGCCACCCTCTATGGTGTTGATATTGTTGACAAACGAATAGACATTTTCATTGTAGGTAGAGTTGTAGGTCAGCGCCACCTCCACCGGTATGCCCTGACGCTCGGTGCTCAGGTCGATGACATCGTTGATGAGCGACTCCTTGTTTGAGTCGATATACTGCACGAACTCGCGCAGACCTGTTTCCGAATAAAATTCCTCGAACTTAGCATTACCCTCGGCATCGAGCTGACGCTTATCGGTAAGCGACAGATGTATGCCGGCATTGAGGAACGCCAGGTCACGCAGACGATTGGCAAGCGTCTCGTAGTCATATACAGTGGCCGTGAATATAGAGCCGTCGGGAAGGAATGTCACCGATGTGCCGGTAGTATCGCTCTCGCCGATCACCATAAGCTCGGTGGTGGGCTTGCCGCACGAATATTCCTGGGCATACACCTTGCCGCCGCGGCGCACCTCGGCGCGAAGATAGGTCGACAGGGCGTTGACACATGACACACCCACGCCGTGCAGACCGCCCGACACCTTGTATGAGCCTTTGTCAAACTTACCGCCGGCGTGAAGCACCGTAAGCACAACCTCAAGCGCGCTCTTGTGCTCCTTCTCGTGCATATCCACGGGGATGCCGCGGCCGTTGTCTACAACAGTTATCGAATTATCCTCATTGATTGTAACCTCTATATGGGTGGCATAGCCAGCCAGAGCCTCGTCTATCGAGTTGTCTACAACCTCATAAACCAAGTGATGGAGACCTTTTGCACTTATATCCCCGATATACATCGCCGGACGCTTGCGCACAGCTTCCAGACCTTCCAGCACCTGAATATTACTCGCGCTGTATTCCTCTACTACTTCTGACATAATGTTTTAATTGTATTGCTTTTTATTTACTAATTCATGAAACGACCTGACATCCGCGAGCAGACTTCTCACATGCCTGCATGCCTGACTGTCAGACCATAAACGCCAACCGCCGCCACCATGCGGCACAAGCCGCATTTTCGCCGGAAACGATTGACGGACAGAGGCGTTTTACCTCCGTCTTTAACCATGCAAAAATAATGAAAAATCCCCACTTTTCCAAATAAATTTTCACCGCCCCCGACGGCTCTTCACAACCCGCCGTCACGCACCGCGACGCCGCACGCATGACCTCCGCGCCGCCTGCCTACAGACACAGCGCAAAACCACGCACGCCACTCGTCGCACGCGCATCAATCACAGCGAAACAATGGAAAATCAAAGGGACAGCTCCGCCCCTCCGGCTCAACGCGTTCAGTCAAGCTGAGAGAGCACTTTGCGTATCTGCTCGTAGGTGGTCAGCCGTGTCGGCACGAGTGGCAGGCGAAGCTCATTCTCAATCATGCCCATCGCATGCAGCACACACTTCACTCCGGCCGGATTGCCGTCGACAAAAAGCAGCTTGAACAGCTCCGTGAAGCGGTGGTGTATCTGCAGCGCCTTCTCGTAGTCGCCGCCGCGGGCAAGACGCACCATCTTCGAAAACTCTTTGGGAAACGCATTGCCTATCACGGAAATCACTCCCACCGCACCGAGCGTAATCAGCGGGAACGTGATGCCGTCATCACCCGATATCACCATAAAATCAGCCGGCTTGCTCTTGATGATTTCATCCATCTGGGCGATATTGCCCGACGCCTCTTTTATTCCGATGATATTTTCAAACTCGCGGGCAAGACGCAATGTGGTCTCGGCCGTCATGTTGACCCCCGTGCGCCCCGGCACATTATACAGGATCACCGGAAGCGGAGAGCGGGTGGCTATCTCGGCATAATGCCTGTAGATACCCTCCTGCGAAGGCTTGTTGTAATACGGCACGACAGAAAGCACCGCGCTGAAATCCTTCAGATCAGTAGTCTCGAGTTCACGCGCCACGGCCATCGTGTTGTTGCCTCCGACGCCAAGCACCAGAGGTACACGACCGGCTACCCGCTGCGCGACATACTCGCGCACCTGACGCTTCTCGTCGGCGTCAAGCGTAGGAGTCTCGGCTGTCGTACCGAGCACCACAATATAATCCACCGAATTTTTAATCTGATACTCCAGCAGGCGTCCGAGCGCCTCGAAGTCTATACTTTTGTCTTGACGGAACGGAGTGACCAGTGCCACCCCCATCCCTGCGAGGTTAATGCGTGCCATATTCTTATATCTGACTACAAAGCTACGAAAAAACATATTTTTACGCAACTCTATGCTGATTTTATTTTTCTATTCAACACTTTTCCGCGTCATATTGTTATAATTTCAAATGTTTAAAATAAAATTATATTGACCATGAATGATTTTTTTGAAATTATCAAAGGCCCGAAACCCGTTTTGGTCGATTTTTTTGCCACTTGGTGCGGCCCCTGCAAGATGCAGTCTCCTATTCTCGACCAGGTAAAGGAAAAAGTCGGCGATGACGCGACTATAGTGAAAGTGGATATCGACCGCAACCGTGAACTCGCTTTGAAATATCGCGTGCAATCGGTTCCGACTCTGATTTTGTTCAAGGACGGCGAACCGGTATGGCGCACCGTCGGAGTGCAGCAGTATGACATCCTCACGGCAAAAATCTACGAACACATCCCCACCAAAAGCGACGAATGATATCGATACAACAAATTTAATATAATACAATATGGACACACCCGAAAAACTTCAGGAAGCAATCGACGGAACGCGCCCCGTGCTGGTAGAATTTTACGCCGACTGGTGCCCCCACTGCCAGCGCATGATGCCCGTGGTGGAACAGCTAAAGGCTGAAATAGGCGACAAGGCCGTCGTTTTTCAGATTGACGGCGACAAGTCGCCCGACCTTATGAGAAAATATCACGCCCGCGTATATCCTACATGGATTATATTCAAAGACGGCGAGGAAACATGGCGCGACAGCGGCGAAAAGCCGCTCAGCGAACTAAAGGATATGGTCGACAAATTCGTTTAACGACGGATATTCCCAAAGTGTCAGCGCCGCCACGCGGCCACAGGCATTGCCTACGGCAATCCGAAGCGCCGTGACGACGAAACAATACTCTACTAATCTATACTATTTTTGACACACACTCTGAGAAACTGTTTAAATTTATATGATACAGATTTTGAGATGGATTGTCGGATTGATTTTTGTTTGTGATGAGGGAGCGCAGCCGTAGCTACGTGACCGAAGAATAAACAAAAAGAGACCGACAATACTCTCAAAGGCTAAGTGATATGAATTTTAAACAGTTTCTTAAAATTAAGGTTGGATTGCCCTACGGGCGACCCAACCTTATATTTTGTTGCTGATGAAATGTCAGCCTGCTACATGCAGAATGCGAGCACCAGACCCTGTGCGGCCACAACGCGCAGGAACATGGTAAGCGGATACACTGTCGAGTAAGCCACCGCCGGAGCGTCGTTGCCGGTAGAGTTGTTGGCGTAGGCAAGCGCGGGGGGATCGGTGCAGCCTCCCGAGAAGAGACCCATGATTGTGAGGAAGTTTATCTTGTAGACTCCGCGGGCTATGAAGCCGACAACCACCAGCGGGATAAGCGTGATGATGAAGCCGTAGATAACCCACCACATACCGGTCTCGTTAAACACTTTCTCGACGAAATGGTCGCCCGCGGCAATTCCCACCGAAGCGAGAAACAGACAGATGCCAAGCTCGCGGAGCATCATTGATGCCGACGACGAGGTGTAAGTGACAAGTTTGAATTTATATCCGAAACGGCTCAGAAGTATCGCCACTACGAGCGGACCGCCGGCAAGGCCTAACTTCATGCCCATGCCCACGTTGATTGAGCCGAGGAGTATACCGAATATTATACCGACGAAGATTGTCACGAGATTAGGCTGGTTGAGACGCTTCATCGAGTTGCCCAGACGGGTTGCGAGGCGTTCGATGTCGGCAAGTTGACCCACCACGGTGATGCGGTCGCCCATCTGCAGACGCAGACCCGGCGATGCGAGCAGGTCGACACCCGCACGGTTGACGCGCGTTGCGTTCAGACGGTAGCCGTTGTGCAGACGAAGCGAGCCGAGCGCCACTCCGTTATATTCGCTTTTGGTGATAAGTATGCGGCGCGAAACCACCTCGCTCGGTGTCACGGCATCCCAGTCCATCTCTATCTCGTTGCCGAGCACTGCCACAAATTTGGGCAGATCCTGCGACGATATCACAAGCAGCAGCTTGTCGCCGTTGTGGATTGTGGTCTGCGACGTCGGGATCTCGATCTTGCCGTCGGCACCCATCAGACGCGACACCACGAAGTTGCAGGTTATCACGTCATGCAGTTTAAGCAGCGTCATGCCGTCGAGGCGCTCGTTCTTGACCTCAAACGAGGTAATATACGGTTTGAGTTGCGACTCCTCGCGGTCTTTGTTGATGGCGGCGATCTCGTCATCGACCTTGATGCGGAACGCCCACTTTATTATAAACATGGCGAGAATGATGCCGACCACTCCGAGCGGATAGGCAGCAGCGTAGCCGCGTGCCATCGTGTCGACAGCCTCGGGCGAGTTGACAGTCTGCTGCGCCGCCGCAAGACCGGGGGTGTTGGTCACCGCTCCCGACATCACGCCCACGAGCTGATCCATCGTCGTGTCATCGCCTGTAAGATAGTAGATTGCAAGCACGATAGCCACATTGAGAGCCACGCCGAGCACTGCAAGCATGTTGAGCCTTACGCCCCCCTGCTTGAACGAAGAGAAGAACGCCGGCCCCACCTGAAGTCCGATTGCAAAGATAAACAGAATGAGTCCGAACTCTCTGAGGAATTTTATAACGTTAGCGTCGGCCGTATAGCCGAACTGACCTAATAAAATGCCTACAAACAACACGAAGGTGACGCCAAGCGACACACCTCCGAACTTGATTTTGCCCAACAGGATACCGGCCGCTATCACAAACGAATACAATATTATCGTACTCGCCAGACCGACATTCCCGGGCAACAATAATTCTTTAAAAACTTCCATACGGGTCTTTTATCGCAATTTTACCTTATTCAATCGCTTCGGCATGCCTGCCCCGTCACTTTCATTCCGCAGGCATTCATGTATAGGTGCATATTTATACACGCACCCGAAAAACAGCTGCAAAGTTAAGCATTTTTTCCATACCAAATTCAAAATCATGCGAATTTTTATTTTGACGTGACTCGCAGTGGCACAGCCCAAACCGCATTACCGCTGCAATAACAGATGCTCTTTCCATGATTATTTTTGCAAAATTTGTTGCAAATGCTCTATTTTTTTGAAATAATGATGTATTTGATATTGTTTTTTACTCTGTCGCAATCTATTTTTGCATCGGTTAACCCTTGAATACTAATCCAAATAAACAACCCCCTGCATAATGAAACACCTTGCAATAATACCGCTGCTCGCGGCAGTTGCCTCCGCGGCAGTCGCCGCCGCTCCCGCCACATTCGCAAAAGTAGGCGACGCTCCGGAGTCGGAACAGGAATTTTTTCCCGGCACTCATCGCGCCCGCCCCGCGCTCGGCGCATACACCAACAGCACTCACATGGGTCTGTTTGCCGGCGGACAGGATCTCGGCGCCTCTTCCGACAAATTCACTCCCCCTGACTCACGCTGGGGCGATCAGGGCGACGGCACTTTCGCCAATCCGGTGATAGCGGCCGACTACTCCGACCCCGATGTGATACGCGTAGGCGACAAGTACTATCTCACCTGCTCCGAATTTCATTTCATGGGCATCCCCATCCTCGTTTCCGACGACATGGTCAACTGGGAGATGCTCACTCAGGTCTACACCTCGATGGAGGGCTACGACACTGTCAACCGTTATGGCGACGGCTCATGGGCTCCGGCGCTGCGCTACCACGACGGTCGCTTTTATCTCTATTTCTGCACACCCAACGACGGTCTGTTCATGACATCGGCCGAAGACCCCGCCGGCCCGTGGGAACCGCTCCATCAGGTAAAGAAAACCGGAGGATGGGAGGACCCGTGTCCGCTGTGGGACGATGAGGGCAACGCATGGCTCGGACGCAGCCAGCTCGGCGGCGGCCCTATCATAATCCACCGCATGAGCCCAGACGGCAAGACTCTGCTCGACGACGGCCGGGAAGTGTATCACGGCCCCACTGCCGAAGGCACCAAACTATTCATCAAAGACGGATATTTCTATCTCAGCATACCCGAAGGGGGCGTAGGCACCGGATGGCAGACCGTGGGCCGCTCAAAAGACATCTACGGACCCTACGACACACGCCGCGTGCTTGAACAGGGCTCGACAAAAATCAACGGCCCCCATCAGGGCGCGCTTGTCGACACTCCCGACGGCGAGTGGTGGTTCTATCACTTCCAGAGCACAAGTCCGCTCGGACGCGTCACTCACCTCCAGCCCGTGACTTGGGTCGACGGATTTCCTGTTATCGGCGAGGACTATGACGGCAACGGCATCGGCGAACCGATGAAAATAGTCGGCAAACCATCGGTAGCCTCCACGTCAAAGCCGCACACCGTCGCCACTTCCGACAATTTCGACAACGGCCTGGGCAACCACTGGCAGTTCAACCACAACCCCGACATGTCACGCATATCGCTGACCGACGGACGCCTCGTGCTCGTTCCCGCAAAAGCGGCCTCCCTTCGTGAGGCGCCCAACATGCTGACTCAAAAAATAATGGGTTATTCGGGACAGGTCACCGTAAAGGTCGACGCATCAGCCCTCGCCCACGACGGACGCGCCGGCCTGCTCTGCATCGGCAACAAGACCGTAGGCTTCGGTGTGCGCGACACCTACGGCACCAAACTGATATGCACCGACATAAACGGCACACTAAAGGCTCTGGCCCGCGGCGACGACAACGTGTGGCTGCGGTTCACCTACGACACCCACACATCGACGGTGCAGCCCTGGTATAGCCTCGACGGCGTAGATTTCAAAAAAGCCGGCGACCCGTTTGAAATCGGCGAAGGCGACTGGAAAGGCGCCCGCTTCGGCCTCTTCGCTTTCACCAAAGCCGACGACGTCGACAACTCATCTGTAGCATTCGACGATTTCGTCTACACCACCGACCATATCTCCGAAAAATAACGCTGCCATGAAAAAACTCAATATATTATTGCCGGCATGCCTCGCCATGTCGCTCACGGCCGGCGCCGTGGGCTGGGACGAAATGGCTATACTTGCGCGGCCCGACGGCAACGGCGGTCTCAGTTACGACTACGACAACCGCATACAGCGCACTTCGTTCACCAATTCGATATTTTTCGACTACAACAACGACGGCAACCTCGACCTGCTGATAATGGCTTCGGGCGGCGACTGGATAACACCGCGCGACACAAAATATCTCATTCTCTACGAAAATCTCGGTCCCGACTACGACTATGAGATGCGCCGCGTGCCCGACTCTGTGACCGGCTTCCTGCAGGCAGCCGACGAGGCGTGGCTCAATCCTGTGACCGTCGGCGACGTCAACTCCGACGGCTACACAGATATCGTAACCATGACCTACCGCGGCGACCGCTGCATCGACCTCTACCTCAACAACGGAGGCGACGGCTCTTTCACCCACAAGGTCATCGACAATAAGGCAATGAGCAACGGAGCCGTGACTCTCGGCGACATCGACGGCGACGGCAATCTCGACATTCTCGCCAACGGCTGGAGCGCCGACTCCGAAGTCAAAGGGATGGCACTGTATATGGGTCATGGTGACGGCACTTTCACAAAAACCTCGCCCTCGCCGCTCTACGGCACATTTGAAGGTCAATCCACACTTGCCGACATCAACGGCGACGGCACCCTCGACATAGTGATGACCGGACACGGCGACAGTTGGTCGCGTCACGCCGTCATATTCTACAACACCGCAGGCACTGACGGAAAGCCGCAGTTTGAGCTGTGCGACCACACCCGCTCCGGTCTCACACCCCTCAATCTCGGCAACGTGCTCGCCGCCGATTTAAACGCCGACGGACTCGTCGACCTTGCCCTCTGCGGCAATGACGGCAACGCCACCGGAGTGCGCATGTTCTATCAGAACGCCGACGGAACGTTCACCCTCGACACCTCCTACCCCATCTGCTCCGTCAACACCGACGGAGCCATCAACATGGCCGACCAGGATGCCGACGGCAACATGGACATCATCGTGGGAGGCTACATCGGCACCGACGCACCCGTCGGGTGCTACTCTACCCCGCTCCGCATCTACCGCAACACCTCCGGCGCCAACGTCCGCCCCGAGGCTCCGGCTTCGGTAAGCGCACGCCTTGACGGCGACTGCATTGAAATAACATGGACCGACGGAAGCGACGACACCACTCCCACTCGTGCCCTCCGCTACAACATATTCGTGCGCAACGACCTCACCGGCGAAACCTTCTGCATAATCCCCGCCGACACCGGCACCGGCGCGCTCAAGACAGGCACTGACCTCGCCACGACAGTCGGCGCCGCCCGCAAATCCTACCGCATGCGTCCGCTCGGCCGTGGCACCCACACCGTGGGCGTGCAGACACTCGATCAGTCATTCGCCCCGAGCGCCTTCACCACCGCCACCATCGACATCTCCGGCGTCAGTAATGTCTATAACGACACCGACAGCATGCACATCACAGTCGACGGACTGACAGTCACCGTCGGCCACCGCGACGGCAACGATGATTGCGACTATCTTGTCTACCGTCCCGACGGACGGCTATGCACCGCCACCCGCTCAGGGCTGCCCGTCACACTCGCTTGCCACGGCGTATATATAATAGCTCCGGCCGACTGCTCCGCCACCCCACGCAAAATAATCATTTAGGATTAATTAAAATTAACACAACAGATATGCAACGTATTCCATTTCTTGACTATGTGCGCGTGATAGCCTGCTTCCTTGTGATGCTCGTTCATGCATGCGAATGCTATTACATTTTCAGCGAGACAGAAACCATGCTCGCCGACGAGAGCTCACGACTATGGGTATCGATCTACGACGGTTTCTCACGCATGTCAGTGCCGCTGTTCATGATTGTGTCGGCGTTTCTTCTCGCTCCGGTAAAGGAAGGGACTGACACGTTCGCATTCTATCGCCGCCGCTTTACGCGCATACTCCCGCCGTTCATCCTGTTCATGGTGCTGTATGCCATACTCCCCGCGGCATGGGGCCAGATCGACACCGACACAGCGCTCTCGCAGCTTGTGCGCGTGCCGCTCAATTTTCCGGGGGTCGCCGGCCATCTGTGGTTCATATTCCCGCTTCTGGGTCTTTACCTGTTCATTCCGGTCATATCGCCGTGGCTGAGAAAAGTCGGCCGCCGCGAGGAACAGTTTTTCATCGCGCTGTTTCTCGTCTCGACCTGCATGCCCTATCTCAACTTTTTCGCAGGCGACGTGTGGGGACAATGCGCGTGGAACGAATATCACACTCTCTGGTATTTTTCGGGCTATATCGGCTATCTGGTTCTCGCCCACTATATCCACACCCACCTAAAATGGAGCACCCGCCGCAGAGTTGTCACGGGCATCGCAGCCATGAGCGCCGGGGCGTTGATTACCATACTGTCGTTCTATCTCCAGACACCGGCCGGACGCGTGCTGCCCACCGTCACCGCAGAGATAGGCTGGTCGTTCTGCACCATCAACTGCGTGCTGCTCACCTTCGGAGCCTTCCTGCTTCTGGGCTGCATAAGAAAGCCGTCGCGCATCATCACCGAGATATCGAAACTCTCCTACGGCATGTATCTGATGCACATATTCTGGCTCGGACTATGGGTCACGATAATACAACGTCATTTCAATCTGCCTGTGGCGATTGAGATACCGCTCATTGCCGCAGCCACTTTCGCCACATGCGTCATTGCGACGAAACTGCTGTCGCTTCTCCCCGGCAGCTACTACACAGTGGGTGTAAAACCGTCGCCCCGCCGCGCTTCAGGCGACAGCGAGGCGCCGGTAACCGATTAGCCCTGTATATTACAGATAGTCCTCACGGTGCCCGCTCAAGCTTGTCTTTCATCCCCAAGCCTTTGCCGGTAAGGGTCACAACCGTCACGCGTGACAATAAATGCCCCCAAAAAGTAGGGACGCACGGCTCGTGCGTCCGCCATTACGCTGATTTTCAGGCATATTCACAGACGCACGAGCCGTGCAATGTCACTAACTTAAGAAAGAGAGAGCTTATAAATTGA
>CAMWIJ010000039.1 GCA_947174275.1 uncultured Muribaculaceae bacterium
GCCCCCCACAAACTATGTGACCGAGTGGCGTGCGAGATGACTGACACCCATCGTGCGGTAGCCGGGGCGGGGGCGTCCCGCCCCCGCGGAAATAGACCGGTCTATGATATCCCCCGGGGGCGAGACGCCCCCGTCCCTGCTACCGCCTACAGCGCCATCCCCCCACCACCTGTCTGACAGGTCCGACTGGTCTTCCCCCGCCACACCGCCGCTGACCTATAAAACCACGGGGCCGAGACGTTTTCGTCCGGCCCCGCACTTCACTCTGTTGAGTGGTTATGTCAGAACACTATGCGCGTGCTTCCCGACGGCACATCGGGCTGTGACGCGCGCGTTGCATCACCGTCGACCGGTGCCTCAGCTTCGGCTGACGGTTTCCTGTGCGATTTCTTTATCTCCTCCACAACCCGGCGGTCGCGCGACGATGTGGGCATATTCTCAAATTTCTCTATGATAGAGTCGTCATTGAGCTGGTCGGGAGTAAGTATTATATATTTCTGAGCCTCAGGCGAACGCACTATCGTCTCGGTTTTGTCCTTGCCGTAGAGCGCGGCCAGACGCTCGGTGTCGGTAGGCTTGTCGATAGCCTCCTGAAGTATCACGGGGCCGGCCTTCTCAACTTCAACCTCCTTTTTGGCCTTCTCCGACTTCGATTTCTCCGACTTGTCGCTCTGGGTGGCAAACCCGGCGGCCAGAATGGTGATTTTGACTTTGTTGCCCAGTGAGGTGTCTTTCGCAAGACCCCAGATGATGTCGACATTGGGATTGATGTCTGACACGAATTCCGAGATTTCGCTGGCTTCCTTCATAAGGAATTCCTGATCTCCCTCAGGGTTGAAATAAATGTTGAAAAGCAGTCGCTGCGAGCCGAATATGTCACGGTCTTTGAGCAGTGGAGAGTTGAGCGCGTCGTTGATAGCCTTGGTCACGCGGTGCTCACCCTCGCCGTAGCCTATTGAGATGACGGCGGCACCGCCGTTTCGCAGCGTGGTGTCGACGTCGTTGAAGTCGATGTTGATGACTGTGTTGCTGTTGGTTATCATCTCCGATATGCCGCGGGCAGCTATCGTAAGAGTGTCGTCGGCTTTGCCGAATGCGTTGATGAAGTTGAGCTCGGGATATATCTCCGTGAGGCGCTCGTTGTTGATGACGAGCAGAGCGTCGACATATTTGCTCATCTCCTCGGCGCCCTCAAGAGCCTTCAATATCTTCTTCTGACCCTCAAACAGAAACGGGATGGTGACAATGCCGATGGTGAGCATGCCGTGCTCGCGCGCTATGCGTGCCACCACAGGGGCGGCTCCCGTGCCGGTGCCGCCGCCCATTCCGGCGGTGATGAACACCATCTTGGTGTTGTCGGTGAAGAGGTCGGCAATCTTCTCCTCGCTGTCGAGCGCGGCCTGGCGCGCCACAGAGGGCACATTGCCGGCGCCGAGACCCGATTCGCCTATCAGCAGTTTGTTGGGCACTGACGAATTCTTGAGCGCCTGGTCATCGGTGTTGCACACCCAGAACGATACATTCTCGATATTCTGGTTAAACATGTGCTGCACGGCGTTGTTGCCGCCGCCACCCACGCCGATTACCTTTATGATGCTGCTTTTTACTGCCTGCGGGATGAATTCTGACGATTGTGATATATCTTCGATTGTCATGATTGACTTGTTTTACTGATGCTGGTGAAATATATTTGTTTGAGCCTGTGGCGCGTCGGCCGGCATTTATTCCTCGTCCTCGTCTTCGTAACGGTCGCTTTCGTCGTCACGAAACAGTTTTGACAGGCGGTTCTGGATGCGGGTTATCATAGTCGGACCGCTGTTCGTGGGCCGTTTGTGTTCCGTTTTGCGTCCGTCTTTTGCCTTTTTCTTTTTGTCGACGTAGTCATCGTCATAGAGGATATCGTCATCGTCATCTTCTCCGATGCGTATCGGGCCGCCATCGTCGTCGTCGGAATCGTACGGCGCTGCGCCATGTCCGCCTGCCGCATTGTTGCCCTGCGCGGTGCCCGCATAGTTCATTGTAACCACGGGCGAGAGGCAGTCGGTGGGATTGCGCTCGGCGGCGGCAATCAGAAGCGCCACAACGTCGATTATGTCATCGGCCGAGATTGACGTGTCGGTGATGCGTATGCTGCGGGGAGTGCTGCCCGTGCGCACCTTCATGCCGCTTTGCGACGATATCATGTCGCTGAGACCTTTGAGCCGCGAGCCACCACCTACGGTTATGATGCCCGAAGGAAGGTCGGCGGGGGTGAGCCCGGCATATTCGATGTTGGCTATGACATTGGCAACTATTTCGCCGGCGCGAGCCGATATGTAGCTGTTGAGTTCGGGCTGCTCGATGGTATGCTGTCCGGAGTGGCGCGCCACGCTGTCGCCCGGAGCGACGATGCCGATCGAGCGCTTGATGCTCTCGGCGTGCTCCTCGAGGTGATTTAGCGACACGAGGTCGCGGGTGATGTTGCGTGAGCCCATGGGCAGGGTCACCATGTAGCGGAGCACACCTTTCTTGTAGATGATGACAGTGGTGGTCTCGCAGCCGAAGTCGACAAACATGCAGCCGAGCTGCTTCTCGTCGGGGGTAAGCACCATGTTGGCCTGCGCAAGAGCGCTGACGATGTAGCCGTTGACCTGAAGGCTCAGACGCTCGGGAAACACTCGGTTGAGGTTGTTCTTGATGGCGGGGATCCCCTCGATCACGCTGAATGTGCCTTTGATGGAGCGGCCTATGCGGCCAACGGGATTGAGCGTCGACTCGTTGTCGACTATAAATTCGTAGGGCAGGAGCTCGTAGATTTCCTTGTCGCCGTTGCCTACGGTGGTAATCAGCCCTTTCAGACGCTCTATCGACGAGGAGTCTATCTCCGTGTCGGTCTCGAAGCGTGAGGTCTCCGAGGCGAGCGACGCGCATATAGTGCATCCGCTCAGTCCTACATACACGCCTGCTATCTTGCGCGGCTGTATGGCGCGGGAGTTCTCGAGTTTGCGGCAGATGCTGTCGATGCGCGTGCTGACCTCTTCCACATTCTTGACATGACCGTAGCGCACGCTGTCGGCTACGCGTTCTTCCTGCACGGCCAGTATGTTGAGTGCCCCTGTCGGGTCGATTGAAGCAAGCGCTCCGCGTATCTTGGAGCTGCCGATTTCTATTGCTACGATATATTTGTCGTCCATATAGGCTTGATTTGATGTTATCGGGGTTGGTTTATGTCGTCAGATGATTTTGGGTTTTATGTCAGACACGCTGACACTGTCGCGCTGGCTGATGATGTCGATGTCGATATCCTCCTCCTCGAATTCGAGTCCGTCGGTGTCGATTGTGTTTCGGCGGAGACGTCCCGGCACAATCTTGCCTATCACCTGATTGGCAAATTTCACCGAGATGGTGTCGTAGTAGTTCCAGCCTTTGACGTCAAGCACCTGATTGTAGAATGCGAAGAGTCGTTCCATTTTGTTGTCGATGTTGCTTCCGTCGCCGATGTTGACAACGTGTCCGCCGGTTGAGGGCACGATGAATATATCTCCGTTGCGGTCGACTTTCAAAGCTGAAACGAGTTGCGACCATATTTTGTTCTCGTCGATGCGCTGCAGAAGCGGAATTATTTCTGTTGCATTGGGGAGTGTGTCGCAGTCGGCTATCACCACCGGCACATCTATCTGATAGCGCGGCGATGCCTGCAGATGCTTGCCGCCGCGGTTGATATAGTAGGAGCCGCTGTGGTCGAAAACACGGGCCACCGGCACCATCGGCACTACGTCGATGGCTATGGCGTCGTCTGACATGCGCCGGCAGTTGACACTCTCTATGATGCTCAGGGCGCCAAGCCGCTGCTCCAGCTCGCGCAGGTTGTAGCCCGATGCTGTCATGGAGTCGGCCGTGGCGGTTATTCCGCCGAGCTCATGGTCGATGTCGCCGGGGGTGACAAACTGCGACATCTCGTTGTGCGACACACTGATTCTGACGCCCGTGCACGGTGCCTCCGCCGCCATATCCTGCGATATGACGAGGGCTATCACCAGATATGCCGCGAGCATCAGTGACAGTAAGCATAGGGTTATACCGCGCTTTGTGAGCATAATCGATTGTAATGCAGTTGTTTATTTGATTTCTTCGATGATTTCGGGGATAAAGGTGTTGATATCGCCCGCTCCCGCTGTCAATAAGATTTCAAAATTAATATTTTTTATTGTCTTTGTCAATAGTTCTTTGCAGGTCAAATGCTTTTCTTTGCATGAAATTCTGTCAAAAATGATTTTTGACGTCACTCCGGCTATCGGTTGCTCACGCGCGGGGTAGATGTCGAGGAGCACCACTTCGTCGGCAAGCGACAGCGCTTCGGCAAACTCCGGAGCGAAGTCGCGCGTGCGGCTGTAGAGATGCGGCTGAAACGCTACGGTCAGGCGCCGGTGGGGATAGAGCGCTTTCACCGACATTATCGATGCCTTGAGCTCGTCGGGGTGGTGGGCATAGTCATCTATGATGACGCGGCCGTGCTCGCCGGCTTCGCGCAGATGAAACTCGAAGCGGCGTTTCGGACCCATGAACGATGCCAGTGCCTGACGCAGATTGTCGGCCGTGACATCGCCGGTGAGCAGTGTGGCGGCTGCGGCGGCTATGGAGTTCTCGATATTGATTTCCACCGGCACACCGAGTTCGATATCTTTTATGACACCTTCGGCGACTATCTCGCGCGGCACTGTCAGGTCGTAGACGATGGTGCCGTTGCCGCGGCGTATATTGGTGGCGTGGAAATCGCCTTCGTCGCGTGAATAGGTGTAGACTTTCACGCTCTCCGGAGCGTCGGGACGGAATTTAAGACCGGTGTGCACGATGAGCTTCCCGTCGGGGTGTATCAGCTGGGTGAACTGTGTGAAGCTCTCCAGATAAGCCTCCTCTGTGCCGTAGATGTCAAGATGGTCGGGGTCGGTCGATGTCACCACGGCGATGTGGGGCGACAGGTGGTGGAACGAACGGTCATATTCGTCGGCCTCGATGACACTGTAGGGCGATGACGTGTCGAGCAGGAAGTTGCTGTTGTAGTTGCGCAGCACGCCGCCTAAAAAGGCATTGCAGCCTGCCGGAGATGTGTGCAGTATGTGGGCTGCCATTGACGATGTGGTCGTCTTGCCGTGGGTGCCCGCAAAGCATATCGCCTTGCTGCGGCGCGTCACCTCGCCGAGCACTGCGGCGCGTTTTACGACTTTGAAACCGTTGTCGCGCATCCATTTGAGCTGGGGCATTGTGTCGGGCACGGCGGGAGTGTAGACGACGAGCGTGTCGGCCGGGTCGCGGTATCGCTCCGGTATCGCGTCGGCGCTTTCGTCGAATGTTATGTCGATGCCTTCCGCTATAAGGCTGTCGGTCAGTTCGGTCGGGGTGCGGTCATATCCCGCCACATTGTCGCCCTGAGCCTTGAAATAGCGCTCGAGTGCGGCCATGCCGATGCCTCCGGCTCCGATGAAATATATATTGTTCATTTTCAGATTGTATTATTAAAATGGTTACCGCCATCTCTATACCCTCTGCTTATCGCAGAGTGCGTAGATATGGTCGACGATGCGTTCGTCGGAGTGCTCCTGCGCCATTGCCTTGACATTTTTTCCGAGAGAGGCCAGGCGGTCAGGGTCGGCGAGCAGCCTGACGACGGTGTCGGCGAGCGAGGCTGTGGCGTCGGCGTCGAGTATCATCACGGCCGCGTCGCGGTCGGCAAGAGCGAGCGCGTTTTTGCGCTGATGGTCCTCGGCCACATTGGGCGAGGGGATGAGTATGGCCGGCGCGCCGACAATCTGCAGCTCGGAGATGGTGCTTGCCCCGGCTCTCGACACGATGAGGTCGGCGGCGCGATACACCAGGTCCATGCGGCTGACAAATGCCATCGCCTGCACCCCTTCTTTACCTTCGGCAGCGGGGAGGCAGTCATCGGCATAATATTTTCCGGTCTGCCACAATATCTGTGCTCCGGTGGCCGTGATGCGGTCCATCGATGCTTTGACCGCCTCATTGATGGTGCGGGCTCCGAGCGAGCCACCCACAACCGCCACAAGGGGTCGGCCGGGGTCGAAACCGAGCTGACGTTTGGCTTCGGCTCTGTCGGTGTGGCATGCGGTGATTGCCTCGCGCACGGGGTTGCCTGTCATGACGATGCGGTCGGCGGGAAAGAAGCGCTCCATGTTGTCGTAGGCCACGCAGATGCAGCCGGCTTTCTTGCCAAGATGCTTGTTGGTGACTCCGGCGTAGGAGTTCTGTTCCTGAATGAGGGTGGGTATGCCGAGTTTCTGTGCCATCATGAGGGTGGGGCCTGAGGCGTAGCCGCCCACGCCTACCACCACGTCGGCACCGAAATCGCGGATTATCTTTTTCGCCTTGCGGCGGCTTTTCATCAGTTTCCACAGCACCTTTACGTTGCGCCACAGACGGCGGCGGTCGAAGCCCATCACTTCGAGGCCTTCGATATCGTAGCCGGCGGCCGGCACGCGTTCCATCTCCATGCGCCCTTTGGCGCCTACGAAGAGTATTTTGATGTCGGGGTCGCGGCGACGCAGCGCATTGGCTATCGACAGCGCGGGAAAGATGTGGCCTCCCGTGCCTCCGCCGCTTATTATCACTTTCTTGACACTCATAATCTTATCTGATTCGATTTGTTTATTTTTTCAGCTGCGTGGGGTTGAGGGCATTGAGCTCGTCGGGAAGATCTGTATCGGTCTTGGGTGCTTTCTTGCGTCCGGCTGTCGATGCATAGCGGCTTATGCTCAGCATGATGCCGAAAGCGAGCGATGTCACGAGCATCGATGTTCCGCCCTTTGATATCATCGGCAACGGCTGACCCGACACCGGAAACACTCCGGTGTTGATTGCCATGTGAAACATCGCCTGAAACACTATCATCACCGCCATGCCCATGACAATCAGCGACGCGAAGGCTCTGTCGCATTTACCCGCTATGACGCCGGCGCGCCCCAGCAGTGACATGTAGATGATGAGCAGAAACAGTCCGCCCACCAGACCGAGGTCTTCCACCACGATTGAATAGATATAGTCGGAAAAGGCCAGAGGCAATCGGGCTGTCTCGCGCGAGTTGCCCGGCAGCACTCCGGTGATGCCGCCGTTGGCCTGCGCCATGTAGGCATACATCTCCTGGCGGTTGTGGGCCGTGATTTTCTGCTCGTAAAGCGGCACAGTGTCGTTCCAGCGCCCGATGCGGTTTTTCCAGATGCCGCCGCGGTCGATGGTGGCTTTGTTGCCTTCGGAGTCGACGCCGGTTTCCGTAATCAGAGCCACGTCTTTGGCTTCGGAATTCATCTTATGGTAGAGCGCGGCTCCGCCGACAAGGCCGTAGAAAAGAAGCACGAGTCCGAATTTTTTCCACTGTATGCCTCCGATGAGCATCATCGAAAGGCTTATGCCCATCAGCAGCAGTGTGTTGGTCAGACCCTGCGAGAATAGCAGCAGCGAGAAGATGCATACAAACACACAGCACCATATCACACCCTTTGTCGTGACACCGCGCGGCTCCTGGTTGCGCGCCATCACGATGGCTATCACAAGCACCGCCGACATCTTGAGCATCTCGGCGGGCTGTATCTGTATGCCGAGCAGCGACATGCTCCGACGCGCGCCGTTGATAATCTGTCCGTTGAGCATCACATACACCATCAGCAGTATGCTCAGTCCGACAAACCACGGCGCCAGTATGCGTAAGTATTTGATTTTCACACGCGATGCGCCGATGCATATCACGATGCCTATCACGAGCATCATGAGATGGCGCAGCAGCGGGCCGAATATGTTGCCGGAACTCACCTCGCGCGATGACGCGCTGTAGAGCTCCACCACCGATATAAGGCACAGCGCCACATAAAAGGCTATGAGATATTTGTCGGGTCGCGGACGGGGCAATGCAGTGTCGGCCGCCCCCGCAGCCGGGGCGCTTTGTGCGACTGTCTCCTTGCGGTTGTCGCGCGGAGGAGCGCCTGCGGCCTTTAGCATATCGTCGAGTTCTGACATGTCGGTTGCTGATGTTGATGTGGTTGAGGTTGTGTGTATTATACGTTATTTTCCGGCTGATCTTAGCGCTCTGACGCGGTCTTTGAACTGGCGGCCGCGGTCCTCGTAGCTCTTGAAAAGGTCGAAGCTCGCGCAGCAGGGCGAAAGAAGCACGGTGTCGCCGTCAGTGGCGATGTCGCGGCATGCCGCCACCGCCTCGTCGATGGAGTGGGTGTCGATTACCTTCACTCCGCGGGGCGCGAAGAAGTCGACAATCTTTGCGTTGTCCTTGCCCATTGCCACGATGGCCTTGACTTTCTCGTCGACAAGCGAGGCTATCTCGCTGTAGTCGTTGCCTTTGTCCTTGCCGCCGAGTATGAGCACGGTGTTCGGTCCCATGCTCTCGAGCGCATACCAGCATGAGTTGACGTTGGTGGCCTTGGAGTCGTTGATATATCTCACGCCGTCGATGGTGTCGACATATTCCAGCCGGTGCTCAACCCCCTCGAAGTCGCTGAGCGAGCGGCGTATGTCATCCTTGCGTATGTCGAGCAGGCAGGCGGAGAGGCCGGCGGCCATAGAGTTGAACAGGTTGTGCAGACCGTTGAGGGCGAGGTCGGCGCGCGGCATCGACATCTTCTCGTCGGGAGTGTCGAGTATGAGGCGGTCGTCGGCGTCGATATATGACGCGCTGCCCTCCTCCTGATGCTCCGAGAAGGGGAATATGCGCGCCTCGGTGGCTACATGCTCGAGCTGAGCCTTGATTACGGGGTCATCTTCCCAGAATATGAATGCGTCGTCACCCGTGAGGTTCTGCAGAATGCGGAACTTGGCGTCGACATAGTTCTGAAACTTATAGTCGTAGCGGTCGAGATGGTCGGGTGTGATGTTCATGATCACCGCTATGTTGGCGTGGAAGCGATACATGTTTTCGAGCTGGAACGAGCTGAGCTCAATCACATAGACGTCATGCTTGTCGTTGGCGACCTGAAGCGCCAGGCTCTGTCCGACATTGCCGGCCAGACCTACGTTGAGCCCTGCGTTCTTGAGTATGTGGTAGGTGAGCAGGGTAGTGGTTGTCTTGCCGTTAGAGCCGGTGATACACACCATCTTTGCGTCGGTGTAGCGGCCGGCGAATTCGATTTCCGAGATAACAGGAATGTTTTTAGAGACTATTTTTTTGACAATCGGTGCGGTGGGAGGTATTCCGGGGCTTTTGACCACCTCGTCGGCGTTGATGATGAGCGCTTCGGTGTGGCTTCCGCTTTCGAAGGGGATGCCGTTCTGCTCAAGCATCTCCTCATATTTTGGCGCTATGCTTCCCGAGTCGCTGAGGAATACGTCCATGCCGAGTTTTTTTCCGAGGATGGCAGCTCCGACGCCGCTTTCTCCTCCTCCAAGTATTACAAGTCTCATATTATGATGTTGTTTAGAAATTGTCACTCTATAATATATTAATGTGTGCGGTTATCGCAGTTTGAGCGATACGAAAGTAAGAGCCGCGAAGATGATGCATATAATCCAGAAGCGCACCACAATCTTCGATTCGGGCACCGGAGCGTGCGGACGCTGTATGATGGCGTCGACCGAGCCGTCGCCCGGTTTCTGGAAATGATGATGGAGCGGAGTCATCTTGAACATGCGGCGTGTAGTGCCTGTGCGGCGGCGTGTGATTTTGCATGTCAGCACCTGCACTATCACCGAAAGGTCTTCAAGATAGAATAGCAGGCAGAGCAGCGGCAATAGGAACTCCTTGTGTATGAGTATTGCGAAAACGGCGATGATGCCGCCGAGCGTGAGCGAGCCGGTGTCGCCCATGAACACCTGCGCCGGATAGGCATTATACCACAGGAAGCCGATAAGCGCGCCGATGAAGGCCGACATATACACCACCATCTCCTCCGAGCCCGGTATATACATTATGTTGAGGTAGGATGAATATATCACACTGCCTCCGAGATAGGCCATCGCGGCGAGCGCCACGCCTATTATTGCCGAGCATCCTGTGGTCAGTCCGTCGAGGCCGTCCATCAGGTTGGCTCCGTTTGATGTGGCCGTGATTATGAATATGGTGACGAGGATGAAGAGTATCCATCCGCCGGTCTCGGCGTGCTTGCCGAGCCACTGTGTCAGGTCGCTGTATTCGAAGTTGTGCTCCTTGACAAAGGGTATAGTGGTCTGGGTCGACTTGATGTCGCTGCCTTCGTAGCTGATTTCCACTATGTGGTTGGAGTCGAGGCTGCGCACCTCATGGTTCTCGCGTATCACGATGTCAGGGCTCAGATACATCGTCAGGCCGACGATAAGACCCAGTCCCACCTGGCCCACAATCTTGAATTTCCCTTTCAGGCCGTCTTTGTTGTGCTTCTTGATTTTCATGAAGTCATCGAGGAAGCCGATGGTGCCGAGCCAGATGGTGGCTCCGATGAGCAGCAGCATGTAGATGTTTGACAGGTCGCCCACGAGCAGACACGGGATTAGTATCGCCACGATTATGATGATGCCGCCCATCGTGGGGGTACCGGTCTTTTTCATCTGTCCCTCAAGACCGAGATTGCGCACAATCTCGCCCACCTGCATCAGCTGCAGGCGGTTGATTATCCGACGCCCGATCACTGTGGCTATGAAAAGTGACAGCACCATCGCTATCACCGAGCGGAATGTGATGTAGTCCATCAGACGTGCGCCCGGCACGTTGGCGTCCTGTAGTTTCTCAAAAATAAAATATAGCATGTCGTTGAATTACTGTTGAAATAGTTTTCAGCCGAGATTGAATATCTCTTTTACGACCTCGCGGTCGTCGAAATGATGTTTCACACCCTTGATTTCCTGATAATCCTCGTGGCCCTTGCCGGCAATGAGGATTACGTCGCCCTTGCGTGCGAGAGCGGCGGCCATGCGTATGGCCTCGCGGCGGTCGGCGTTGACGAGGGTACGGGCTCCGAGCTCGGGGTCGGCGACACCGGCGCGCATGTCGGCGAGTATGTCGTCGGGCTCCTCGAAGCGGGGATTGTCGGACGTGAGAATTAGGGTGTCGCTGCGCAGTGCGGCCTCGCGCGCCATGATGGGGCGTTTGCCTTTGTCGCGGTTGCCTCCGGCTCCCACCACTGTGATTATGTTGCCGGAGTTGCCGATGACCTCGCGGATAGCCTCGAGCACGTTGACCACGGCGTCGGGGGTGTGGGCGTAGTCGACGATTGCGGTCACGCCGGCCGGTGAGTGTATGGTCTGGAAGCGTCCTGCCACAGGCACGAGCATGCTCATGCGCTGAAGCACCGACTCCTTGTCCCATCCGAGCATTACCGACGCGCCGTAGACGGCGGTGAGATTATAGGCGTTGAAGCGGCCCGTGAAGAGCACGTGCACTTCGTTGCCGTTGAAGCTCATCAGGGTGCCGTCGAGATGGCTTTCGATGATGCGTCCGCGGAAATCGGCCATCGACCGGAGTGAGTATGACAGTTTTTTGGCTGCGGTGTTCTGAAGCATCACTTCGCCGACTTTGTCGTCGATGTTGGTTATGGCGAAGGCTTCGGAGGGGAGCATGTCGAAGAATGACTTCTTTGCTGCGAGATAGGCCTCGAAGGTCTTGTGATAGTCGAGGTGGTCGCGGGTTAGGTTGGTGAAGATGCCTCCGGCGAAAGTCAGTCCGGCAATGCGGTGCTGGTCGGCGGCATGCGAGCTGACCTCCATAGCCGCGTATTCACAGCCTTCTTCCACCATCTCGTGCAGAAGCATGTTGATTGTCAGAGGGTCGGGTGTGGTCTGCTTTGCCGGCACTGCACGTGTGTCGACGTAGTTGCATACCGTGGAGAGGAGTCCGGCCTTGTGTCCGCCCAGCCGCGCCATCTCGTAGATGAGGGTGGCGGTTGTGGTCTTGCCGTTGGTGCCGGTGACACCGACGAGTCTGAGGCGGCGCGAGGGGTTGTCATACCACTGCGAGGCAAGGTGGCCGAGCGCTACTGCGCTGTTTTCCACCTGTATGTAAGTCACGCCGTCGAAAAGCGTTTCAGGCATGGTCTCCACCACGATAGCGGCGGGATGTCTGTCGGCCAGCGACGGAATGAAGCTGTGTCCGTCGACGGTGACGCCGCGTACGGCTACAAACATCGCGCCGTCGTTGACTTTGCGGGAGTCGTCGGTCAGAAGTGTAATCGTGCGGTCGACAGGTCCGATGACCTTTGTCGCAGTGACCGCGCTGAGCAGATGTCGGAGGTTATGCTGCATGGAATATATTTGTTTCTATATGTTTGACAAAGTTAACAATACTTTCTTATCGTCGATAAGCTGCTGCTTTTTGACGCGTCCGGTGCCGTTGAAGGTGACGGAGTAGCCCGCTTTCTCGAGCGAGCAGAGCGCGTCGCGGAAACTCATGTTGAGCACAGATGGCATAGCCGTGTCGCCGCAGGTGCCCTGCGGGGTGGTTATCACGCGTGGTTTGAGACGGCCTGCGAGCATCGACCGTAGCATATTGTAGGCTCCGGGTGTGGCCGGTGCGTTGATTACCGGCGGCATCGGATCGGCGGGTGCGTCGGCGTGAAAATCGGTGGCATCGCCGAGGAGTCCGCGTGAATACATTTTCTCGGCCACGTTATACATCACTGTGCCTGAGCTTGATGCGGCTCCGAGAAGGTTTTTGCGCGGGTGGAAGGTGAGCACGAACATCGAGTAGCGCGGATTGTCGGCCGGGAAGAAGCCGCAGAAAGCGAGTCGCTTTTTGGCGTGGTCATACTGCTTGGTGACCGTGTCGAGATGATAGCATGTGCCTGTCTTGCCGGCAAGAGGCACCTTGCAGTTTTTCATGCGGCGTCCGGTGCCGCGGCTGCCGTCGACAACGCGGCGCAGCATGGTGCGCATCTTGGCGGCGTTGGTTTCGGAGCAGATGCGGTCGCGGATGTAGCTCACGGGGATGACCGAGTCGATGCCTTCGCGGCTGAGTCCCTTGACGAGACGCGGACGCACATAGCGGCCGTTGTTGGCTATGGCGTTATAGACCGAGAGGGTGTAGAGCGGGGGGATGGCCGTGGCGTAGCCGAAGCACATGCGTGACATGTCGAGGCGGCTCGGGTTGCGGTGTATGCGCGGACGCTCCTCCTCGAAGATGCCGGAATTCATTTTCTCGAAAAATCCGATGTCGTCGAAGCGTTTTACAAATCCTGCGGGGTCTTTGTCATAGCCGCGGGCTATGATGCGGGCCATGCCGATGTTTGACGACTCTTCGATGACTCCGGCCACGGTGAGCTGGGCGTTGAAGTGGGAGTCGGAGATGGGACGTCCGCCTCCGTAGGCAAACGATGCCCCGATAGGTATCACTTCGTCGATGTTGTCGACCAGCCCGTCTTCAAGGGCAAACATCATCGATATCGGTTTCACCACCGATCCGGGTTCGTAGGCGATGACGGCGCGGTTGTAGGCTTCGATATATTTTCCGTTTTTGTCGCGCTCGAGGTTGGATATCGCCTTGATGTCGCCGGTGGCTACTTCCATAAGTATGGCTGAGCCCCATTCGGCCTCGCAGCTGTCGAGCATGGTGTTGAGCTCCTGCTCGAGGATGTCCTGAAGCGTTATGTCGATTGTTGTGGTGACGTTCCATCCGTCGACGGCGGGCACATCGGTCCAGTTGCCTATGCGGTTGGTGAAAGCCACGCGCTTATAGGTGCCGGGAATGCCGTAGAGCAGTGAGTCGAGGGCTTTCTCGAGTCCGGATATGCCGTGTATCTCATTGCACTCCTTGGTCTGGCCGACACGTCCGATGCTTCGGCGGGCCATGTCGCCGTAAGGGCAGTCGCGTTTCTTGTAGGGCTCTTCGATCAGTCCGGTCTTGAGTTTGTTGTTTAAGTTGAAAAACGGGAATGTGCGGAGACGCTCGAGGTCGGAATATGATATGCGGCTGAGGAGTTTGTAGCTGTGTGATTTCTTCTCGGCGTTGTATTGCTTCTGGAGACTTTCGCGCCAGCCGTCTTTGTCGTTGGTGGGGAAATATCGGGCGAGACTGTCGCAGAGCGGTTCGAGGTTTTCGACAAAGTCTTTTTTGGCAAAAGCCTCCGAGCCGAAGTCGATGCGCACGTCGTAATATTGCAGGTTGGTGACGAGTATTGTGCCGTCGGCGGCCAGGATGTCGCCTCTGACAGGGGCTATTGTGTCGATGCGCTGCAGCTCGGCGTTGGCCTTGTTGTTCCAGTGCTCGGCATCGATTACCGTAGTGGAGAAAAGCTTGTAGGAGATTGCTCCGGCAAAGAGTGTCATGCCGAAGGTTATCAATACGTAGCGGAACATGATGTGGGAGAGGTTGTTGTTCCTGCTTTTACGCGTTGTCGCGTTGCTGCCGCGCGGGGTGTTGCGGTCGGGTGATGCGCTTTTCTTCATTTCGATATATGGAGTTTATATGGTGGCTGGTCGCGGTGGGTGAGGTCGAGTCCGGCGTCGTGTATGCTTTTGAGCATCGTTTTCTCGCGGATGGCGTTCATGTAGGCGCTTTTCTGGCGTATGCGCTCCGATTTGACCACTTCGAGCTCTTTGTTGAGTTTCTGAATGTTTTCCATTGCCGTGAGACATTGGTAACGGTTGGTGATATATATCATCACGAGAATTACGAGAGCGAGTATAATGCCCCAGTTGCGGCTGAAAAAACGTGTGGAGAGCCAGCCGCCACGCACTGCGGTGCCTATCAGTGAGCTCTTTTTCTTTTTAGTGGTGTTTGTTGCCATCGGGGTTTACGGTTGTCGGGGTGTAATCGGGTTAAAGTCGTTGTGTCACAGCTTGACCGCCACGCGCAGTTTGGCGCTGCGCGAGCGAGGGTTGCGCTCTATCTCTTCGTCGTCGGGGACAATCGGGCGTGATGTCAGGAGTTTGAACGGCGACAGGCTGCGGCCGAAGAAGTCTTTGTTTTCGCGGCCTTCGAAATTGCCGGCGCGGAAAAAGTTTTTCACAAGCCGGTCTTCAAGCGAATGATATGTTATGACCGCGATGCGACCTCCGGGGCGGAGCAGACGCAGCGCGCCCTGCAGCAGGTCTTCGAGGGCGTCGAGCTCGTGGTTGACTTCGATGCGGAGCGCCTGAAACACTTTTGCAAGCTCTTTTTTACGGCGAGCGGGGTCGATGAGCGGATTTATCACGTCGAGCAGCTGCTCTATCGTGTCGATGCTCTGAGTGTTGCGGGCTTTCACGATTGCCGCGGCCAGACGGCGGGCGTTCTTGAGCTCGCCGAGCAGGTGGAATATGTCGGCAAGCCGTTCTTCGGGATATGTGTTGACAAGGTGCGCGGCGGTCATGTTGCCGCTGCGGTTCATGCGCATGTCGAGCGGTCCGTCCCAGCGGAATGAAAATCCGCGGTCAGGGTCGTCGAAATGGTGGAACGACACGCCGAGGTCGGCAAGGATGCCGTCGACCGAGTCGACCCTGTAGTATCGCATGAAGTTGACGATAAACCTGAAGTTGGAGTGCACGATGGTGAAGCGGCTGTCGGTCATGGCGCGGCTTACGGCGTCCATGTCCTGGTCGAAGCCGTAGAGATGCCCTTTCTCCGACAGGGCGGCGACGATGGCGCGCGAATGGCCTCCGCCTCCGTAGGTCACGTCGATATACGTGCCGTCGGGACGGATGTCGAGCGCCTCTATTGTCTGAGGCAGCAGGGCGGGTATATGATAAACATTATCAGGCATGTAAGCATTGTTTTGCGGTCGGATGGCAGTGGCGGTCGCCGGCTGCCGGCTCCGGCTGTTTATATGGGTGTAAAGTTACTAAAAAGTTATCGTAATTTACGAAAAGAAACAGTGTTTTTTTTCAACAATAACAAGTTTTTTATCAACATAGGTCGGACGGCGGTTGGAATTTAACGGCAATATTTTGCCTGACAGATATTTGTGGGGTGGCTTTCGGAGCGGGGTGGGTGGTTGTGTTCAGGCGCTCATCAGGCAGTTTAGGCTGCCGGCGATGATGACTTTATTTGCATTTGTAAACCAGCTTGTCGGTTATGCTGATTTTTACTACCTTTGTTGCCCGTAATTGATAATGTTTTATTTTTCAGGGACAAACAGCTATGTCACAATCAATAATCGACAGACAGTTGCTTACGCGCAGAGGCCGGTATCTTGCGATATTACGGCTCGGCACGCCGATACTTGTGGGGCAGGTGGGTCAGATTGTGGTCGGTTTCGTTGATTCGGCCATGGTGGGTCATTACTCTACCGACGCGCTTGCCGCCGCATCGTTTGTCAACAATATCTTCAACATTGCTATCCTGATGTGCCTGGGGTTTACCTACGGGCTGACTCCGCTCATAGGCGCGCTATATTCCAAAGCCTGCAATGAGGATATCGGCGCGACGCTGCGTCGGGCGATACGCCTTAATTTCCTGTTTTCCATGGTGGTGACTCTGGCGATGGGTGTGGTCTACCTCAATCTGGGCAATCTGGGGCAGCCGGAGCATCTGCTGCCTCTGATACGTCCGTATTTCCTGATATATCTGGCTTCGGTCGCGGCAATCGCTGTGTTCCAGACATTCGCCCAGACGTCGTATGCCGTCAATGCTTCGATGATGCCGATGTGGGTGGTTCTGGCATGCAATATGGTGAATGTGTGCGGCAACTATCTGCTGATTTATGGAAATATGGGGCTGCCTGAGCTCGGGCTTACGGGAGCAGGTATTGCCACGTTTGCCGCACGATGGCTCTCGGTTGCGGTGATTGTGTCGGTTTTCGCGTTTGCGAGGCGTTATCGGCCGTACCGCCGCACTGTGTTGCGGCCGGGAAATTACGGAATACGCACCGGGGAGATATTCCGCACGTCGCTTCCGGTGAGCATGCAGATGGGGCTGGAGACGGCTTCGTTTTCAATCGCCGCCATGATGGCCGGATGGCTGGGGGCCAATCAGCTTGCCGCGTTTCAGATTTTCGTGATAATCGGATCGCTGGGCTTCTGTGTCTATTATGGCATGGCAGCGGCGATGTCGGTGCTTGTGGCCAATGCGTCGTCATGCCGCGACGCCGAGCGCCACATGCGGGCAATCGCCGGTTCGGGCTATGTGATTATACTTGCGCTCGCAGCCGTGGCATGCACGGTGTTTCTGTCGCTTGGCACGCATCTGATAGGAATATTTACCGACGATGAGGCTGTGATAGTCATGACCGCCTCGATGATAGTGCCGTTGGTGATATATCAGCTCGGTGATGCCACACAGATAAACTTCGCCAATGCGTTGCGCGGCACGGCCAATGTGATGCCGATGGTGTGGATTGCATTTTTCTCATACGTCGTGGTGGGCATTCCGGCCACGTATGTGATGGCGTTTGTGTTCGGCTGGGGCATAGTCGGCATAGCGTTGAGCTTTTCGGTGTCGCTCTTTACGGCCGGCGCCCTGTTTCTGCTGACATTCATGCGCACCACACGACGCCGTTCGTAATTCGGAAACTGCCTCAAAACAGTAGGGATGCACGGTTCGTGCGTCCGCGTGTAGCACCTGATAATCAGTGTGTTAGTGTACGTACGAGCCGTGCGTTCCTACAATATGAAGTTGTGCAATACCCTCGCCATGCGGCGACGCCGCGCGGATTACTGCGGATAAAAAATCGGCGGAATGATTGAATTTACCGAAAGTTTTGTTATTTTTGCGTTTAGGTAGTTCCGCTTATTGCGGAGCGCTTCGATTTTAACCGAGCCAACGCGCTCATCAATAACAGCTTATATTATGACTTTTGCCGAGAATTGCAATGCGGTGTTTGACCGTTCGACATCTGACTACCATATCAATGACGATGTTGATTTTGTAGCTGTCAACCCGTATCCCTCCGATACCATCGACCATGTGCTTTATGCCAAAAACTGGATTGACGCCGTGCAGTGGCATCTCGAGGATATAATACGTGACCCCAATATCGACCCTGTGGCGGCGCTTGCGCTCAAACGGCGCATCGACCGTTCGAACCAGGACCGCACGGACATGGTGGAGGAAATCGACACATATTTCCGTGAACTTTACTCGGGAGTGGAGGCGGCCGCCGACGCTACAATCAACACCGAGAGCCCGGCGTGGGCGCTCGACCGTCTGTCAATACTTGCCCTCAAGATATATCACATGAAGGCGGAAGTGGAGCGTGACGACGCCTCGGCCGAACATATAGCCCGCTGCAAGGCGAAGCTCGATGTGCTGCTTGAGCAGCGTGTCGACCTTACGTCGGCCATCGACTGCCTTCTCGACGATATCGCTGCCGGCCGCAAATATATGAAGGTGTACCGCCAGATGAAGATGTACAATGACCCGGCCACCAATCCGGTGCTCTATGGCAAAGGGGAAGGGAAATAAAGCGGGCGGATTGTCCAATGTGCTGGTGCTGAGGTTTTCGGCCATCGGCGATGTCGCCATGACGGTGCCGTCGCTCTATGGCGCGTGTCATGCCCATCCCGACGTGCGGTTTGTTTTTGTCACGCGGTCGTCGATGGTCTCGATATTCCTTAACGCTCCCTCCAATCTCGAGGTTGTAGGGGTTGACCTCAAGGGGCAGTATCGCGGGCTCGGCGGCATGCGCCGGCTTTTCGGCGAGTTGCGCGCGAAATATGACATTGATGCCGTAGTCGACCTCCATGATGTTATCCGCACAAAATATATCCGGTTGCTTGCCACGCTGAAAGGGTTGAAAGTGAGCCGTATACATAAAGGTCGCAAAGGCAAGCACGCGCTGACGAGGAAAAACAACAAGGTGATGCTGCCGCTCGAGACATCGCGCTCGCGTTACCGCTCGACATTCGCGCGGCTCAATCTCGCGCCCGACGAGTCGTTTAAAGGCCTTTTCGGCGACGGAAAAGCTCCCGCCGAACAGTTTGCGGCAATCACGCCTCCGCGGGCCGCAGGTGAGCATTGGATAGGCATCGCTCCGTTTGCCAGGCATCAGGGCAAAATTTATCCGGTAGAGCAGATGGAAGAGGTGGTGTCGCGTCTGAGTGAGGCGGGTGATGTGCGTATATTCCTTTTCGGTGGCGGCGACTATGAGCGTGAGGTGTTCGGCCGCTGGCAGGAGCGCTATTCCGGTGTCGTATCGCTTGCTGAAGGCCGATATGGGTTTGCTACTGAGCTTGCGCTTCTGAGCAATCTCGACTGCATGGTGTCGATGGACTCGGCCAATATGCATCTTGCATCGCTTGTCGACATTCCGGTGGTGAGCATCTGGGGAGCCACGCATCCCTACTGCGGCTTCAAGGGGTGGCGGCAGAATGATGACAATATCATACAGCTGCCTCTGACGTGCCGTCCGTGCTCGGTGTTTGGCGATAAGCCGTGCCACCGTGGTGATTATCTGTGTCTTAACGGCATCAAACCTGCTATCATCGTAGATAAGGTTCTTTCTATTTCAGGTCTTACGCGCGATTTGACTAAACAATAATTGTTAAAAAGCGTTGATATATGTGACAGCATGTCAATGCTGTCATTACGTTTCAATTATTTATAAACATAAGAGTAATTCAGATGAAAAAAATCTGCTGTATGATTGCCATTGCGCTTATGTCGATGGCAATGCCCGTGAAAAGCATTTCCGCCATACCCGCGAATTATTACAATTCGATCAACGGACTGGCGGACAGTGATCTCAAAACCGCTCTCCACAAACTTATATATAACCATACGGAGGTTAAGTCGTATAACGCTCTGCCTGAGTATTTCCGCACTACCGACAACTATCCCGGCACGGATTACTGGTGGGATATGTACTCCGACATGCAGGTGTCGATGTATATAACATTCGGCACTTACATGAACCGTGAGCACTGTTTCCCTAAAAGCTGGTGGGGCGGCAGCACGAGCACTCCGGCTTACGTCGACCTGTTTCACCTTTATCCGTCGGAGGCCGCTGCAAATCAGGCCAAGAGCAATTATCCGCTTGGCGAAGTGGTGACATCGACGTTTGACAACGGTGTCGTGAAGGTGGGATATGCCACTACGGGTCAGGGCGGCGGTTCGTCAAAAGTGTTTCAGCCCAACGATATCTATCTCGGCGATTTCGCCCGCACATATTTTTATGTCGTGACATGCTATCAAAATCTGACATGGGACTCTAAATATATGTATATGGTTGAGCAGAACACCTATCCTACGCTTAAGCCGTGGGCTATCGACCTGCTGCTCAAATGGCACCGCGCCGACCCCGTAAGCGAGAAAGAGGTTGACCGCAATGAGGCTGTGTATGGTTTCCAGGGCAACCGTAATCCGTTTATCGATCATCCGGAGCTTGTGGAATATATCTGGGGTAACAAGGTAGGACAGAAATATACGGTGGGCAGTTCGGAGCCTGTCGGAGATCCGGAGCTGACAACCCCCATACAGGATATGGCGCTTGATTTCGAGCAGATTGCAATCGGCAAGTCGGAGACAAGGCAGCTGGCGTTTCTGGGTCACAATCTGACCGGGCGACTGTCAGTGGTGATAACGGGAGCCGACAAAAGTATGTTCTCGCTTGACACAAAGACTATAGAGTCATCGCTGGTAAATGCAGATGGCGGTTATTTCCTTCCGGTGACATACAAGCCTACGTCGCTCGGTGTCCACTCGGCCAGACTGATAATCTCTGACGGCGGCATTCCAGGCTCGCGCGGTGTTGCCCTGATGGGTGAATGTCTTGCAGTGCCTACGCTTACGGCGCCTGTCGCCACTGCGGCTTCCGATATAACCGACAACAGCTACATTGCCAACTGGGAAGTGCCTTCTGAAGTGGTTGACTACTATATCGTGACACGCACCCGCTATATCAACGGCAATTCATCGTCGGAGGAAATCATGGCTGAGGAAAATTCGCTGCTGATCGATGATTTCTCAAGCTCTACGTCAGAAAGCTACAATGTGCGCTCGGTGCGCCTCGGATATGAATCGCCGGTGTCAAATGAGATATTCGTATATCATGCCGGTGTCGACGGTGTAGAAATGGATTCTCCTCTGGGATATGCCTACTGGCCCGGCGGTCTGCGCATAGTGTGCGGCGACACCCAGCATAATCTTGAGGTGTATGATATAGCCGGACGCAGAGTGATGACGATTGCCGAAGTAGCCAACAACGATATCATCGAGTTGCCCTTCGGAGTCTATTTCATCGCCACCGACGAGTGCCGCACTCCGTTGCGTGTGATTGTTAAATAATATAATATGATATAATCAGCCGGTATGGGCGCGACATGTGACGCCCATACCGGCTGATGCTTTTACTGCTGTGTAAGAAATGAAGAAAAAGACAATCTGGGATCTTAACCGCGTGTCGGTCGACGAGTTCCGTCAGTCGAAAAAAATACCGTTGACCGTGGTGCTCGACAATGTGCGTTCGCTCAATAATATAGGCTCGATATTCCGCACCTCCGACGCGTTTGCCGTGGAGCGTATACTGCTTTGCGGCATTACCGCGACTCCGCCGTCGCCCGAGATACACAAGACGGCGCTCGGAGCCGAGGACTCGGTGGAATGGAGCTATTTTGAAAACACTGTCGATGCGGTGGAGATGCTTAAAAAAGAAGGGTATACGGTCTGTGCTCTCGAGCAGGTCGACGGCAGTGTGTCGCTTGAGGCGTTTGAGGCCGACCGTAACGGCCGATATGCTTTCATTGCCGGAAACGAAGTCGACGGTGTCGACCAGAATGTTGTCGATATGTGTGATGTCTCGCTTGAAATACCGCAGGTGGGCACCAAGCATTCGCTGAATGTCGCTGTGTCGACAGCTCTCACCATCTGGCATTTCTTCCTTAAACTGCGCTGACCCGGGAGAAATGCCGCCAAAAAGTAGGGACGCACGGCTCGTGTGTCCGCCAATAGCTTGATAATCTGAGTGTTATCGGATGCACGAGCCGTGCGTCCCTACAATATGAAGTGCTGTAACACCCTTAAGTTTATATTGCCGTGTATTGTTATTTCGGCTTGAGGCGTTTAAAATCTATTTTTTGCCGAGGAGGCGTTTCCAGCGGCGGTGGCGGCGTTTTGTCGCCTGGTAATCATTGAGTGAGGCGATGGCTTCGGCCGCTATGGTGTCGCTGTCGTCGCCCGAGGCTTTGGCGTAGGCGCGCGCCAGCCGCTCGGTGTCGGCAGGGTCGAGCGAGATGCTGCGAAACATTGACATGAGTTTCTTGCGGTCGGTGACTCCGAAGTTCATTCGGTTGATGTCGACCAGATAGAAGCGGTAGTTTCCGCCGTCGAGACGGTCGACAAGAATGTTGCCGGGAGAGAAGTCGCGGTGATAGATGCCGGCACGGTGAAGCTCAACCATGAATTTGCCCAGAGCGTCGGTCAGACTGTCGGCGTCGGGCATTTTGCCCCAGTCGCGTATGTTGGGCAGGTCGAGGTATTCGCATATATAATATGAGTCGAGCAGTTTCAGACCTTTGCGTCGCTCGCTCCATGCTATGGGGCGTGGAGTGGAGAACCCGAGGTCAAGGAGTCTGACGGCATGCTCGAATGAGCGGCGTGCCTTGCTGTGACGGAGGGTCGTATATATATATGAGTTCGGGAACTTGGCTTTGCGGAAATGCTTTACGCAAAGATGGCGGCCGTTTTTGGCGGTGACGTCATAAAGAGTGTTGCGGGCCCCGCGATATATCTGCCGTGCGTCGCTGTCGGTGCCGTTACGGAAAATGTCGGAGCAGCAATCGGCGGTGTCGCTGTCGGCGTCGGTGATTTTATAGAGCAGTCGTGGTTTCATTGCAATGGTGGTTGGCTTTGGCGCGATTATATGGCAGGCTCATCTTTTATTTCCTGTCATAATTTAAATTTAATATTACTGCAACCTTGAGGGGGCAGGACTTTATGTTGTAGGGACGCACGGCTCGTGCGTCCGAAATTATGTCTGATAACCAGGATGTTGGCGGACGTACGAACCGTGCGTCCCTACTTTTTTGATGCTTCTTTCCGAGTTCTGCAGCGCCCTCATCCGGATTTTGTCTTTTGCTATGAAACTCCCTCTAAATAGGCTATTGCTTCGGCCGCTGCCTTGCGGAAGAATTTTCCGGCGGCGATGTCGGCGGCGACTCTGTCGACATTCCTGCGCATTTCAGCATATTCTTCGGGTGTCACGGCTTTGACGCGGGCGTTGATTTCGTCGAGAGTGTCGACGGTGAAGCCTATGCCGTTGCGCGTGACGAAATCGGCCATGGCGGCGCCGCTCCATATTATAATGGGGAGCCGGGCGCGCAGATAGAGTGAGACTTTGTGGGGTGTGTTGAGGGCGAGGTAGCTGCCGAAGTCGCCTTCGCAGCTTTCGAGGGAATGTCCGTCCCACACGAGGCCGTAGTCGCTTGTCATTCCGGCTATGATATTTTCGGCGGCCACAAATCCGTGGGCGAAAAATTTTTCGGGTACGTCGACCTGGTCCATTCTGAAACCGGAGCCGTAGATGTCGACCACGTAGTCGTGTATAACGTTGCCCCATTCCCAGAGGAATGCGTTCTTGCGGCGGTTGACCGATCCGGCGTAGGCCACGCGTATCTCTCCTTCGTTTATGCGTGAGGGGATAGGGTCGGTGGCGGTGAGGTAGTCCCAGGCGTCAAGGCTGCCCATCGGCTTGTCGAGACCTACGCTTCGCAGATGGTCGGCCATCACTTTGTTTGTGGCTATGATGTAGTCGGCGTTGCTGAGCCGGCGCAACTCTTTTTTTATGGTGAGGACCTTGCGCCGGAAGCTGCCGAGGTCATGGATGAGCACCACGACTTTGGCTCCGTGGAGGTGGGCAGCCTTGCATATATAGGTGAAATATTTTTTCAACGGATATTGCAGAAACAATATGTCGCCGCGGCGCAACTGTGTCGTGGCTTTTGCTATGCCGGTGAGATTGAAGAGGAAGTGTGCGGTTTTTGAGGCATGCTCGGTGCGTGTTAGCCCGATGTTGCGGAATCCTTCGCCGAGCATGATCTGTTCCACATCGCTTTTGGCTTTGTTGCCGGCACTCGTGTGGTTGCGGTAGTTGTGGGATATGTATTTGTAGCTCATGCTGATGTTATTTCACGGGTGGTAATGTGGATGTTTTGCCGAGATGTGTGATATTGTAACGCCACGCACTCCACAGATGTTTGATTTTCAGCTCGAGACGGCGGCCGAATTTGCGTTTGCGCCATGAGCCGTAGATGCGGTGGCGGGCGAAGGCGTCGGGGTGTATGTCAACGCCGCGGTTGCATGGTGTCACGAGATATCCGGGATATACCACTGTCTCGTTGTCGAGTATCTGTATGCAATCCTCTTCTTTCCATCCGAGGCGGCGTGCCGTTTCTTTCATTATCACGGGTGAGATTGTCTCGTCGTAGCTGCCGTCGCGTTTTTTAAAGGGGCGTGCGTCATAGTAGGCGAACATCTCGCGGCAGAAGGCATTGCCTTTCTCTCCGATGAAAAATGCGGCCTGAATCTGAAGCTTATCTCCGATGTGCTCGTGCACGGTGGCGAAGCCGCGTTCGGGGATGTAGCGGTCGAAGCGCGCTGTGAGCAGTATGTCGGAGTCCATGTAGATGCCTCCCTCTTTCCATACGGCGTAGAAGCGTACGGCGTCGGCTGCAAAAGCCCATTTCCCGGCATCGAGTGCCTCGTCGATATACTGGCAGCCTATCGCGCGCGCGTCGCGCGCGTTCCATAAGCGTATGCAGTAGTCGGGAAGTATTTTTGCCCAGCTTTCAAGGCATTCTTTTATCTCGACAGGAAATTTCCCTCCGCCAAACCAGCATAAATGTATTATTTTAGGTATCATCGTCAATCTGTTTCTGCTTGTCTGACAAAAATACGAACTTTATCCGATACGGCAAAACTTTTACGGGACAGTGACGACGGTCATTTATTATTGAACGGCAGAAGAATGCGGTGTGGAATTTGTAGCGGCTGATGGATGTGTGTCGAAAAAGTGTAGCTAAAAGTGGCTATTTGCTTATGAAATGAAATTAAATAAAGCAAAAAGAAATTATAAAATAAGTATTAATAGAAAAATGTCATGAAAATTTGTAAAATAAAAACAAATTGCATACTTTTGTGGCATAAAGCTGTCACGCAGGCCTGCAATTGACGGTGCAGATATGGTTTAAAATAGGGAAAAGGTAATTTCTATGAAAAAGATTGTTTTGTCAATGCTTGCATTATTGCAGGCGATGTGGGCGGTGGCTGATGACGGTGCGGCCGGTCCGGAGGAAAAAGGCATGAGTTATATGCCTCAGGTGCACGGGGTGATACGTTCGCGCTGGGAGATGGAGACGGAAACGGGCGACAACCGTTTTGAAGTGCGCAATGCCCGTCTCGCACTCAGTGGAAATGTCATTCCGGCAATCGATTATCTTGTTCAGACCGATCTGTGTGAGCAGGGGAAGATAAAGATACTTGATGCCTGGGGCGGAGTGAAGTTGGCCGAGGGTCTGAAAATAAGGGCCGGTCAGTTTCTTATGCCGGTAGGTATCGAGCCGCTCAGGGCTCCGGCGGCCTATATATTTGCCAACCGTGCGTTTATCGGGAAGCAGATGTGTGCAGCGCGCGGAGTCGGTGCCGAAGTGGCGTATGTTGTTCCGTCGGCATTGCCTGTTACGGTGAAGGGGGCGGTGTTTAATCCGGCGTCGGTCGCTGATCATGATGTCTGGAGCCATTCGCCGGCATTCTCAGCGTCGGCTCTATGGCAGATCAGGTCGGTGGGGCTTAACGTTGGTTACCAGTCGGCTGTTCCGGAGGCAGGCCGCACGAATATTGCCGATGCGGCTGTGATTTTCAAGTCGGGCCGGTGGAATGTTGAGGCTGAATATATGTATAAACATTACACGCATGGCTACAGCCGGCCGGCTCACGGATATTCGGTGTTTGGAAACTATTGGTTGCCGCTGCGGGCCGGTGAACTTAACCGGCTGTCGTTTCAGGGGCGTTTTGACGGCATGACCGCGCATTGTGCCGGCGAACTTGAGTCTGACGGCAGTATTGCCATGTCGCAACCGGCGCGCAACCGTATCACTGTGGGCGCGACGATCGGGTGTTTCAGGCAAAAAGTACATGCCGACCTGAGGCTTGACTATGAGAAGTATTTTTATCATCATGACGCTGTGGCTGCTGCAGGGCAGGGTGATAAGGTTGTGGTAGAGTTTGTGGTGAGCTTCTGATTGCATGGCGTCAGATCGGTCATGGGGTGAATGAATTTTATTGTATTAATTTGATTATAAACTGATTATGAAAAAGTTATTTGCTTTTATCGCAGTGCTGTTGCTGTCGGTTTCGGCTGCAGTGGCTTCGGAGGGAACGGAAAAGGCTGACAAGGCTATTATAGTGATTGACATGCAGAATGACTTCGTGGAGCCGGAAGGGGTGCTCTGCGTGGCCGGTGCGAAACCGACAATTCCGGCAATCCGGGAGTTGCTTGACTATGGTCGGGCCAATGGTTGGAAAGTAGTGTATATCGTGCGTGAGCATCGTCCGTCGGGTCTGGATGTCGATGAGCCGCGAGTGCCGCTGTTTACCGACGGCAAGCCGGGATATTGTGTTCCGGGCACGTGGGGCGCCGAGATTGTCGACGGCATAAAGCCCGCGGAGGGGGACCTCATTGTGGCGAAATTCCGTAACAGCGCGTTCTTCAATACTCAGCTCGACCTTATATTACGCCGGCTCGGTGTCAGTACGGTTATTCTTGCCGGAACGCAATATCCCAATTGCGTGCGCGGCACGGCCAATGATGCGATGAGTTATAATTATGAGACGGTGGTCTGCACGGATGCGTGCTCGGCAAAGACTCCCGAAGTGGCGGAAGCGAATATATTCGATATGCGCAATATGGGAATTAAATGCATAAGCCTCGAAGAAGTGAAGGAAAATTATAAATGATTTATAATAGGTGAGTCATAAAAAATCACCCACTGATTATAAAATAATTTTCACGACGTATTTATAAAAAGAGTTTTGACGAAACTTTTTTGCCGTTAGGTTTATTGAAAAATGTTGGATGGACACGTGTCGTTTTATAATTTGGCGGCGCGTGTCTTTCTTTTGTTGTGATTGCGTATGTTGGTGCTGCAGCAAGGGACGGGCTGTTTTCCTTAAAAAAAAAGTTTCAGTTGTAGTCGGTTGATTATTAGATTTGTAGTTGTTTGGCGTAAAAATTGTTTGAAAAAAGTTGCTGAAATATTTGGTGGTTTCAAATTAAACCTATACCTTTGCACTCGCTTTCGGGGAACAGCGGTTCTCAACAAATCAAACGATGAAAAGTTTGATGCGAAAAGCAAAAAAATAAAAAAGTTGAACGAAAATTTGGTAGTTTCAAAAATTTGAGTTTACTTTGCAAAGAATTTCCGCCGCAAACGACGCGACGGTTTGAAAATAGAACATTGAAAGATTTACAATAGACAATAGTAAGTACAAGAGCTATTATGATTTGTCTCTTATGAGACAAAGTCAATTCCTGAATCAACCCTCTCCTTTTTGGAGAAAAGGTTAATCTCTGATTGTATTGTTTGCCTTATTTAAGAAAATAAAGAAACAAGATACAACAACGAAGAGTTTGATCCTGGCTCAGGATG
>CAMWIJ010000040.1 GCA_947174275.1 uncultured Muribaculaceae bacterium
TCGGCGGCAGCGGCCGATGGGTATAACAGACCGGGGGTGTGGTGGCTGGGTATTGTTGGGTTGTTGGTGTCGGGGTGGGGGGTTGTTGTTGCGGGGAGGGATGTTGCGGTGTGTTTGTTGTAGGCGCGCACGCCGACACTTTCGAAGAATGATGTCACGGCAAATGTTATCATTGAGATGCCGGTGAGGAGTGCTACGGTGGTCTGGTTTTCAGGGGTGCGCAGCGAGGGGAGGAAGAACAGGACTCCGGAGATTGCGATTATGGCTATGGGGAAGATGTAGGTCCAGAGGTCGAATGTGACGGGTCGGAGTCCGCGCAACATCATGTAGATGTGGTAGATGCCGCCTACGAGTATGAATATTGCGAAGATGTAGATGAGCGGTGTGCGGAATGTCTCGGGTGTGAAGCACATCATTGCTCCGAGAACGACGGCTGCGATTGATACGGTCCAGCTGACGAAGCGTGACCATACGGATGGCCGGTGTTCTTTTTTGCCTGTCTCGGGGTCGTATTTCTCTTTTTTGTTTTCGGTGAGAAAGAGTGTGAAGATGTTGATCACGCCGGGTATTA
This sequence comes from uncultured Muribaculaceae bacterium, assembly GCA_947174275.1. GTDB lineage: Bacteria > Bacteroidota > Bacteroidia > Bacteroidales > Muribaculaceae > JAGBWK01. The sequence goes on from CAMWIJ010000040.1 coordinate 572, forward strand.
TGAAGGCGATGCCGGTGAAGAATACGAGGGCGTGGATGAAATCGGGCCGGCGGCATGCTGCGATGAAGAGTATGCCGATGCCGAGAATGATGAGGTTGATGAGTGTAAAACCGCTACGCTTCATAATGTCAAAATAGTTAAGTAATTAGAAATCAGTATTTTTTTTGTCGGGTCAGACAGCTTAGGGATGCCGGACTGCTGATTGAGATGACATCTCACCGCAGATTGGGATTGTCATTTCGCGGGCTACGGTGTCGGTGTCGCATGAGCGGGCGAGGAGGTGCATCAGTTTGGTGATGGCTGCCTCGGATGTGATGTCGGCGCCTGAAATGGCTCCGGCTTCAAGTAGCCGGTTGCCGGAGTAGTATCGTTTGGTGTGAACACCGCCGGCTACGCATTGTGTGACGTTTACGATGATTTTGCCGCGGTCGACGGCTGCGCGTATGGCGTCGTAGAACCATTGTGTGGTCGGTGCGTTTCCGGCTCCGTAGGTGCGGAGCACTATCGCTTTAATGCCGGGGGTGGCAAGCTGGTGGCGTAGAGATGAGTCGGAGATGCCGGGGAATAGGTCGATGAACATCACTGAAGTGTCCATTGCGGTGAAGACTTCGAGCGGCCTGTGGAAGTCGGGGCGCCGCAGCACGTCGTGGTTGTAGTTGATGCCGAGTCCGATCTGGGCGAGAGGGGGGTAGTTGTAGCTTTTGAATGCGTTGAAGTTGTCGGCGCTCTTTTTTGTTGCCCGGTTTCCCCGCCAGAGGTAGTTTTCGAAAAGTATGGCGACTTCGCGTATCATGGGGCCATTGTCGACGGGGTCGACAGCGGCTGCAATCTGGAGGGCGGTGATGAGGTTTTCCTCTCCGTCGGTGCGCACTTCGCCGATCGGGAGCTGTGAGCCGGTGATTATGACGGGTTTGTCGAGGTTGCGCAGCATGAAGGAGAGAGCCGAGGCGGTGTAGGCCATTGTGTCGGTGCCGTGGAGCACGACAAAACCGTCGAATTCGTTGTAGTGCTTTTCGATCTGCGATGCGATGTCGGCCCAGTTGGAGGGCTTCATGTCGGAGGAGTCGATCGGCGGGTCGAACTGTATATGCTCAATGAAGTAGTCGAGCATTTTTATTTTGGGGACGTTGTCAATCAGGTGGTTGAAGTCGAAGGGGCGCAGCGATTTTGTCGCTGCGTCCTCTATCATGCCTATAGTGCCGCCTGTGTATAATATTAAAATGCGAGGCTTCATTGTCAATTCGTAATTCATAATTCACAATTCATAATTGTCGGATTATGGTTTGGCTGTCAGCAGAACTGTTACCGGTCGGCTGTCAGCAGATTTTTGAGCCGGGAGTGAGAGGTCCTTCGGGAGTTATAACAGTGAGGGAGCCGTCGGGGTTTTCGGCTGAGAGTATCATGCCTTGCGATTCGACGCCTTTGAGTTTGCGCGGGGGGAAGTTGGCGATGAAGCAAATCTGCTTGCCGACGAGGTCTTCGGGCTTGTAGTATTTTGCTATGCCGGAGACGATTGTGCGGGTGCCCATGCCGTCGTCGATGAGGAAGCGCAGGAGTTTGTCGGCTTTGGGAACGGCCTGACATTCGAGCACTTTGCCGACGCGGATGTCGACTTTGAGGAATGTGTCGAAGTCGACGGGAGCGGCCTGAGGCTCGGGCTGCCATGCCTTGAGGCGGTTCTGCTCCTTGATGGCAGCGAGTCGGTCGAGCTGAGCCTGAATGACATCGTCTTCTATTTTCTCGAAGAGCAGTTCGGGCTGATTGAGCTGAGAGCCGGCGGCTACGATGTCGTCGGAGCCGAGCATGCTCCAAGATATCTCGCCGAGGGCGAGCATATTGCGGAGTTTTTCGCTCATGAAGGGGAGGAACGGCTCGAAAGCCACAGCGATGTTGGCGCAGAGCTGCAGGGCCACGTTGAGTATTGTCTTGACGCGCTCGGGGTCGGTCTTGGCAACTTTCCAGGGTTCTGTTTCCTGGAGGTAGCGGTTGCCGATGCGGGCGATGTTCATGGCTTCGCGGAGAGCTTCGCGGAAGTGGAATGTGTCGAGTGCGGCGGTGAGTGCGTCGACTGACTGACGCACTTCGGCGAGTGCGGCGTTGTCGATGTCGTCGAGCTGTCCGGCCTGCGGCACGATGCCGTTGAAATATTTGAAAGTGAGCACCATCGCGCGGTTTACGAAGTTGCCGAGGATGGCAACGAGCTCGGAGTTGTTGCGGGCCTGGAAGTCACGCCATGTGAAGTCGTTGTCTTTTGTTTCGGGGGCGTTGGCCGTGAGGACGTAGCGGAGCACGTCCTGTTTTCCGGGGAAGTCGCGGAGGTATTCGTGGAGCCAGATGGCCCAGTTGCGCGATGTTGATATCTTGTCGCCTTCGAGGTTGAGGAATTCGTTGGCGGGGACGTTGTCGGGGAGCTGGAAGTTGTCGCCGTAGGCCATGAGCATTGCGGGGAACACGATGCAGTGGAACACGATGTTGTCTTTTCCGATGAAGTTGATGACGCGCGACTCGGGGTCTTTCCACCATTTCTGCCAAGAGTCGGGGAGGAGCTCGATGGTGTTGGAAATGTAGCCGATAGGTGCGTCGAACCATACGTAGAGCACTTTGCCGTCGGCACCTTCAACGGGCACGGGGACGCCCCAGTCGAGGTCGCGGCTGACGGCGCGGGGCTGCAGGCCGAGGTCGAGCCATGACTTGCACTGTCCGTAGACGTTGGATTTCCATTCCTTGTGTCCGTCGAGAATCCACTTTTCGAGTGCGGACTGCCAGCGGTCGAGGGGGAGGTACCAATGTTTGGTCTCGCGGAGCACGGGAGTGTTGCCGGTTATTGCGCTTTTGGGGTTGATGAGGTCAGTGGCGTTGAGCGATGTGCCGCATTTCTCGCACTGGTCGCCGTAGGCACCTTCGGCGTGGCAGTGGGGGCACTCGCCGGTGACGTAGCGGTCGGCGAGAAACTGGTTGGCTTTCTCGTCGAAGAGCTGCATCGATGTTTTCTCGACGAACTGTCCGTTGTCGTAGAGGCGACGGAAGAATTCGGATGCGGTGCGTGCGTGAATGTCGGATGTGGTGCGAGAGTAAATGTCGAAAGATATGCCGAGTTCGCTGAAAGAGTCCTTTATGATGGAGTGGTAGCGGTCGACGATGTCCTGCGGGGTGACACCTTCGGCTTTTGCCTTTATTGTGATGGGCACACCGTGTTCGTCGCTTCCTCCTATCATGAGCACTTCGCGGCCCTGGAGCCGGAGGTAGCGTGCATAGATGTCGGCGGGGACGTAGACTCCGGCGAGGTGGCCGATGTGCACGGGGCCGTTGGCGTAAGGGAGAGCGGTGGTGATTAGGGTGCGCTTGAAATCTTTCATATTTGTTAAGGTGTTTTGTTGACTGACTTGTCGCAGACCGTCGGAGACATAAATCCAAACGGTTGCTTTATAATCGCAAAGGTATAAAAAAAATCAGTGTAGTGTATGATTTTGACGCATTTTTAGGATTAGCCGACAGTAATTTTGTGTCTGAGTCGCTCGCTTTGCAGAGCGGGAGATTGCATTGAGAGAGTGTGTTTGAAATCCAAACCCACTCTCTGAAAGAAAGAGATGAAAGTTTTGTGAATAATTGTGGAGTTATGAATAACAGGTTTACGGGAGACAAGAAGCCGGGATATAAGGGAAATCTGACCGGAAGAGGGGTCGGCGGAGCGGTGATGCTGAGAGTCGGAGCGGGCTGTGCGAAGCGCCTGCCTATGTGCGGAGAGAGTGATATAGCCGGAGTCAGCGTGGAGGAGTGTGCCAATCTGCGGCGTGACGCGAGCGGGAGGTGGCTTGTGGCTGCCGGCAGGCCGGCGCGCAATGCGAAAACGGGTCAGTTGCCGGTGATGACGTGGCTCGACAGCGCCGGATGCCGCAACGGCATTGTGAAGGAGGGAGGACGTCTGCGGCTGGTGAGTCTTGACGGCGAGGAAGCGGGATATGACATCGGCGGAGTGTCGGGCGATGTGAAGTGCGCGGTGATGCTTGGTGCGGGACGCGGGGCAGTGATGACCGATGTCGACTGCTACAGGCTTGAGGAGACTGACGGGAAATGGCGTGTGACGGGGGGACATACGTATCCGTCGCTGCGGTTTGAGGCCGCCGACGTGATGAGGCTGAGTGCCGATGCAGAGGAGCGGGAGCTGTCGGGCAGCTACACCACTCGGTCGACGGTGTTGACCGACGCCGACGCCGACCGTCTGGGCAAGGATCTGCTGCGTTGTTACGGAGAGCTTGCCGACAAGACTACGCGCGGGGGAATGGAGTTGCAGCCGGTGCTGGCACGATATCGTCTGGAAGGGGATGACGGAGAGGTGCTTTACCGTTCTGCGACGGTGCAGGTGGGAGCGCCGTCGGGGGTGCAGTGTGTCGACGAGCTACGTTGCGAACTGAGCGATGACGGGAGACGGCGCGGCACGCTCCGTGTGGCGGCCGATGTCTACCGGCTCAGACTGCGCAGGGTGACAGCCGACAGTGTGGAGCCGGGGCGTGTGAAGCGGCTTGTGGTGGAGACGTCGTTGCCGGTGCATCCGGTCGATTACGGAGTGATAGCGGCGAACGCCCTCGGGCGGTCGGGCACAAACGGAGTGATGCTGCGTTGCTTTGTGCCGGGGGCTTCGGTGACGATGGTGTCAGGCCGCCGTCATGCGGCCCGCCGGCTTTATGAGATGGCACTGAAGGGGGATGTGGCGTTTCGTGAGGCGCTGGTGGTGCAAAATCCTTTTGACAGCGACGGGGAGTTTGTGGTAGATGTGCCGGTGGCGCGCGGCGGGGTGCAAGGGGTGGAAGATGAGATTGCGTCGGTCAGGGAAATGCTCGGCCGGAAGGTGACGGCGGTTTCGGCCGAAGTGTCAGGGTGCCGGGTGCCGAACCGGTTTATCGCCGACAGCGCGTGTGTGGCCGGCGGAAAGGTGGTGTGGGGCGGAATAAGAGAGCGTCCGTTCAGCGGCTACCGCATCGAGGAGTTTGCCACGGCTGTGACGGCAGAGGTTGAAGAGCATCCGTGGCGCTGCACGGTAGTGACCGAACTTGCGTCGGGGGCACGCTGCGTGGCGACATCTTGGGGCACGGAGGGGGCACCGCTCAGACTGTCGCCGATATTGTGCAGCGCGCGAGGCGACGCGGTGAAGATGACAATCACCCTTGAGCGCGACGGTGTTGTCTACAAAGGAGAATTCGGCCTTGCGCCCGACGAGAGCCGCACGGCGTCGTATCATTTCAGCGGCGACGGGCTTGATACGGAACTTGAGGCGACCGACGAGACATTCGGTTATGTCAGCGAAGTGATGGTGGATAATTATCGTCCGTCGGGGGTGCTTGTGGCTGATGCGGTCAATCCTGGCGATGTGTCGGTATCGGCGACAGCCGGCACGGGGAGCATCGCCGCACTGATGGCCGTAGACCGCCGCGGCAGTGCGTGGGAATTCGGCACTCACCGCGTGTATGTGATGACCGGGGCGGGTATATGGCTGCTCAGCATAGGTAATGCGTTGAGATGCAACAGGGTTGACCGCCGCGGAGTGAGCAGCCGCGGGGCTGTGGCCGAGACCGACGACGACCGTTATCCGGTGGTGTGTGTGGCGTCGGGCGACCTTGTGGGGCTCAGCCGGGGCAATGTGGTGACGCTCGAGAGCGGAGTCGGAGCGACTAAGGCCGGCTGGGACAGTGTGGCGAAGGAGCTGTGGCTTGCGGGAGATGACGGGAGAGCCCGGGTGAGGCAGTCGCTTGCCGGAGGGTGGCGAAGTGTGGACGGTCTGGAGGTGCGCGGCTTTCATGACAGCGGGCGCGGACTGCTTGTCGACAGTGATCTCGGGGTCAGGGATACGGCGAGAGGCGAGGGGGAGATGGCAGAGTTTGCCTACAGGCTGCGATTTGACATGGCGGCGCTCGAGCGTTACAGAGGCGGTCGGGGTGTGATGCGGGGAGGAGCTGAAGTTCATTCGCGCAATGTCAACGGAGTGATGCGGATGGTGTCGAGAACGATAGCCGGGAGCGATGCGGGGCGTGTGGCCGAGATGGAGTTTCGAGGTGAAACGAACGCGCCGCTGCTCCTTGGACTCCGGGGGAGCAACGGCGCGGTGACCGAGATAGAGCTGCGCGGAGAGATGGAGAGCGGCAGCGCCATCAGGGAGGTGCGGCTGGAATGAACAGCCGTCAAATGAGTCTGATGCCTGCTTTGGCGAGGGCTTCGATCTGTTCGTCGGGCCATATCGAGGCCTGAACCTCGCCGATGTGGGCTTTCTGAAGAATAAACATGCAGAGACGGCTCTGTCCTATGCCTCCACCGATCGAGAGGGGAAGTTTGCCGTCGAGGAGCGCTTTGTGGAAGCGGAGCGAGGCGCGTTCGGGGCATCCGGCTTTGTCAAGCTGGCGACGTAGGGCGGCGGGGTCGACGCGAATGCCCATCGAGGAGAGCTCGAAGGGGCAGTCGAGCACGGTGTTCCAGACAACGATGTCGCCGTTGAGGCCTGTGGAGCCTTCGCCGTTGTCGGTCGACCAGTCGTCGTAGTCGGGAGCGCGTCCGTCGTGGGGCTGACCGTCGGCGAGGGTGTCGCCGATGCCGATGATGAATACTGCTCCGTATTTTCTGGTCACTTCATATTCGCGCTGCTTCGGAGTCAGGCCGGGGTATTCTTTCTGAAGGTCGGCGGCGTGGACGAATGTTATCTCTTTGGGGAGAGTGGGTGTGATGTGAGGAAAGCGCCGGAAAATCATATCCTCGGTGTCGAGCAGGGCGCTGTATATTTTCTTTACGATGCCTTTGAGGAAGTCGAGGTTGCGGTCGGAGGCTTCGATAGAGCGCTCCCAGTCCCACTGGTCGACGTAGAGAGAGTGGAGGTTGTCGAGGTCTTCGTCGGCGCGAATGGCGTTCATGTCGGTGTAGAGTCCGAAGCCGGGGGCGATGTCGTAGTCAGCGAGTTTCGCACGTTTCCATTTCGCTAAGGAGTGCACGACTTCGGCGTGACGTCCGCCGATTGCTTTGACGTCAAAGCCGACCGGTTTTTCGACTCCGTTGAGGTCGTCGTTGAGCCCGGTGCCGGAGAGAACGAATAGCGGCGCGGTGACGCGGCGCAGGTTGAGGGCTTCGGAGAGCTTTTCCTCAAAGAATACTTTTATATCTTTTATCGCTATTTCCGTGGTTTCGGGCAGCAATTTGAGCTTATATTTCTGTGGAATGATTACAGCCATGCGGTATATATTTAAGTTTTGATTGCAAAATGCAAATTGAATTGATGCAAAGATAAGCATTGTGCTTCTAATTTCCAAATTTATTTTGCAAAATGATATGGTGAAGTCGGTTGCTCTGTGGATGGGGTATGTCGGGGGTGTAAATCGGCGTCCTGCGGAAGCCGTCGGGTGGGGGTGGTGTTGGTAGGGAAGGGTCTTTAAAGTCGTTAAGGTCGTAAAGGTCTTTAAGGTCGTTAAGGTTGTTAGGGTTGTTAAGGACTTTAGGGTTTTTATTTATGTGTGTTTTTTGAAAAATCATTATATTTGCCATGCATAATTTTTTATACAAGCATAATTATTTTATACATAATTATTTTATATCTGTTATAAAATCATGAAAACTAAAGCTATCATTCTTACACTTTTCGCGTTTATTTTCGGGAAAGCTGTCGCTCAGGTGACTGATCCCCGTGCACTTACAATCTATCAGATAATGGTTGCGTCGTATCAGCACGATGCGTCGGGCGCACCCGGCTACACTGCGATGTGGGGACCGGACGATGCCCGCAAGAACGGCAATCTGCGCGGCATCATCAATTCGCTCGATTCAATAAAGGCACTTGGCGTTAATGCTATCTGGATGACGCCGATATTTGACAGTTCGACGGCTTCGGGCGGCGAGAAACTGCAGGCCACGGGCTATTTTACCAACGACTTCTTTACCATCGATCCGCATTTCGGCACCGAGGCCGACCTGAGGGAGCTTGTCGACAAGGCTCACAGTAAGGGGATGTGTGTGATACTCGACGGCGTTTTCGGCCATCACGGCGGTGTCACCACAGCGTCGCCCTCAGGCTATATTCTCGACACCCGCGAGGTATATTCCGACCGCGGCGAGCAGGGGGGCTCCGGCAATATCGCCTATCCCGGTTCGCTTGACTATATTAAAGAGCTGGCTACATATTATATCGACCGCTTCGGCATTGACGGATGGCGTCTTGACCAGGCGTATCAGGCCACACAGGGCGGCCACAACTACTGGCTCGAAATACGCGGCGCTGTAGAGGATCTTACGGCAGCCCGCAAGGCACGCGGCGAGAAATGGGGCACGCTGGGTTATATGGTAGGCGAGGACTGGGGCGACGCCGACGTGATAAACCGCGGGGTCTATCGTGACGGCGGCCTGCTCAGCGCGTTTGACTTCGACGGCAAGGAGCGCATCTCAGGGGCGATGCAGGATGTCGACAGCGAGGGTCTTGAAAACGGCTGGGCTGATATAATCACTACGCTTGCGCCCCCGACCGCGCGCGGCTATCTCAACGACAGTGTCATGCCCAATCTCTATCTCTCCAACCATGACGGCTACCGTCTTGCCGACCATTTCGATCCCGCCGACCCGCAGTATTACGCAAAGCTGAAGCTGCGCCACGGCATCCTCGCGGCATATTCCGGCCCGATCACACTCTATTACGGCGACGAGTTTGCCGACCGCTCGCTTGAGACCACAGGCGCGCAGAAGGACAACATTGCCCGCACCACCGGCCATCTGTCGCCCCGCAACAGCGCCGAGGCCGACTTGCGTGACTATGTGGCGGAGGCAATGAAATTTCGTGCGGCCAATCCGGCGATGTGGCGCGGCGAGGCATCGTTTGCCACAATGCGCGGCCACAACGGCGCCGATATACTCGTAGTGACCAAGCGCGACCCCGAGTCGGCCAATAAAGTGGCCGTAGTGTTTTCCGACAAGCCTGTGACGCTGAAATTCCCGTCGAAGAAAGATGCGGTCAGGGTTGAGGCACTTGTGCCGGCATTCGTTACACTCTGATGGCACGCAATCTACTGTCACGTTATATATGGCTCGTCGACACGATACGCCGGCGGGGCAGCATCACGCGCCGCGAGCTCGACGAGGCGTGGAAGCAATCGATATATTCCGACGGCAATCCTCTGCCGCGGCGCACATTTTATAATTATCGCGCCGCGGTGGAGGAGCTTTTCAATATCACGATAGGCTTCAATCCGTCAGACAATACCTATCATATAGCTGAGGACCCGTCGTCGGAAGGTATCACCGACTGGCTGCTCAACTCCGTGGCGATGACCAACATGCTGAGCGACTCGCGCGATGTGGCCGACAAGATATTTCTTGAGGAGGTGCCGTCGGCGCGCGAGCATCTGCCGTCGATGGTGAGCGCGCTCAAGGAAGGGCGCACCGTGGAGATGGACTATCAGCCCTACACGAGGCAGAATCCGACCCGCGGCATTGTGCTTCACCCGTATTTCCTCAAGATATTCCGCCAGCGGTGGTATGTGACGGGGCTTAATGTGGCCGATGACCGTGTCAAGACCTACGCTCTCGACCGCATAGTGTCGATGCGAGTGACCGGCGACACTTACACGATACCCGACTATTTTGACGCTCCGGCTTATTTCCGCGACAGTTTCGGCATCATTTTCAACCGTGGCGAGGTGAAGGAGGTGATATTGCGGGTCGACGCGCGGCAGGCGAAATATTTCAGGGCGCTCCCTCTGCATCACAGCCAGCAGGAGACAGTGTCAGACGGATATTCGCTGTTCAGCTACCGGCTGAAGTTGTCAGACGACTTCGTGCAGGAGATACTTTCGCACGGGCCGTCGGTGACGGTGGTGCGTCCGGCCGAGCTTCGCGCGATAGTGACGACGTCGCTTCGCGCCACTCTTGACAATTATGAAACATAGCCGGCACCGCTACTTCTGCTACGTGCCACTACATATTAATTAAACTTTTGAAATGAGACCCCCTCTGAATTCGATAGCAACGACCGACAGCCGCAGCCACCGGCAGCTGTTCGGTCTTAATCTGATACGCGCGGTGGCGATAGTGATGGTGATGGTCGACCACAGCATGCGGGCCGACATCTGTCCGGATATCAGATATCTTGTGCATCTGATATTCAATCCCGACGCGGTGTTGTTTTTCATGGTGTCGGGGGCGCTGCTTCTGCCGGTGACCGGCGGTTATGCCGATTTCGTGCGCCGGCGTGTGGTGAGGGTGTTCGTGCCGTTTGTGGTGTGGGTGCTTGTCTATGCCGTGGCATATTATCTGTTAGGCATGGTCAACGGGTATTCTCTTGCGATGCAGATACGATGGAGCTGGATGTCATATAATTTCGATGCTGGATGGTTTGTGCCCGCCCTGATGTCGGTTTATTTCATTATGCCGCTTCTGTCGCCGTGGGTCGTCACAGCCTCGCGCAAGCATTTCCACTATGTGCTGTTGCTGTGGGCAGCGAGCGGGCTTCTGCCGCTGTTTGGAGTGCTCGGAGGGATACGCACGGCCGAGACGCCGCTGTCGCTGTTTGCGTCGGCGGTGCCTTACGCACTGGCAGGGTATTATCTGACGCGTTACCGCTATCGCGGAGCGTTGCTTCCGTCGTATGTGGTGCAGGCTTCGGCCGACAGCTCGCTGTCGCGTCGCAAGGCGCACCGAGTGCGCCTTGCGACGCTCTATGCGCTGATGCTGTTGGTTGGTGTAGTTGTGCCTTATGCGCTTCGTGACGCGGCCGACACGTTTGACATGCGCAAACCGGCTATGGACTGGACCGGCCTGCCTTCTATCGCAATGGCAGTGTTTTGGTTTTCAGTGCTGGTGAAGGTGAAGAGTGTCGGCGCTGTGGCCGACCGGATTGTCAATTTCATCGCGCGCTATTCCTACGGCATCTATCTCAGCCACTGGCTGCTCGGCGGCCTGCTTCTGCCGCGTTATATGCCTGAGTGGTCGGAGTCGACGGTGATGGTGTTTGCGGTGTCGATGGGTGGCGGTCTGGCAGTGTCGTTTGTGCTGCGCAATATTCCGTTTCTGGGGCGGTATCTGGTGTGAGCTGGCAGCCGGGTAAGTATAAAAAAAAGAGTCGTTTCACAACGACTCTTTTCCTTTAAACCTTTATCTTAATCTAATACTATGAAAAACACACATGCAAAAGAAGTAATAATTTTTGAATTGACAAAATCTTTTTATACATTTTTTTTGCGAGGTGTGAATGTATATGTCGCTCCGCATGCGGCATGAACAGCGGTATATTCGATATTTTCAGCATGTTATATGTATATATGCAAAAATATGTGTAAATATGCATTAACTTTGTTTAACAATGCCGGGCGTCAGTCTTTTGCTATCGAAGGGGAGATGTAGGTGATGAGAGAGCGGGCGCGGGTGGTTGCCGTGTAGAGCCAGCGGTAGAAATCAAGGGTGGTGACGGCGTCGTTGGAGATATTTGCCATGTCGACGAACACCGAGCTCCACTGGCCGCCCTGCGCCTTGTGGCATGTGACGGCGTAGGCATATTTTACGCGCAGCGCATTGAAATAAGGGTCGGTGTGAAAGACCCGCCGGCGCACTGCCGGATCGGCGGCCGATGCGGGGTCGAGGCCGGCGAGTGCACGGGTCAGGAGCATCTGTTCGTGCTCGGGATTGAGTCCGGCCGTCACCGAATTGAGTGAGTTGAGTATTAGTTTGGCGTCGAAAGTGATGTCGCGGTCGGGGAGCGACAGTTCCACATCGGCGAAACGTAGAAACCCGATTATCTCCGTGCCGTATATCTTGTTGACCTTCACCACGTCGCCGTTTGCCACGAAGTCGGCGCCCTTCACCTTTGATGTCCAGAAATAGTTGTTTTTGGCTATGAGCAGCGGTTCGCCCCGCGAAATGACGTCGTTTTTCTCGAGTATGGATTTGCGTATGGCAAGGTTGAATTCCATCGCGCGCTTGTTGGAGCGCGTGATCAGCAGAGTGTCGTCGATGCCGTAGTGTGAATATGACTCCTCGAGGGCTTCCTGCAGCTCCTCGCCGCCGATGGCTCTGACGTCGGCAAACGGCCTGACGCGCAGCCGGGGCACCGGCAGCGTCTCCGCATTCATGGCGCGGCGCAGAGTCGTGGCGTTGTAGAGGATGCCGCTGCGGGCTTTCTGGCGCACTGTCTGTGTTATCACGGCGCGTGTCACACGCAGTCCGAGACCGCGCAGCCTTTCGGCCGACATCGCCGGTGAGCGGTCGCAGCCCACGGGTGGAAGCTGGGCTCCGTCGCCGAGCAATATCATGCGGCAGTCGTGGCCTGAGCCGTAGACGTAGTGAACGAGGTCGTCGAGCAGTGAGTCATGCTCGCCTTCGCCTATCATCGACGCCTCGTCAACGATAAATATGGCGTTGACATGGGGATTGTCGGCCACACCGGCGACTGCCGCAACGTCGCCCAGGCCTTTGTAGATTTTGCGGTGGATGGTCATCGCCTTCTTGCCTGCGAAGCCGCTCAGCACCTTGGCTGCGCGGCCCGTAGGGGCGAGCAGCACCGTGGGGCGTCGCATCGCGCGCAGAGCCTTGACGAGCGCCGCCACCACCGATGTCTTGCCTGTGCCGGCATAGCCGTTTAGCAGAAACACCGAATTATAGGGCGTGGCGTCGCCGCAGAAACGCGAGAGGGCGTCAATCAACGCCCTCTGCTGTTCTGTGGGGGGAAACCCCATTTCTGCTGTTATTTTTTCGGCAAGCACTTTTGAGTGTTTAATGTTACTGTCGTCTTGAGGGGGGTGCAGAACTTAATGTTGTAGGGACGCACGGCTCGTGCGTCTGAAATTAATAGTTGATAATCAGGGTGTTGGCGGACGCACGAGCCGTGCGTCCCTACATTTGTGCAACACCCTCACTAAGTTCTGTCTTTTGTCAGGAGCTACCCTCTTAATTCACAATGAATTGATCAGTCGATGATGTCGAAGCCGGTGTATTTGCGCAGGCACTCGGGCACTACGATGCCTTCGGGCGTCTGGTTGTTCTCGAGTATGGCTGCCACGATGCGCGGCAGAGCGAGAGCCGAGCCGTTGAGCGTGTGGCACAGGCGTGTTTTCTTGTCATCGCCGCGGTAACGGCATTTGAGGCGAGCCGCCTGATATGTCTCGAAGTTGGATACCGACGACACTTCGAGCCAGCGCTGCTGTGCAGCCGAGTAGACCTCGAAGTCAAATGTGATGGCCGAGGTGAAGCTCATGTCGCCGCCACAAAGGCGGAGTATGTGCCAGGGGAGTCCGAGACGCTCGAGCAGCGACTGCACGTGGTCTTTCATCTCCTCGAGAGCGGCGTAGGAATTTTCGGGCTTCTCGATGCGCACGATTTCCACCTTGTCGAACTGGTGCAGGCGGTTGAGGCCGCGCACATCCTTACCGTAGCTGCCTGCCTCGCGGCGCCAGCATGCCGAGTAGGCGCAGTTTTTGATCGGGAGCTGTGCGTCGTTGAGAATTACGTCGCGGTAGATGTTGGTCACGGGCACTTCGGCGGTGGGTATCAGGTAGAGATTGTCGAGAGGCACGTAATACATCTGACCCTCTTTGTCGGGGAGCTGTCCGGTGCCGTAGCCCGATGCCTCGTTGACGACGTAGGGGGGCTGCACCTCGGTGTAGCCGGCTTCGTTGGCCGAGTCGAGGAAGAATTGTATGAGGGCACGCTGCAGGCGGGCACCTTTGCCGATATAGACGGGGAAACCGGCTCCGGTGATTTTCACGCCGAGGTCGAAGTCGATGATGTTATACTTCTTGGCGAGCTCCCAGTGGGGAAGCGCGTCGGCCGGAAGTTCGGGCATCACGCCGCCGCTTTTTTCCACCACATTGTCTTCGGCGGTCTTGCCTTCGGGCACCGCCTCGCAGGGTATGTTGGGGATGGAGAGACGTATTTCAAGTATCTCCTTCTCCACGGCGTCGAGCTCCGACGCATATTTCTTCATATCTTCTTTTGCCTTTGCCACTTCGGCCTTTGCGGCTTCGGCGGCCTCGCGCTCTCCGGCTTTCATGAGCTTGCCTATTTCGGCGGCCTGCTTGTTGAGCGAAGCGGCGATAGTGTCGGCCGACAGCTGCAGGGCGCGGCGGCGCTCGTCGAGAGCGAGAATGGCATCAATCTTTTCTTTTCCATCAAATCCCTTGACCTTCAGGCGGTCTACGATATATCCGGGATTTTCCTTGATCTGTTGTATTGTCAGCATAATGCTTGTGTTTTTTTATCTTATAAGATTTATAAATCCTATAATTCTTATTATTACGATAGCAGCTCTTTCACTTTAGCGGAGATGGCGCGACCGTCGGCGCGACCGGCAAGCGCCTTGCTCGCCACGCCCATCACCTTGCCCATCATCTTTGCGTCGGTGGCGCCCACCTCGGCGATGATTTTCTTAAGCTCGGCGGTGAGTTCTTCGTCGGTCAGTTGCTTGGGGAGGTATTCCTCTATCACTGCCATCTCGGCAAGCTCGTTGGCGGCAAGCTCGGGGCGGTTCTGCTCCGTGTAGATTGCAGCGCTCTCGCGGCGCTGCTTCGCCATCTTCACCAGCACCTTTGTCGCGGCCTCGTCGCTCAGAGTGCCGTCGCCTCCTTTGGCGGTCTTTGCCTCGAGAAACTCTTTCTTGATGCCGCGCAAAGCCTCCAGACGCACACGCTCCTTGGCAAGCATGGCCTTCTTGATATCTTCTGAAATTCTGTCAAATAAATCCATATCTGTCATTATATTTATAAGTAGCGCAAAGTTACGCAATTTTTCTTTTTCAATATGTAATTTCTCTCATTAAAAAACAGCAAAAACGCAATTTATACATCCCGGCCGCCCCCCCCCCGGCCAAGTCGCAGGGCTCCATGACCGGGCTAATCGGATAGACGATGCCTGCCGGCAACGTCGTCCGGGGTCGGTGCTCATCCTGTCCCCGGCCAAGTCGCAGAGCGCCATGACCGGGTTAATCAGATAGACGATGCCTGTCGGCAACGTCTGTGGGGGTGTTTGCCTCCTGCCCCGGCCAAGTCGCAGGGCTCCATGACCGGGTTAATGGGATTGACGATGCCTACCGGCAACGTCTGTGGGGTGTGAGCTCATCCTATCCCCGGCCAAGTCGCAGAGCGCCATGACCGGGTTAATCGGATAGATGATGCCTGCCGGCATCTCGGTCACGGGGTACATCCGGGTGTCCGCCCTCGGCTAATGGGATAGACGATGCCTGCCGGCAACGTCGTCCGGGGTGTGTGCCTCCTGCCCCCGGCCAAGTCGCAGAGCGCCATGACCGGGTTAATCGGATAGATGGTGCCTGCTGGCATCTCGGTCTCGGGCATATCCATGTCACCGCCCCCAGGGCTAATGAGATTGATGATGCCTGTCGGCATCATGGCCGGATGAGCCATTTCATCGTACGGTCTTTCGTTATACGGTCCTACTGTGGGTTACATAGGCGCTGTTGGCTGGTAGGGAGATGCCGGCAGGCATCATCTATCTGATTAGCCCGGTCATGGAGCCCTGCGACTTGGCCGGGGGCATGGACGTGCACCCCGAGGACGTTGCCGGCAGGCATCATCTATCCCATTAGCCCGGTCATGGAGCACCGCGACTTGGCCGGGATGCATCGTCAATCCATCAGATAAATATGTCACACCTTGTCTTCAGGGAATTTGCCTTGGCGCGCATCGCGGTGTTTGCGCCAGTCGTTGCGCATTTTCATGACGAAGATTATGGCCGAGCAGAGGCCGGTCACCACATTGGTGATAAGCAGAGGCCAGTTGCCGAGCAATATGCCCTGTATCACAAAAAACACGCTGCCAAGCCCCATCAGCAGAAAGGTCGGCACCGCGATGCTGTCAGTGTCGTTGGTGCGGATTGTATATATAGCCTGCGGCAGATAGCCGAATATCATGCATACGCACGCGGCGTAGCCTACAATTGTCGTTATCATGGTTGTCAAGTTTTATGTTGAGAAAAGCGTAAATATACGCAATATACTTCAACAACACAAATTTTCATGCAATTGTTGCACGCGGAGCGGTCATTCAAGCTTTGCCGGCATCACCCCCTTGTCGGCATCAATCTCTATGACCGCTTTAAGCACAGGCTGCGCATGATTATATGCAGGCTTGTGCAGGCTAACATTGAAAGGTGCCAGGTAATTGCGGCTGAATTGCTCCGGCTCATAACGTCTCAACATCATATTTTCATAATATGAGCCCGAATGCAGATTATATGACCCGACAATCACTTCCACGTAATCGTCATAGACCCCGGCATAGAATTTCGCATGCGATTTATGAAACAGTTTTACGGCCGACTTTTCACAACCCTTCTTTCTGCCGTCATAGCTGTCGGCCATCGTGACGATAGTGGAGATATCGTTCCACTTCCTGAGTTCTTCATACGATTTCCCAATCGATGTATATGCCGATTTCAAAGAGGACAGAGAGCACTTGCGTGTGATAAGTGTTGTCTTGTCGATGTCGGTGACCGCCGAGAGCCATCTCCAGAATTCGCATATCTCACGGGCATACTTCTTATTGGTGTACTGAAAACCGATAAACGGCGACACCAGAAACACTTCACGGCACTCCAGTCGCCACCGCATCAGCATATTGTTTAATATCGCAAGGCAGCGGTCGCGCGTGAACACTCCGTCGATAATATCTTCCGGATTCACGCCTTCGACTTCAATCAGTGTCAAGCCGGCGGCGTTTATGTCACGCTCCGACCTAACCTCTTTGACATAGCGGCATTGCCGGTCGGAGAGCTTCACCCTTATCTCAAGACGACTGATGCTGTCGGCTCCGGCAACTCCGGCAAGATAGCCGTTGACAATCGTCGCCAGCTCCTTATCCAGCTCAGCGGCATACCGCGTCATCACCCCGCGGCCTTCCGCATCAAAATCCCTGCCGTCGAACAGCCACACCGGTTCTTGCGGTATCGCTTTAGGCTGCACGTCAACATCGTCAACATATTCCCTGAACTCGCCGCGTGGCACATCGGCATATTCTTCGGCACATTCCTCCCACTTCGACTCGCAGGCATATACCGCGTCGTTTTGATAATGACACTTTCCATCCCGTCCATAATATCGGAAATGGTCGACATTGTGCACCTCAGCCTTTGTCAGAGCCTTACATTCAGGGCATCTGAACACCACCTCTCCCGGGTCATTGCATAAATAATACTCCGTATCTGTATATTCATACACGTGATTGCAGCCCTGCCCGGAGCATTTTAGTTTCATCCGGCGTGAAGTTAAAAATTCCATTAATGTTAAATATCTATTTGAGTTAATAATTAGTCTCTTATATTGTTGAAATTTAGTTTTAAATTTCTTACCTTTGTGGCATTAGATATAGTACAAATCCTTCCGAAAGTTTAAAATTTCGTTATCACTTTCTCCAAATTAATAATATAAACTTGAATTTATTTAGTATTTTTATAAATTTAACCAAATATCACTATAAGTATTAACCAAAAATCGATTTTTATGAAAAAATTTTTACTCTCGTTAGCCACAGTGCTTTGCGCAACTTCGTTTGCCTCGGCCGAAGACATTCTTTGGTCTGAAGACTTCAGCTCTTACTCAGCAAATGCCGTACCCTCAGGTGGCACATATAATTATACATGTACTGCTTCAGGCACGAAAATCTATAATGAAAAGCTGGCAACAGGAACAGCCCCTGAATTACTTGTAGCCAAAAACGGCGGCACATTCTCTGCTACCATTCCAATGAATGGTAAATCAGGGGAAATGACACTCTCTTATCTTGCAAACTACGACCGCCTTAATGTCACTGTAACAAATGCCACACTTGGCGATAAGGAAAAAACCGGAAATGCATATTCATACCCTGTAACAGTTGCTGCCGGCACTGAGAATATCACAATCAAATTTACAAACAGCACCTCGTCCAATGTACGTCTTGATGACATCAAGCTTTACCAAGGCACATCATTGTTACCCGCAGGTCTTTCATGGGGAACTGCTTCACGAGATGTAACCATTGGATCTGAAGCTAACGTATTCCCTACCCTTACCAACCCTTACAACGTAAGCGTTAGTTACAGTAGCGACAATGAAGGTGTTGCAACCATCAATGCTGAAGGCGAAATCACCCTCGTATCTGCAGGCGTTGCAAATATAACTGCAAAATTTGACGGCAATGATGAATACTTAGCAGGTGAGGCGACTTATAAACTGAACGTCAAAGCTGCCGCTGATCCTTCTGTTGACATTTCCAACACTCTCGAAACTGCTTACACAGTAGCCAAAGCATTTGAACTTATCGAAGCTGGCCAAGGTCTTGACAAAGCCGTTTATGTAAAAGGTTATATAACTAATATTCAGGAAATTTCTACACAGTATGGCAATGCCACTTACTCTATCAACGACGAAGCTACATACGATGCAGCAACTGCCCTTGTCATCTTCCGTGGCGTCTACGGTAACGATGGTGGTACTAATATTAAATTTACTACCGGTGATGAAATCACTAAAGGTGACGTTGTAGTAGTTTATGGAAAATTAGTTGATTACAATGGAGCTAAACAAATGACAGGCAGCTATATCGTTACCCTTAACGGTGGCACTACCGGTGTTGAAGACATCGAAATCAACGAAAACGCTCCCGTTGAATACTTCAACCTCCAGGGCGTACGCGTAGAGAACCCCGCCAACGGCCTCTACATCATGCGTCAGGGCGACAAAGTGGTGAAAGTAGTGAAATAACAAACGTCCGACCCTACCGGCCGACAGCGACAGCGCGGCCATAACCCGATAAAAGCGGGGTGTCTCTGCAAACTGACGCAGAGACACCCCGCTCCGCATATATGGAGTTGCAAAAATGTAGGGACGCACGGCTCGTGCGTCCGCCAATGGTATGAATGTCAGGCGATAATCTCGGACGAACGAGCCGTGCGTCCCTACATTTTTGGATGATATTTTACGGAGTTATACAACACGCTACAGTCACCAACGGGGGCGAGACGCCCCCGTCCCTGCTGCCGCCCATAACCTGCAGTTCACTTGCGCATTTGTATAATCTCACACACCATATCACCGGAGGCTTCACCGAGCTCGCAACGTCATCATTCGGCTCCAACCCCTCACACCCCTCCACGACGGCCCACTACCGCCCCACTCTGCCCCACCATGGAGGCTTCCGCAGGACGCCGATTATGCGTAACCCCGCACGCCGAGTGCAGCGAGGCTTGCGGGGTTACAATCCAACAAAACAGAGGCTTCCGCAGGACGCCGATTTACACCGCCCTCATAGTTCCACCTACATAGCCCCCCACATTGTAGGGATGCACGGCTCGTGCGTCCGCCAATGGTCTGAATGTCAGGCGATAACCTCGGACGCACGAGCCGTGCGTCCCTACATTTTGGATGATATTTTACTGAGTTATACGACACGCAACAGTCACCAACGGGGGCGAGACGCCCCCGTCCCTGCTGCTGCTCACGATGTGACCGCTCATAATAAAAACTACGTCAGCTTGTAACATGTCGTTACAGGCTGACGTAGTTGATTTATATGTGGTGTCAATCTCAGAACTTTATGGCGGCGCCAATGAGGCCGTGGATGCCTTGCTGCTGAAGCATATTGTACATATAGGCGCGGTTGCCCAATATGTTTTCCACGCGCACGAATGCCGAGAGCATGTCGGTGAAGCGGTAAGTGGCGCCGATGTTGAGTGAATTGGCGTTGCGGAGGCCGTAGCGAAGCGGTTTGCTGCCGGAGAGTGTGCCCCAGTTCGAGTAGAGCGAACGGCCGGCGCGGAGTTCAAACGAAGCGTCGACGGTGAGCGGGTCGATCGGGGTCACCGATGCTTTTGCCTCGAGGATGTGGCGCGCACGGTCGCGGTTGAGATAGTAGCTGTGGTTGTAGGAGCCGGGTGCGCCGGTATATTTCACCGATGCCTCGATATGCTTGTTGTATTTCCATGCGAGCTTGGCACCGTAATGGAATGCGCGTAGGTCGACGGCTTCAAACATCGTGGCGTAGATGTCGCGGTCGACGGCGTTGACAATGCCTGACGCACCGTTTATGCATGCGGCGTCGGGCATCAGCCAGTCATTTGCCACGGCATAGCCGCCGAAGAGCTCGACAGAGGCGCCGTAGAATGGGCCGAATGTCAGCGCGAGGTCGGCGGTGAAAGGCACTTCAGAGAACTTGTGACCCTGTGCCACCGACATGTAGGGGTTGATGTTGTAGAGCTCCGACAGCGTGTTGATATGCTCACCGCCGCCAAGCGTGAGGGTGGCGGCGAATGCCGATACGGGGCGGAGGTTGAACTTCACGTCGGGGGCTATGTGGAATGTCTTGCCGGAGTTGGTGGCAATCTGTGCTTTGATTCCGAGGCTTGTCGAAAAGACTCCCGAGGTGTAGCGGTAGGCGGGGGCAAGAGTGATGAGCCCGAGCGTCTTGCCTTCGCCGGGCATCATCTGCGGCACGCTGACGCCGACGGCGTTGCTGTTGATTTCGGCGCCATTCATCAGCTGATTGAAATGGCTCGTGTTGACGAAGTTGACGTCGACATGTCCGGCGAGCGACGATTTGTCGGTGATGAAATAGACGGTTCCGACTGAAGCTTTGGCGATATTCTGCGAGATGGCGTCGATGTCGTGGAATGTCAGCCCTTTCTCTTTGCCCGAGAAGCTGAAATGGTTGAAGTCGGCGGTGACGTAATAGGCCAGTGCGTTGTGGCGTGCCGACCAGGCGGCGTCGACGTTGAATGCCAGTGTGCTGTGGTTGGGCTCGGTCTCTTCCCACGGCCTGTTGTAGGCGTTGTAGGTGAAGTCGGCCGACACGTCGAGTCGCCGGCTGCGGCCGAACAGCTGTGAGAAGTCGGCGCCGAGGGTCACGCTGTTGCGCTTGAGGGTCTCGTCATACTGGTCTTTATATGAATAGCCGTCAAACTGCGTCCATACGTTGAGCGACGATGCCGGCTTCGCTATGATTGAATAGCCGGCCGAGATGCCGAGGTTGTAGGCGGGGAAATATCCCAGCGAGGCATATCCCCGGTAGGGCGACACGGTGAATGCTGGCTGTCCGTCGGCTGGCTCGAGCATGGTGAGCATGCCGGGAACGCGGGCTGCGGCGGTGACGTCGACAAACGGCAGACGTGTCGTCGGGGCCTGGGGCTGCAGCAGGGTGGGGTAGTTGCTGATGCGCTGCGCGTCGGGCAGCGTCGGGTCGACTTCGCGTTCGATCACGATCTCTTTGGTCAGAGTCTGGGCCGACATGCCCAGGGCGAGGAGTGCGGCGGCGAGAGTGATATATTGTTTCTTCATTGCGTTCGTTGATTATTTGTTGAGACGGTCGTCAATCATTTTGAAAATATCGGTTTCGGTGCCGGGATAGTTGTCGCGCAGGCTTATCAGATACTGGTCGGCCTCGAAGGTGTTGCCCTCGGCGCGGTTGATGTCGGAAATGAGTATGAAACCGCGTGCAAGCCAGTAGTTGTGGGGCGTGTCGGAGTCGATGAGACGTTCGGCGGCCTCACGCGCTCCCTTGAGGTCGTTGCTGTCGTAGCATGCCTGTGCTGTGCGGTAGAGCGACATTGCGCCGTATATGTCGTTGAGGTCGGCGGCAAGTGTCTCCCATTGAGCTTTGGCGCTGTCGGCGTCGCCGGTGTTGTAGAGCGCGTCGGCATGGCAGTAGGCTGCTTCGGAGCGCTGACGTGCGGTGGGCGTCGATGACGATGTGATGGCCGACGAGGCGTCGATTACGCGGTCGTAGTGACCCAGGTCGCGGGCGGTGCGCATTATGCCGAGCTGGGCTTCGTTGAGCATCTCGGGTGTCGACGCCGCAGTGGCCAGACGTGTGTAGGTGTCAAGCGCGAGCTCTCCCTTGCCCTGCGATGCGAGTGCTTCGGCTTTGGCTTTGAGGGCTGCGCCGACAAGGGCGTTGTCGGGATAGTCGTTGATGAGTTCGTCGGCGTAGGCTATGGTTGCTTCGGTGTTGCCGGCGGTGGAATTGGCCGCTACGGCATAGCCGAGCGCTGTCGCACGCGACGCTCCCTGCGGGAAGCGGTCGAGATAGTCGGTCAGACGGCCGGTGAGACCCTTGTTGAGATAGTCGCGTTCGGCGGCGAGGAATGCGGCGCTCTCCACGTCTGACACACCTACGGGCGATGCTCCGGGCACTGAGTTGATGAAGTCGACATACTCGTCGAGACGGCCGTCGTCGGCCATCAGCTGCTTGAGGTTGTCGGAGGCCTGGCGTCCCTCTTCCGAGCCGGGCGCGGTGCGTATCAGCTGCATGTAGGTGTCGACGGCCTGCGGTTTGTCATTCTCGTTGAGATAGGCGAGAGCGAGAAGCAGGTTGGCCTGACGGCCGTAGGCGCTTCCGGCATATCTCGACGCTGCCATCGAGTAGGCCTCGATTGACCGGTCGGAGTCGCCGAGCTGCGCATAGCTTTCGCCCAGGTCGATATAGGCCTGCGGGAGCATGCTTGACTTGGGGAACTCCTTGATGAACTGCTGCAGCAGAGACACTTTCTCCTTGTAGTTGCCGCTGTAGCCGGTCATGCGGGCGCGTGAGAGCAGGGCGTAGTCGCCGGTTGATGGATTGGCGCGGTATGCGTCGTTGTAGGCTGAGGCTGCCTTGCCAAACTCTTTCTGCTTGTAATAGTTGTCGGCGATGCGGTTGAGGGCGTCGGCTTTCAGTAGGCCCGAAGGCTCTGGCCGCGTGTTTAGGAAGTCGTTGAAATAGCGGCTTGCGCTCTCGGAGTCGCCGTCGCGGAAGAAGCTGTAGCCCAGTCCGTAGAGCGCTTTCGCCTTGTTTTCGGGCGACAGGCGGTTGCCGGTCATGGCGTTGCGGTAAGATTTCTGCGCGTCGGCATAGTCGCCGTTGGCGTAATATGCCTCGCCGAGCCAAAGCTCCGACTCGAGCGCTGTCTTTGCGTCATGCTGACGGAGCGACACCGCCTCCTTGAGGTGGCTGATGGCGTCGGCGTTCTGTCCGGCCATCACCTCGCGCGAGCCCAGGGCATAGAGCACCTGCTGCTTGGCGCCGAGTATCTTTTTCGACGGGTTCTTTATCTGGTTGATCGACGCCAGGGCGGCGGCGTAGTTGTTGTCGGTCATGTAGCCGGCCACGAGATATTCGCGCACGGCTGACGAATGGCGCGAGTCGGGAAACGCCCGCAGAAACTCCTCGAACGTCGCTACCGAGTTGCCGAACGGTATCTTTCCGCCCTCGGTCTTCGCTACGGCATAGTTGTAGAACGCCGCTTCGCGCACGTCGTTGTCGAAATTCATGCGCAGGGCGCGGTCAAACGCTATCATCGCGCCCGAGTAGTTGGCCTGTCTCATCATCGCCTGACCGATGAAGAGGTTGGCGCTCTGACCCATGGCGTTGTCGAAGTCAATCACCGGAGTGAGGTCTCTGACAGCCTCCTCGTAGTTGCCTTCGCGGTACTCGGTGACACCGAGCATATAGAGCGTGGTGGGAAGGGGTTCGGCGGTGTTGGCGGCATATTCCCTGAGCAGCGGCAGTGCTTCCGACAGGTCGTCGAGCTGGTAGTATGACTCGCCGGCCACGCGCATCGCTTCGTAGCGGAATGCCGGGTCAACGGTGTCGTTGGTGTAGAGACGCCGTGCGGTGGCGGCTGCCTTGGCGTAGTCGCCGTCGAGATACTGTATCTGCGACAGGTAGTAGTCGGCCATGTCGCCGGGCGCTTTAGCCCTGTTGCAGTTCTTGAACAGATCGGCGGCCTTGCGGTAGTCTTTTTTCACGTAGGCGATATAGCCTTCATAGAAACGCGCTTCGTCGGCATACTCCTTTGAGCGCGATAACCGGCGGTAGAGCTGTGCGGCAAGGTCATATTCCCCCTGCTTGAGCAGGCAGTAGGCGCGCGATGCGTCAAGACGGTCGGCGCTGCTGCGGTCGAGGGTCTTGTCGGCTATCAGGCCGAATTCTCTCAGAGCGTCGGCATAACGTGACTGCGCCATGTAGAGGTTGCCGAGCGCAAGGCGTGCGTCGGCTATGCGCGGCGATGCCGGATAGCGCCACATATAATATTTTATCAGAGCCTCGGCGTCGGCTTTGTCGAGATGGAGCGCCGACATCGCTATGTAGTAGTCGGCGTCCTCGAGCTCGGCCGCGGTCGGATTGTTGTCTTTAAGATAACGCATCTGGTCGGTGCAGCCGACATAATTCGCATCGTTATACATGTCGATGGCCCGCTGGCGGTAGCCTTCCGGAGCAGGCGAGTTGACCTGCGCCGCTCCTGTGAACGCTGCTGCGGCGATGGCTGTTGTGGTCAGTATCTTTTTCATAATCAGTGGTTGCTGTAAGCGGTTTCTTATTGTGTCCGTGACAGTCACGTAAAGTTGTTTATACGAGTTTGAGGTTGAATTTGTCGATCAGTTTCACGATTTCCGGCGACACCGAGGTGATGTGGGCGAGTATCTCGCGGTCATTCCATATCGTCGGCGCGGGTCCCGACTCATTGATTGAGAGAGTGATGTTGAAGTTGTCGTTGGATATCGCGTCGCGCATATAGGGGAGCAGTTCGACGAGGCGGTTGCGGAACTCCGCTGTCTGTATCTCGTTTTCAAGCGCCACATCGTAAGTGTCGTTACCCATATTGCGGGGGCGGCATGCGCGCATCGTGTTGATAAGTATCCTTTCGGTCGGACGTGCCGCGGCGTAGGCGTCCCATGCGGCGTTTACCTGCTCGTCGGTGTAGCTCGCGGTGCGGTGTGTCCGGGCCTCTGCGGCGTCAGTGCAGCTCGGCCCTGTTGTTGCCTGGGCCTCGACGCGGCGGGTGGAGCGTAGCACTTTACCCGTGCGCGACGGCGGAGGCGGCGGGGCGCTTGTCCCGGCTGCGGGGGGCGCTGCCGTTGCGGCCGCCGGAGCCGGTTTCACGGCCGGAGCGGGTGCGGCCGGTGGCTGAGTGTTGGTGACCGCCGGTGCCGCTGTCGGTTGCACGGCGGCATGATCTGAAGCAGGCGCAGTGGCCGGCGCTGCAGTCGGCGCCGGGGCGGCAAAAGGCTTGAGCTGCCCCTCTCCGCTGCCGCTATAAGTGGGGGAGGGGCTTTGTAGTTGGCACAGTCTGATGAGCAGAAGCTCGGCGAGAAATGTCTTTGACGATGCCTGGCGATAGTTGAGGTCGGCCTCGTTGCACAGGCTCATGGCCGCATAGTAGAAGTCGAGAGGAAGCTCTTTGGCGGTGTTGGCCATCTCGGCTTTGACATCATCGTCGGTGTCGAGAAGCTGTAGCGTCGACTCCGAGCGCGCCACCATCAGGTCGCGGATATAAGCCGCCAGACCGGTGATGAAGAAATGCGTGTCGAAACCGCGGTCGCGTATCTCCTTGTAGAGCAGCAGGGCACTCTGCACGTCGCCCTTGGCAAAAGCACCGGCCAGACGGGTGTAATATGTCGAGTCGAGCACATTCAGATTGGCAATCGCCGAGGTGTAGGTGATGTTGCCGCGCGACGATGCCGCCACCTGGTCGAATATCGACAGCGCGTCGCGCATCGCTCCGTCGGCCTTGCGGGCAATCAGGCTCAGCGCCGACCGCTCGGCTGTAATCCCTTCCTGCGAAGCCACATATTGCAGATGGTCGACCATGTCGGCCACCGTGATGCGGTTGAAATCGTAGATCTGGCAGCGCGACAATATCGTAGGTATGATTTTCTGCTTCTCGGTGGTAGCCAGGATGAACACAACATAGCTTGGCGGCTCCTCCAGTGTCTTCAGAAATGCGTTGAATGCCGCCGACGACAGCATGTGCACCTCGTCGATGATAAACACGCGGTAACGGCCCTCGGTCGGTGGCACCTGCACCTGGTCGACAAGTCCGCGTATGTCATCGACACTGTTGTTTGACGCTGCGTCAAGCTCTATGATATTGAGCGAACGGTTTTCGTTGAACGCCCGGCACGAGGCGCACTCGTTGCACGGGTCGCCGTCGGCCGTCGGGTTCATGCAGTTGATGGTCTTGGCAAAGATGCGGGCGCACGACGTCTTGCCCACACCGCGCCCGCCGCAAAACAGATATGCGTGCGCCAGGCGGTCGGTGGCAATAGCGTTTTTAAGCGTCGCCGTCAGAGCCTTCTGCCCCACAACCGACGCAAACGTCGACGGTCGGTATTTGCGTGCCGATACGATATAATTGTCCATATATGGTTATCTCCCTGAAAGCCGGCTCCGAGAGCATCCCTGCAAGCCGATAAATCCGCATGCTCCGACACCTCAAAACCTGACTGTTTGATGACTTACTTATTAGCTTACAAATATAATAAAATTGCCAAACAAATAATAATAAAATCCACCGATATGTTCACCCCGCCCATTTTTTTAATCCCACAACATCCACAACTCGCCTGCCACCCGCACCCACACTCACTCCACCCCATCCCGCAACAG